>NZ_JAVJQL010000022.1:0-130553 GCF_040218215.1 Fulvivirga sp.
ACACAACTGGGGTTTGACAGTACAACAATTAGCCATTAAATTTGGAGAACGATTGCCGCTCGATTTGATCAGCTAGCCCT
Source organism: Fulvivirga sp. (assembly GCF_040218215.1). Lineage (NCBI taxonomy): Bacteria > Pseudomonadati > Bacteroidota > Cytophagia > Cytophagales > Fulvivirgaceae > Fulvivirga > Fulvivirga sp. Next base: position 81 of record NZ_JAVJQL010000022.1, read on the forward strand.
TTGGTGGGGCGCTGATCATTGAGCTAGGACATCACCAGACAGAGTTTAGATTACACTACCGAGTTATTGAGTTTCGGTATGATCCACCATTTCGTGTTAAATGAAACCTTTTCTGCTTTCCAATACAGTAACTAAGATAAGTATTACTCCATAAGTGATTGAAATTCAAATTAATGAAACTTAGGAAATGCTCCATTTCCTACCGGAAGAGAATAATACCTGTCATAAAAATAGGCTAAAAGCTCACGTTCTAAACTTTCTGGTGTTTGCCTTCCTCTTGTGGTATACCAATGTAGTGATCCTCCAAATTCTTTGATGTATTGATAACGCTGATAATACCATAATTCAAGACGTTGCTCAAGAGACATTGTACTCATACCTCTTGAACTTTTATAATGATTAGTAAGTCTTCTCTTTAAGTTTTTAGCTTTGCCAATATAAATAACGCTAGACCGTCCTCTTGGGTATATGAACTTGGTTCCATCTGTTGCAACTATTATATATGCTCCTGATTTTGTAGGTATAGAGGAATAATCACCAAAGCTTAAGATATCAGGAATACTACCATCTGGTTCTCTCCATTCGTTACCTTTTAATCCAAGAAAAGATTTAATGTCTCTATTCATAGCTATTATTTCTAAATGAGCTTTTTGTGCCTTCAACTTAAAAATTGTTTATTGTCAGGTGAAATTATAAGTGTATGGACTCAAAGTCTTTAATATTACTAATATTAATTTCATTAGTTGCCGTCTTAAAATGGTTATTTGATAGGTTGATTTTTATTATCAAGAGAAACAGGAGACGTAACTATTATAGGAATGTTTACCTTCAATCAGACGATTGGAAAAGAAAGAGGTATGTAGTTTTAAAACGAGATAATTGGACGTGTGTCTATTGTGGATCAAAAGCCACTCAAGTACATCATAAGAAGTATGCCAAAAGGAATATTGGAAAAGAGCCTATTAAGTGGTTAGTTTCTGTTTGTGATTCCTGTCATGAGAAACTGCATAGTTAACTCAAACGATCATTCTACTCGTCTGTTCCTCTAAAGTTGTCAAAAAACGATTAACAAAGCTATTAGCTACAAGCCAAAAGCTGCTAGAAGCTTGGAGCTAGCAGCTATTAGCTTCAAGTTACTTCCCGATACAAAATGTAACTTGTATTGATTATCAGGTAGTTAGGTGGCAATAGATACAAATTAGCAACAAAAAATACCTATTTCTAGCTAAATAAGGCATAATCAAAGGAAAAAAGGAAAGGTGCGGACATAAAAAAACCGCTCCACAAAGGAAGCGGTTTTTAAGGAAAACATCAATCGCTTTACGCAACTGTTACAGAGCCTAAATAAGAACTGTTAGCGACCTTAGTGCCATCTTCTGAGATAAACCCTAAGAACACTTCAACGTCTTCACCTGTGTACTCAGAAGGCACGGAAATGTTATCAATACCTGCCGTTCTATTTGGTCCAGCTGTGGTGAATACTGCTTCTTGTCTAGTAGTGTTCAAAAGAACGATCAGAGCTTTGTCTGTCGGTTGAGCACTACCACTTCCTGAATTGTCAGTCCAGGTTACTTCTACACTGGCTGCACTTGGAGAAGAAGCCGCTCCGTTTGTTACACCTGTGAGATTTCCACGAGTGACCAATGCACTTGCATAGTCAATCATGAAGTTTGGATACGCTCCTGTGATTGCGTTGTTCAGGTTGTAAGACATGGCCGCATTGAACTGCGTCATCTTGTTAGCATACAACTTGTAACCTACTCTCAGGAAGTCAGTCATTGGTTGCAAGAACCTTAGGACTGTTGAGAATTTGGAACGCTGGTCAACTTGACCTTCTGTTCTCGGGTTGGCAACATTGGCAGGCTTGATTCTCATATAGTCAATGCCTTTCCAAGTTCCACCTACGACATTTCCGACCTTGCCGGAGAAGCCGCCTAATACACCTTGTGAAATTTTTCCCATCTTTTTTAGATTTTATGGAGTTAAACAAATGCTTGGACTTGGCACGGACTCAATACGGCTTTATCCTTTCGCATCTAAAATACTCCAAGAAGTGTGCAAGGTTGTTGGTCTTGGTGCTGTTGCTTTGGAACGCTTCTTTTTGCTTATCAAGTAGTTACAAACTGGCATGTCAGGAGTTTAACCTGCACCTGTGTCATTAAGAAGTTGGCAGACAATTGTTCTTCTTGCAGTATCTACCATCTTTAATGAGACCTTGATTTTTTCTTCATGGATTTCTAATAACCTGAGTGCCTGAATTGCCTTTTCAAATGCCTGGACTTTGTTACTGGCTTTCAATTCTGATTCAATCAGGTGTTTTCTCATTTCGTGAATGGTAATGAATGGGATTACAGATCCACGGAGAAAGTAGTGAAAGGATTTTGATCTCCACAATCCGAAGCAAAGCCAATACAGAAACTCTCTATCTGCGTCATTTTCCAAAAGACATACAAAGCAATTCGGGCAAGGTGTGCAAAGGGGTTTTCCACTGTTCAATCCTTTATTCAGGATAAAGAAATGGGGTTTGGTGTAGGTGGTTCCTGGTCTGTGTGTTTTCAAGCGAAACGATTTCATATAGCAAGCCATTAGAATTATGCTCGCTGCGCTTCGCACAGACATTTTCAAAAGAGAAAAGAAAAAAGGGAAAAAAAGAAAAGAGAAAGCTCTTGAAAAGGTGGGTGTGGCACGGTTGACAAGGTTTTTGGGAAAAATACTACCCGTAGGGTGGAGATTTTTTTCAAAACCCGTAGGGCTTGACCTTGACAATCCGGTTGTGCGGTGGGCATGTGCGAACCCACCTAACTTTGCTGCTCTCTTTATTTTGATTGGTCTGTATTTTTAACTGTCTTTTAAAAGGACTTTATACCAATTAGTAATCAATCGTCAATCTGTGTTGGAATGTGGATTCTAGTCGTGGGTGAACGCAGGTAAACTAAGGCGTAGCCATTTATGCGAGCCGCCTGCGAGTGGAGCAAGGGTGGTGGCTGCAAAAGCCCGAAGAATGAGGGCGGCAGACAGCTACCGTTTACGGCAGGGCTGGCGTGATTTTTTGCTTTAGGGTAGGGAAAGGCAAGGGTAGCGATTGAACGGAACGAAACGATTGTAGGGGTGGAATGGAGCAATTACTGTCTGTTATTTGGGTTGGAGTATTCGACATCTTAATCAATCCAGTAAATACTAATTGAAGGCATGACAGACGGATTGCGGAATGGAACTGTGTCGGCTCGTGTAGTGAAGTGAATGAGCTACTCTTGTGTGGGGTGCTGAAAGTGGCTGAATGAAAGGAAAGAGGCACGAGAGACTGAAATGAAGCTACTGGAGGCACTGGACTAACTGCAAAAAGCATGACAGCCCGATCAGCCCGCAGCGACCCGCAGGCGAGCAAAACAACATGCAGCGACAGACCCCCAATAAAAAGCATCGTGAGTATAGCGAACACCTATAAAGGGGTTTGGGGGGATGAAAAAGCTGCAAGTGAGGATTGAGAGAAGTGTGTGAAGCAAAACAAGTGAACGGCAGGTGGTGAGCACCTACTGGAGCGCAAACCAACTGGAAAGTGAACGGTATATGCAAGGGCGACCGAAGGGAGTTTATTGCACCCTTGTAGATATGTTTTTGCGGAACAAAACGGAACGATTGACGAACACCGCTTTACCTGCGTTGGGGTGTGCGTTGGGAAAAGCAAGTGCGTGACTGAATGGATTGGAGTGCAACGGAAAGGAATGAAGGAATGCTCTTGCTGTGTGGTGCAGGAAGTGGGTGAATGAAAAGAGTGAGGTACGAACGAATGCAATGAACCTACTGGAAGCACATGGGAGTGGGAGGGTGTTCTATGATCATTTCTTTTAATCTCTTACTTGAATATCGATGGCATTTTCATCAAATCTTATTTCATATCGTTTAGCTGCATCTCTGTATATGTTTACATTCTGATGAGTTGTAGGGAAGGAATTGTCTTCAATGTATGTGCTGCTATTCCATAATGCCTTTTCAATATCTGTGGCCAGAAAACCCTGCACGTGATCTTTACAATCTTTGTGCGTTCCTGATAGATGTTCTATCCATTTGATTTGGTGGAGATCATTAACATTGACTTCATTGTCAGAATCATGTGGTGTTAATAAAATCATTTTGTCACGTGCTCTACTTATGGCAACATTCAAAATATTTTTCTTGTTAAGAAAGCTACGAGGACTCCTAGTAATATTGCGAGGTGGATTCAAAATAACTATGACTAAATCACACTCATCACCCTGAAAGCCATGTACAGTTCCAGTAATAATTTCCAAAGGCCCTGAACTAATTTTTTCAAGTAGTTTGGTGACAATATTGTTTTGGATTGCATAAGGGCTAATAACACCGATTCGATAAGGAACATTATTATTAATCGAGCAATTTGCTTGTATGTATTTGATAAGTTCAACCGTGAATAGTGCCGAGTAGAGTTGATATGGACTTCCCTTTACAGCTCGGGATCTATATATACCCTCATATCTTTTTACTGGAAAGCGGATAATATTTATTGCCTTCAAGTCTAATCCTTTGATAGTAATTGGTTTTTCGGCAAGAATTGGAGTTAATGAAATGTTCCCCTCATTTCTGTGATGCTGGAGATAACCATTGTATCTGTAATTGCTAAATAGAGAGCCAATAGCTGGTAAACTTCTGAACTGAGTTGTCAAATTGTGAATTTCGAACTTATGTGGTTCAGGTTTTGGACTTTTAAAACTATCGTCAGACATCAATCCAGTGAATGCATAAATGTTACCGCCATCTTGCTTCCATTCAATTTGAGTCCCTTGTTCATCGGTGATTGGCTTGCCCTGATTATCGAATGCAGGTTCTGGCAAAAAGCTCCAATGAGGAAACTCAAACTGTATAATTGGAGGAATTTGAAAAGGATCACCACCAATAAAGAATTTCACATTAGGATTTATTTGGTAAGCATATAGAATTGTATATAGAATTGCTGATTGATGAATCATAGAGGCTTCATCAAAAATTATGTAATCCCAGTTGAAGTCTTTAATAAACCATTCGTCAGCATCTAAGTCTTTTCTCTCAATTTTAAATCTATCATATGGAAAGCGAGCAATTGTGGTGACCATTGCGCATTGGTCATATGCCCATGGTTGAAGTGTTCTATCTCCAACGAATAGAGGTTCATTTTCTAAACTTAATGTTTGACCAAAGCGGATAAGCCAGTCCGGGTATTCATTGGTGTTATCGTAATTCTTTAATATTCTTTCAACTAGAACATCGGCTGCCTTATTGGTTGGAGTAAGTACTAATACCTTATTTCTTTTTGATTCGTCCTCTATTAATGGAGTTATGGGTGTTCCATTAAAGAGTAACGGAGTAGGATTTTTTCCACCGATAAGCCAACTAAGATATGTAGTCTTGCCTGTGCCAGGAGGGCCAAAAACAAACTTGATCTCAGAGGGAAGGGTACTGGGCTTCTTTAAGTTATCAGTATCTTCAAATGGTAATCGAGAGAAAGCAATTTTTAGCTTCTCCAAGATAAAGTCTGGGCTAGATGCTTCAACAATTGCACGAGAAACTTTTGTGAGATCAATAGATGAAACTGATTCAGGGGAACTTAGCTTGATTTTTAAAGTTCTTTTTTTAGGGCTGACCACTTCTCCTTTGATTGTTCTTTTTTCATCATCAAAGAAAAGTTGGATTGAAATTTCGCCAATGTCTTCAATATTTGCAGGAATAAAGGGTGTTTCACTTAATACCAATAAGTGATCTTCATCAAGTTCAGCTTTTGTAAATACGACCCTTACAGGATTCTTTTTTACACGATCCTCTGCTGTAAAATTGTCTTCTAGTTCTAATAACGCCTTGAACCATCCGAATGAATAGGGTTCAAGTTTATGGGCCAATTCAATTAACTGATTTCTTTTTGACTCTAATTCCAACTCCTTTTCTAATTGGCCTCTTTTTCTTTTTTCCTGGTCTTCCTTGTATTTATTTCCAATTACTGGAGCTGACACAAATCCGCCCGGATTATCTGGTGCATTGTCAACATTTGAATATTCGTCATTCCAAAATTCAGAGGATTTAGGAATTTTAGGAAACGTATTTCCATCCTTTTCATCAATGTTTGACCGGTTTTTAATGTTTGATAATGGCTCGCTTGTCCAAGAATTGATTAGACCTTCAGGAGAGCTTTCATTACCATCTTTTTGACTTTCGATTGACTCTTGATTTGCACTCTGTTGACTGTTCTTCTTTTTCAAAAACTCAGCTAAAGCTTCCTTGATTTCATCAGGCGATAAATTTTCTAATGCAGGTGCCAAGCTCTCAAGTAGGCTCTTCTCAACATCGCTTAATTTTGAGTAACGTTCCTCGTTCTTGTCAACTAATGCACCTAAAGAGATATGGATCGAATTGAAGAGTGTGGAATATTTTTCATGTAAGTCCCCTGATGAAATGGTGGCAGGTAGACTTTTAACGGCTGAGGAATTGAATAACCATTCAGATTCTTTAAGTAATGATAAGTCTTTGGTGAAATCTATTACACTTGATTTGCTGAATAAGACATCACTCAAGTAAACAGATTGAGAAAGGGTAATGTCTTCCAAAAAATCAGAAAGTCCATCTAATTCTTCTTTGTCATTGAAATAGTATGGTTTCATCTCAATGTCTATCTGGGAGCAGAAATCCTTTATTTTCTCGTTTGTATATAGACCTTTGTTAAAGGCAAGATCTATCCACGATTTTGGCTCTTTTGATTTCGAAAAGTACTCTTTGAGTTCATTTGAAGGGAAGTATACAAGGGATTTAAAAGGATTGGAGAAATCTAAAGAACCATCATCAGTTATTGTAGGAATGAAAGAAAGGTTCTTCAGTTTTTGAATAAGCTTCTCTTTCCGTTGCTGGCTCTCTTCAAAGAAATATTTTATTATCTCAGAAATGTCTTGGAACACTTCATCTCTATTTAGGGAATCTGGCTCCTTATATTTATCGAGGGTAAAAAAGAAATCATCAAAATTATCTGGTGTCCTAAAGTGGAGGATATGTGTGAGGAAATCTTTGATTTCTTGATCCTTTGATAAATATTCAGCCACAGTGTAACGGCCAGAGACCTTTCTTCCTCCAATAAAAACTTGTGAATTGCCGTTTGAATCATTAGGAGCAACTAATAAATAGTTATCATCACCATTTTCAACAGGTATGAATTGCTTTTTCCAGAGAGGTTGGTTCTTTGCTAAAATGGAAGACGATCTATCATTCAAGTAGCGAAAGAATTGAATGTCAAATTCTTCCGGCATTTCTTCAAGGAAAGACTTGTTGAACTGACCACCGAGCCAAGTCGATTGTAAATCTGACTTTGTTGCACTTAGATTCTGATAGAAGAATACAAAGAGACTTGGGTCATCAAATAATTTACGTTCACGAAAAACAATACGTGCTTGAGGCTTACCTGTTAGCTTTCTGAGAGGTGTGTAATCATTGTATGATAATAAATCGGCAAGGAGTGTTTCGGTACAAACAAAGGCATTGGCTACTGCAATATGATCTCCTTCGTGTGAAGGGATAAACTCACCAGCTTGAAGTTTGCTTATTAGTTTTTGTGCGATTATCCTGAAATCTGCTGGTATATTATTTGGAATGGGAAGAGATGTAAAAAAGTGTTCATTCACGTACCCTAATGCTTTCAAGGCTTGGATAGCAGTTTCAGCAAGCTCACTCAATGCAAAGAGTAGCTGTTTGTTTTCGTTTCTTGTTTCCTTTAAAGCTTCTCTATTTGGTGTTAGGATAAATGGAGCATTTATGATGTAATTGAGCTTGGTGTTTTGATAAGTAGGAAAAAAACACCAAGCATTTTGAAAGTAATGTTCGTGCTTTTCTTCACTTGAGATATTCCCTTTTTTGTCAATTACGAATGCTATGTTAATTGGCAGGTTATGGCTATTATCTTCTTTGTCAGTTACAGATACACTTCTATCAAATCGAATGATTTTGTCTTTATCTAATTCTACTATTTTAACCTTTATATTAGATAAGCCTAATGAGTCAATTTCCTTGATATTCTTTGAAAATATTCTTTGTCTCCCATTGCTACTAATTTCAATAGAAGTGAGATTTCGTAGAAACAGGAGTGGGTTATTGAAGTTGTCAATTTTGTCTGAGATTTCTCTAATTGCTTCTTCAGCAAGTTTGTCGGTTTTATTAAATGGAAGCCAAAAGGCTGTAGATTCACCTTCTTTTAAAAGGCTTGAATTACTTTCAATTGCTTGAGGGATCATAAACTCCTCAATTTTGAAATTAAAAGGTGGGTTATAAATAAACGGAGTATTTGTATACTGGAAAACTGACTTAAAGCCAATGCCAAATTTCCCGATCTTATTTTCAATTTCTTCTTTCTTCGTGGATAGGGAAAATGTGGTGATTGCGTTGATGTGACCTGGAGTTACCCCAGCTTTTCTTTCGACATCAGGATCAGTAATTGAGAATTTTATTTTGCCATTATGGACAAAAAGTATTCCATCATCCTTTAATTGAAACCGAGCCTTAGTGGCCTGAACATCGTCAGCGTTTTGAATTAACTCATATAAAAAATGTGCGGATTCTCTATAAGTATCAACAATGTGGCTCACGAAGACATTAATCAGACCTTCATCACGTAATACATTGACAGCATTAGTGCGCTTAGCGGTCAATTTTTCAAACCACATTTGTTCGTCTTTCGAAAGTGATTCTGTTCTATTAATACTGTTTCTATCTGTCATTTAAGACTCAGTTTTATGTTACTCTTCTAAAATCACTTCTCTTACTAATTGATCAAAATATTGGCTGTCAATACCACCATTTGGGTTTTCCTCGGTTAGGATCAGCACTTTGTCATCATTGAACGAGGCTTTTGTGTGCAACACAAAACCGTCATCCAAGTAGCCTTGTAGTTTCTTGTTCCACTTTTCCCTGTATTCCTCTTTTGTCAACATGCCAAGGTGCTCCCAATAGAAGATTCTACCTGTATCAAGATTCTCAATGGTAAAGTCTGGTTTGATGGTTCTTCCACTACCTTCAAGCGTTAGCTTGTCTTCATAGGCATAGGAGATTCTATCCTTGTATTTGTTCAAGCAATTGGCAATGATTACTTCGTTTTTAGAAATCATTCTTTCACCTCTTTCAGAAACATTGATGTATCGGGCATCATAGAATTTCTTATCTATCTGCTTTACATCAGGGAGGAAAAAGAGATCGGTAAACCTTCTGGCGGTTGCAGAAGCATCTGTACTTGCTAGTCGAATGAAGTCCCTAAACTCTCCTTGGTGAAGTATGATAATCTTGTCTTCTTGCCGTGTTAATGCCGTGTAAAGCAATTCCCTTGAGAGAATGGCACCTTTCGATGGAAGGACAAAAAACACCTTTTTAAAACCACTGCCTTGAGCTTTATGCACAGTGATGGCATAAGCTAAATCAAATTTGTAGCTCTTTAATGAGTCATCACCAAACTGGTTAGGCCAATAGACATAGCTGTAACCGGGTTGTGTAGAAAATGCAATTTCTATTTGTGGTTCTCCTTTGCTATTGTCAGTATTGCCTCTGAATTTTCCTGTAATAACACCAATTTCACCATTTGCGATGTAGTTTAATGCTGACCCTTTCTTATCTGATGGGTTGATCCATTGCCAGTCTTCCCATCTGGAATTATTCAGGTTAATTACCTTATCGCCATAGACCATGTTGTCTGCACCTTTGGGTTTTGCTATTCGCTTTTTCCCTTTTTTATGGGCAAGGTCTATGAAGTTCTTTCGATAGCTGGTTTGGATAAACTTATTGACTTCCTTAACTCCATAACCAAAGCCATTGACGGGTGAAATAATCTGCCAATTTTCAATTTGCTTTTCAGAATAGCCATTGTTGAAATATTGAAAGTCACCACTATCAACTGCCCCAAGGGTTCTGTTGAAGGCTTTAATGGCATCTTCTCCTTCAATACCCAATTCTTCTTTTAGTACTTGTTCAAATAGTTCTTTGAAGTCCTTACTCTCGTACCATTTTTCAAGTCTGATATGGTTGTTCTGAATAGCGCCAGAAGAAAGTTCATGGAAAAGGTCTATATCTTCTTTTGCTACTTCATCCCCAAAGCACTTACTTAACTGCACATCAAGACGAGGGTCACTGCTGTCATTTGATTGTCTTGATATTTGACACAGTTCTGCATACGCATCACCAACTTTAATAGGATGATCTGGGAATGATTCAGGTTTGAACAAATCCACAATATCAACGAAAGGTCTTCCTGTACCAATTGGAGGTAATTGTCTGTAGTCACCCACTAAAATGATTCTATCAACCGGACCAAGTGCGTCAAATACGGCTGCTAATTGTTCTTCTGTGAGCATTGACGATTCATCAATGATTATCGTCTTTGCCGTGGATGCTTTTTGAGCATCAGGATTTAGCCAGTAAATTCCGTAATAAGAATCGTATCGCTCAGGGTAGAGGAACTGAGCAATTGTAAATGCGTCATGACCCAATTTAACTCTAGCCTTACCCGTAGGTGCCAGTTTGAGAACACCTCCTCTTTTGATCTCAGGTACGTTTTCAAAGATTTTCAGCAAGGTGGTCTTTCCAGAACCAGCAGGGCCGATTAGCACAGAAAACCTGTAATTGGATAAGACTCTAAGTGCTTCGGCTTTTTCTTTTCTTGCGAGTAATTCTGATTCATACTCTGGACTATCACTATCTAACTGAGGTAAGTCCGGGTATTCATTTACTAATGTCAGCCAATCATGTTCAATATCATGAGTACGGCCAATAATTCGCTCTTTGTTGATTTTCCGTTTGATGACTGTCTTTATTTCTTCCAGTCTTTGCAGTTTAATAAATGACATTTGAGCTTCCGTAATGAACAGAAGTTCTGTTTGATAGAAATCATCTTCAGAGATTGCATCGAGTGTATCTTTTGATATGGGTAATGGAGTGTCCAATGACTTTTCTTCCAAGCGAACTAAAGCATCGTCAACTGTCAAAAGTGAATGACCCTGTTCTGCTGATTCTTCAAGTACCCAGATTAAGGAAGCTCTTAACCTTCTTTCATCTAATTGAGATTCAATGTTACTAGGATCTTCAATTGGAAAAGCATCTTTGATTTTAGCCGGAGGCATCAACGCTTTGTCCAGCTGTTTAAAGCTTAAAAGTCCCTTGAAATTGTAGCGAGTCTTTTCATAGAGCAAATAGGGGTTTTGTAAAATTTCATCTGTAGTGCCAATCCAATCTTGTTGGTGTTCCAATATAGCAGCTGCCTGATCATTGTTTAACTGGATTCTGCTCAGTAATTCTAGTAATCTTTTTTTCTTCTTGGGGGTTGTTTTCCAGATTGACTTAATGGTTGCTGTGAAAAGTGATTCACCTCGTTCTTTGATGTGGCTTTTTGGGTTTGCAACACTATCTTCAAAAATCAACCAAGGATTGGTTTGATATAAGTCTCCATCAGTATCCTGAATGTATTTCTCAATTTCCCATGCAATCGAATTTGAAGATTCTATTTTTAACGCACTCAGCACGGCACCCATACCAGGAAATGCTCCTCGCATATCCCAAACTTTACTTATTTCGTCATCAATCCATGCCAATTCTTTACGGTAGCTCTTTTCAAGTATGATCTCTGATTTCTTTAAGACTTCTGCCATGTTTAGCAGAGAGTCAATAGCAGTGTCATGTTCAACTAATTCAGAGGCAAATGAAAATTGATCAAAACTTGGAGCTACTACTTTGAAATCTGTTAGGTCTATTTCGTGCTCTTGGGAGTATTCAATCAAATCATGGTATGGCAGGAGAAAACCTTCGCCATTGTTGGTTGTCAATGTATGCTCTATGCACCGATCCCAAGGATGTCCTTTATGTCCTTTGTAGCCTTGCGGATAATTATATTCCAGAATGGGGCCAATATGTGAGCGCACTTTTGCTACGCCTATAATGATGCGTTCGTTAGGTTCGGAAAGCGGAGTATGTTTACTGTAAAAAAAAATCAACGAGCTGTCCTTCTTTAAGCATTGGAAGAATGCATCTAAAAGTACTTTTTGATTGTGTGCGTGCTGTACCCAAGTATTGCCACTAAATCCAAGATTCCTATCTATTTCTTCCTCCAGTTCAGGCTTATAATCTAGTTCGTATAATTCAGCTTTGGTAGATTTATGGGGGTACAAGCTGCGGTCTCTTTCTAGCTCTTTTGGATCAAGATTGCCCTTTGCCTTTAACATCCATAGAAAAGGAACTGCATTGAATGAGAACGGCTTATGGTGATATGTGCCCGGTAAAAACTCCTTGTACATTGGGTTAATATCTTTCCAAGCATGGTTTAGATCACGGGTGTATTCGTTTGGAGAAAGAAAAGTGCCTTTCTCAGCAATACATGGTGGTGGATTATCATCGGTGATTTGCTCTCCATCTTCTTCATTGGCTTCATCTTTTGTACCATCAATGCGAGGAAGTATTCTGCAAAATGAGTTGTCTAGCACATTACAGCAAAAAGTGCCGTTCCATTTATTGTCGTGCCAAGGCACTCGGGCTGATAGGTGTTTTACGGGCAGTGTCTTTTCCATAGCAATTGATTAATTCAGAGAAACCAAAGGTTTTTACGTCCATATAGTGGGATTATTCCGCCATCAAAGTGTGGGGCTATTCGTGCCACCATTTCGGGATATTTGATTGTTACGGGAAGATTTTGCTGCTTTAGAGCTTTCCAGTACATCCTGCTGAATTGATAGACCTGGTCTATTAACTCTGTTGCCACTTCATCAGTAAGTAACTCAGGTTTAGAGCAAGATAGCTTGAGCTTTACCGGAAGGTGATAACCATCCAAAGCTACTTTGTCTTCCAGATTGTACTTGGAGTTATTGCAAAGCAAATACTCACTACGACCTATATTGATGATTGTGCCGCTTTCAGGCATCAGGTCACTATAGCTTTCATCAAAGACCAGATAGTCTTCTGATTCCGTTTTGTTGATGGTTACTACAAAGACAGGGATAGGAGTTTTAAGCTTTTCCAATGCCTTCAGAATAGGCTTTAGCTCTTTATCACTCATCGTCTTATAGAAATGAATGATCAGTCGCTTAGGGTTCTTGTTTTGATGCCTCTTCTTGAAATTGAGAATACCCATTTCGATTTTTCCAGCCAATAGGAATAATTCATTCTCAGCATAGCACTCAAATTCTTTAAATAGCCCATCATTTGAGAAGCAAAAGGTGTTGCCGAGAAATCGGACGCCAATCTCTTGATTGATGAATGCGCCCACTCCAAAAATCATTTCATCTTCCATCTCTGGTTTTAATTTCCAGGGAATGCCGTCCAATTTGGCCAGTAGTGCCAATCCAATATTGGTCATTGACCACTTGAAGTCCTTTTGAAAAATGGTTTCCTCCTCAATTACCTGAGAAGTTATCTGACTTTCAAGGAGTAGTTGCTTGACCTTGAAATAGATCTCTTTTAATGCCTTTGATTTTTCCTCTTTTGTAATCGGACTGATGTAGATAGCTACATACTTTAGGTTTTCAGTAGGTTTGAAAGGCCGTAGCTTTTCTACTATTTCCGGCAATGGATTTTCCTGATTTTCATAGATTATACTGTTTACTTTATCATGGTAAAATGGCACTTTGATAAAGCCTTTAATGCCTTTGAAATCTTCATTTCCACTGAAATAAGAGAGTGCTTTGTCAAAGGCAGCTGTTGAATCTTTGTGGTAAATGAAGATGAAATGCAAATTCTTATGTGGCTGGCCAAAAAAGGCTTTTTTACGCCAGATTTCTTTTTTCGGAACTACACCTACGCCATTTCCAAATTGAAGCAGATTGCTTTCCGGGCTGGTGTGATCTAGCTGAACTTCTTTGACCTTTAAAAAGCCTTCTTCATTGATAGGAATAATCTTTCTGAATTTCTCGGTACTCAGGTATTTGATGTAGAACCCTTTGATGTACTTGTGGATATGGATGTACCTGTTTTCTACCTTTTCAAATCCAGATTCCAACTCTAGTGTATTGATCAGATCGTAATTCACCATTGGGAAAGCTGCCTCCATATCATCCAAGACATAATCGGGTAAGCCTTTTTGGTAGCTATAGACACGATTCTTATAAAGTACTTTCTTGTAGTTGGTCGTTGAAATCTCGTTCTCCAGAGTGGCAAGGCTTTCATTTACTATTCTGGATTTGCCAATGTAATAGACGAGCAATTCAGGCTTGTCCGAAACTCTGGCAAACTGTACCCGCAAACCAATTTTATGAAAGTAGGTAGTCTCGTTATCAGTGACATCTTTAGCTTCCAACCATACTTCTATGTCATTGATGTAGTTGAATTTGGCAATTAGTTTCTCCTGAATAAAGAAGTCGAATATTCGAGTTCGGTAATAGTGAAGGGCAAACTCTGGTGAATCTTCAAGCGAAACAGTGAGCTTCAGGTCAGATTCAACATCTTCTAAAAAATTGGTGTAAAGTGGCACTTCCTTTTCCAAATCATCAATGCCTAAAATCTCAGAGACGTTTGCAGGAAGCCTGAAATTGCGCAACGGAAAAAAGCCTTCTTGCTTTTCAGTGACAAAGAAGAAGTCCTTGTTGGGTTCAGGATGATCAAAGGTCAATATGTTGAAAGACAGATTCGGCATTGTGTTCTCGCTTTTTATATATTCATTTTATACATCATAGATTTTTATTCAATACCCCCAATCTGTATGTGATACAGGAAGTCTATTTAATTCATCTCGGTGTGCCCTCCACTTGGGCATATACTTGTTCATCAAAGCGATGAAGTGGTCGTTGTGGCTTCTTTCTAGTAGATGCACCAACTCATGCACAATGATGTACTCCAGGCAATTCTTCGGTTTCTTAGCTAATTCAAGATTGATCCAAATTCTTTTCTCATCGGTGTTGCAAGTGCCCCATTTCGTACGCATGTGCTTTACGCCCCATTCATTGGCTTTAACACCCAATACTTTTTCCCATTTCTCTATGATTTCAGGAATCTGTGCTTTGAGTTCTTTTCGATACCATTCTTTAAACACTTTAGCTCTTTGCGCAGGAGTGCTATCTGGTTTCACATACAGATTGATCTCCTTGTGATTTTTGAGTTCAACCTTATTACGTCCTTCATGCTCAATCACATTGATGAGGTAGCGTCTGCCTTCAAAGTAGTGACTCTCACCAGACACAAAGTCTCTTGGTGTTTCTCTAGCTTGCGCTTTGAAGTTTTTGATGTGGCGTTTGATCCATGAGAGTTTGGAAATGGCAAACAAACGAATGACTTCATCATCTGTACGGGAGGGAGCCGCCAGGCGAATCCTTCCGGTAGGTGGGTACACCGCAAGGTGCATGTTCTTGATGTCTTTTCGTATCACATCAATATCAAGGTTGGCGATATGTAATTGCTCGGTGCTAGTACTCATCTTGTGCCTTGATTATTTTCATCAGTTCATCTGTTTTTGCCTGGTCTTTGATCAGGCTTTTCACGGCAAGCATTAGCTTCTTCTCTCGTATTCCACCATCACGCCAATCATCCAACTTGCTACTTTGGATTAGATTATCCAAGGCTAATGCCATTACCACATCATTGTCCAAATTGTCAAAAAGGGCTCTTTTTGCTTTGGTGGTGAGTGTAGTAGGATAATCATTAGTTGTGGATGGGTTGTCAATCTTGCCAGCCAGTTCTTTGATCTTTTTAAGGTAGGCTTCATAAGCCATTGCCTCACGCTTACGCTGCTCTATCAGTTCATCCAGCAATTCGGACATCTTCTCAAAGAATTTTGGGTTAGTGGGTTGTTCTTCAATGATGACCTTTCGGATGTTGTTCTCTATGGTTTCTGCAATGGCTTCTTCTTTCTTTTTGCCTTTGTTGCCATATGGTTCTTCCGGCTCACTCACTTTTACAATCAGATCCACCAAACTTTCATTTTCAAAGTCTGATATTTTACGGCTAGGATTGGCTGCCAAATACATGTCCATTAATTGGCGCATGCCCGGCTCGAAGCGTTTCAAATCTACCTTGTCACCACTAGCTACTTTGATGGTTTCTCTTAGGTTGGCATAGAAGTCTACTTCCTGCTTGATCTTATCGGCTTCTACTTTGGAGTAACCTGCCTTGTGCATTTCGTTGGCAAGGTTGGCATAGGCACGAATAAGCGAAACGGTGAGTTTATAAAGCGTTAAGCGCTTTTGCTCTGTGTCTTTCAGGTCGTCTTTGTTTTCTGTATTGCCACAGAAGAAGCGAATGAAATTCGGTTCGTCTTTTGGGTGTACGGGCTCACATAAGGCTCGAACTGCATCTAAGGCATCATCTAACCGCTCTCTACTTTTCTCATATCGGTCAGATAACAGCCCATTGACATCATCCAAATCAAAGTCGTCAAATGCTGTTGAGGTGTAGTCTTTAATTGATTTCTTGAGGCTGTCAAACAAGTCCTTGTAATCCACTACATAACCATAATCTTTATCATCTGTATCTATACGGTTTACCCTACAAATGGCTTGAAATAAGCCATGATCCTGCATGTTTTTGTCGATGTAGAGGTAAGTGGCCGATGGTGCGTCAAAGCCTGTTAGGAGCTTATCTACAACGATCAAGAGTTTTAGTCGGGCTGGCTCTTTGATGAAGGTGGCCTTTACTTCCTCCTCAAACTCCTCTGGACTTTTGCCATTGAGCATTTTCTGATACACCTCATATTGCATGAGTTTATCAGTAGGTGCGCCTTCACCCGTTTCTTCTCCTTTGATGTCCTTTACCGATGGTTCATAAGAGGTAATGATGGCACATTCCTTAAATCCTGAATTTTGGAATAGTTCATAGTACTTACATGCCTGGTAGATGCTACCCGATACCAACATGGCATTTCCTTCACCACTGGACAGACGGGGCTTGATCTTGAAGTCTTTGACTATATCAAAAACGATTTTTTCTAACCTCGATTTGGAACCGAGCACTTTCTGCATGGTTCCCCATTTCTTTTTGAGTTCGATCTTAGCCAGATCATTCATGCCTTTGGTTTCGGCATCAAACCAATCATCTATGCTTTGCTGGTCAGTGATGAATTGCTCTACATCACGGGCTTCATACAATAAGTCCAATACCACACCATCTTCTACCGCCTCATCAAACTTGTATGGATTGCCAATGTATGGACCAAAAACTTCAATGCTTTTCTGCTTATCTTTTTTAAGTAAGGGCGTACCCGTAAAACCGATAAATAAGGCATCCGGTAGGATGAGATTCATGGCTTCATGGAGCTTGCCTGATTGGGTGCGGTGACATTCATCTACAAAGACATAAATGTCGCCTTTGGCTTTGAAATCGTTGGAGAGGCTTTTCTTTAGTTCTTCAATGTATTTATCAAAGTCTTCATCGGATGCCTCTGCCTGACGGCCAAACTTGTGCACAAGGCTACAGATCAGCCAATGGTCTTTTACATTGAGTTTGTCAAGCAGGTCTTTGCCACTTTTGGTACGGTATATCTTTTCTTCATTATCAATGAACTTGCCTTCAATCTGTTTGTCCAGCTCGTCACGGTCGGTAATGATGAGGACACGACTGTCGGTTACGTTTTCATGAATCCACTTGGCGAGCATTACCATCATAAGGCTTTTGCCACTGCCTTGTGTATGCCACAAGATACCGCCTGCCTTGTCTCGCACATGTTGCTGCGCTGCTGTAATACCAAAGAACTGATTGGGGCGAGAAAGCTTTTTGGTGCCTTTGTCAAACACCACAAAGTCATGAATGATGGTAAGGAAACGCTCTTTGTTGCAAAGCAGATAGAGCTGGCGATCTACTGAATAGTCAAATTCTTTGTCGCAATCTTCCTTCCATGCCAGATAATACTTTTCGGGTGTTTCTATGGTTCCGTAGCGCAAGCCTTCGGTATCATTACCCGCCATTACAAACTGCATGGAAGAGTAAAACTTCTGGATAAACTCAGGCTTTTGGTTATCGAGGTTTTGACGGATGCCTTCTTCAATACCTACTTTACTGCGCTTTAATTCCAATACGCCTAAAGCAATGCCATTCACATAGATGACAATATCAGGTCGCTTGGTGTTCTTGCCTCTTACCGTTACTTCTTCGGCAATGGCAAAGTCATTCATTTCTCGCTCTGTCCAGTTGATGAGCCAAACAGTCTCATTGAGTTTGCCTATTTCCTCTTTGACGGTAACGCCATAGCGCAGTAAGCGGTATATTTTCTTGTTGGAGTTGTAGAGTCCTTCGGAAAGGTCTGAGGCGGTAAGCACCAGTTTTTCAATGGCCTTCTTAGCCAGTATGGTTGAGTAGCCTTGTTTGTCAGTGAGAAAACGAAACAAGCGATCTTCCTCAATGGGAAGTGTGCGAGTTTCTTCCTGCCAATCACCTAAGTAGGTATAGCCCAATTCTTCCTTGAATAGTTTGACTATTCGGTTTTGGGTTGGTCGTTCTTTTTTGCCGATTTCTTTGCTCATACTAATCGGGTTTTTCCTGTTAAAAGCTCCTGCATCATGCCCTGCTTGATGTGGAGGTATTTTGATTTATTAGCTTCAAGTTTCTCAATTTCTTTATCCATGTCAGAAAGAATAGAGCCAATAGCCTTAATTTCCTTTTCATCCGTTGGAATAGAAATCACAAAAGAGTTGAGTGTCTTATTAGTAATCTGGTTGATTGTAGCACCAAGATTGGCTTCTATTTGCTTTTGAATAATTTCACTTTGGAATGCTTGAGAAATGTATTCTGAATACTTAGTTCGATAAATTGACATGAAAGCCCCAAATGATTGTCCAGCTACTCTCTCATCAATTCGAATACACTTTCCGATCAAATTTCTGCTCCCATTTCGAACGCAAATAAGAATATCGCCTACTTGGGTTATTAGCTTTTGGGGAATGTCCATTTGTACATAAACATTATCTTCTAAAGCGAGTCTCATGTTCTGGATATTAGAAGACCTGAGGACTAAGGTGCCGCTATCTTTAACGTTACTTGGACTGTAAGTAAGCCCTATAATGCAGTCACCAATATCGCCTAGCTTGACTTCTTTCCATTCTCCCTCAAAGTCGGGTAAACGCTGGCCACCTTGTGCGGGAGACTTGAGTAGGCGCTGCATGGCTCCTTGCTTGATGGCTTTCTTTTTGGCAATGAGTTTATCCAGTTTGGAGACGAGGGTATCTACATCACTAAGGGCATTGGCAATGGCTTGTTGTTCTTCTTGAGTTGGGGGAAGAGGGATTCTTATTTTTTCAATTTTAGAACCATTTAAACTTGGAACCCCTGATGCTTCATTGTGCGAATACCAATCAATCATTAGGAAATTGTAGTAAATAAGCTTTGCCACTACTCCTTCTTTGATTTCACTATAAAACAAAGTATCAACTGTCCAGAATGGAGTATCTAAATACCTTGGTTTGTCAATAGTGCCTTTTCTGCCAATTAGAACGGATTCTTTATCATAAAGAAAATCTGTGGCATAACCCATTAATCCACCTGTTCCATAAATTGGATATGCACCATTGGAGCTTTCAACCTCTTTTTGACTTTTCCCATGTTTAATTTTTAGGATTTCCCCTATACGCACATCAGACCAGTCCTCAGGGATCAATCCAATTTCAGTGCTTTTATATGTGGCCTCTTTCAGTTCCATTCCACGCCCATATTTAGTAGATGGTTATTGACCTTGGTTTCATAATCGGTAACCGATTCACCTAAAGCCCCCAAGGTGCTTTCGTAGCGCTCTGCCAGTTCTTTAATCCTGCCTGTAAGGCGTTGTGAGATTTCATCGATCTCCGCCTGTATGTTGGTACTCAGGGTAGTCATCCATTTGTCATCCACCACCAAGGTTTGTACTTCTTCTTCCGTCAGCTCTCCGTATTTGCGAATAGTCTTTTCTTCCAGTGCCTTGTACGCTTCTTTAATCTTGGTAGCCAGTTGGCTGATTTCTTCCTGCAAAGCGATCAGCCTTTCAATGGTTTTGATTTCAGGAATGTAGTCACTCGCTGTAGCCATGATGCCTTTGAGCTTTACGAGTAGTGCCTCTCTATGCTGTTTGACTTCTTTTCGCAAGCTGGTTTGATTAATCAATAAGGAAAGGTATCGGTAATGCACATCCAATTCTTCAAACCAGGCATGTTGTACACCTGTTTCCCAATCCGCCCTTTCAAAGGTTTTGGATATACCCTCTGCCTTGGCTTTATATTGTGGAGGTAAATCAGAAACTTCAATTTGCTTTTTAAGGTCGAGCACCCGATCCTGAATGTTGCCCTTCACCAACTTGCCTTTGGCATTGGTGAGTTTCTCGAAGAAGGTACCCCATAGGTCACCTTCCAGCATTTCCCGTATGTCGGTGATGCATTGTTCCAGAGCCTCCACAGAAGACTGATAGTCTAAGTAAGGTACATTGAAGTGGGCTGCAAATGCCAGATCCTGGTATTCTTCCAGCTTTTCGTTGAGGTCGGCTTTAGAGATTTTCCCATTTTCTATTTCTTCAAAAATGGCTTCTTCACCTGTATTGTCTTCCAGTAGGGTGGTGAAGTCATTCTCTTTACTTTCCTTGTCTGCTTCTTGTGCCTGAATGGCTTTGAGGTCTTCAGGGAAGTAGCGGTTTACGACCAAGTATTTAGGCACCAGGTCACAATCGTAAATGGTTTCCTTTTTGGTCTGCTTCACAATGTGGAGCTTGGCCACCCAACCATCTTCAATGATCATGTAAGTATCATCTTTCATGATGTCCAGCCAATAGTCCATCAAGTGCTGGTACATGTCATAGCGATCTACAAGGGCTTTGCCCGTGTATTCGTTGAGTAGGTTTTCAGCAATCTCGTGAATGAGTTTTTTAGGAGAGGTATCTTCATGGATGCCTTTGAGCGTGGGCGTATTTTCAGCTTTCCAGCTTGCAAATAGCTTGTCCATCTCTGTGCGGTATGCCTTAAACTCTTGATGGCTAAAGATGGCCTCTTTGATGGCTAAACTGTCTGTCTTTAGGGCATTGTAGCCGGGTCTGGTTTCTTCAAATAATTCATTTCTGAGACTTGGGTAAACTTCCCAATAGGTATTCATGCCTTCTACATCACGGCTTGGTATGCCGCCATTGATGTGTGCATCCAAATCCTGAATATCCTCATCTTCCTGTGTGTCGATGTAGCGGGGTAAATTGAGGTTATACTCATTACCAATAATCTCCTCAATAGGCACAAAACGGGCGTATTTATCTACTTTGCGCTCGGCATTGAATACATCTACAATCTTGTGAATGTCCTGCTCTCTCAGGCGGTTTTTGTTGCCGTCTTTCAGGTAGCCTTTGCTGGCATCAATCATAAAGATGCCCTTTCGGGTATCGGTGTTTTCTTTGTCAATGACAATGATGCAGGCAGGAATACCCGTGCCGTAAAACATGTTGGGAGGCAAGCCAATGATGCCTTTAATGTATTTTCTTTCGATGAGGTTTTGACGAATGTCAGCCTCGGCATTTCCTCGGAAGAGCACGCCATGCGGCAAGATGACTGCTGCCTTGCCTGTTCCTTTTAGCGAAGCAATGATGTGCAGCAAGAAAGCATAATCCCCGTTTTTATCTGGTGGCACTCCGTAGTGAATGAATCGTTTGAACTCATCATCTAATGGAGTGATTCCCTGACTCCAGTTCTTTACTGAAAATGGTGGATTGGCTACTACACGGTCAAAGCGTTTCAGCGAACCGTTTTTCTCTTTATGATCCGGTCGTGCAATGGTGTTTCCTTTTTTGATAATGGCATCTTCATAGCCATGCATCCACATGTTCATCACTGCGAGACTCTTTACAGAATTTTCCTTTTCCTGACCGTAGAGCGAAAGGTGGCGGTCTGCTTCCATAGCGACCTTCAGGAGCAAAGAGGCTGAACCACAAGTAGGGTCATAGACTGAGAAGTCAGAGGTTTCTGCTTTCTCGATCTCAATGATTTTTGCCAGTACTCTGGACACCTCGGCAGGTGTGTAGAAGTTGCCTTTGCTTTTCCCTGATTCAGAGGCGAAGTGTCGCATTAAAAATTCGTAGGCATCCCCAAGGATGTCATCATCTTCTGCACGGTTGTTTTTGAAGTTGAGTGATGGGTTTTCGAATATTCTTATGAGTCCATCGAGGAGGTCAACCTTTTCTTTATCGCTTCCGAGCTTGTCGTCATCATTGAAGTCGACCAACTCCACAGAGCCTTCTAATCCATTTTCTCGAAAGATGGGACGAATGATCTGCTTGTTGATTTTATCGCCAATATCTTTTTGCCCTTTGAGGGCTACCATGTCTTCAAATGTGGCTCCTTCTGGAATTGTGATCAGACCATCCTTGCCAGCGTATTTATCCGAGACGTATTTGATGAACAGCATGGTAAGCACATAGTCCTTGAATTGGGCATAATCCATGCCCCCGGATGCCCGCAAAGCATTACATCCTTCCCAAAGTGCGCTGTATAACTGCGATTTTTTTACTGCCATTCAATTGCGATTTATTTCGTTTCCTTTTTTATAAAATCGAGTGCTTTGTCAGCCAAAGGCTCGTTTTCAATTACATCTTCTAATTTGTCAGCCAACCAAAGCACTATCAATTCATCTTCCTTGACTTTGAGTATGCTCGAAATATTAGGAACCAGCTCACGCTGTGCCCGTCTGTCACCACGCTCAATCTTGCTTAACAAAGCGGTATCTATTTCGAGCTGTGCGGCCAATTGCCTTAGCAATAAACCTTGTTCTTCTCTCAATTCTCTTAGCCTTGTACCCAGGTAATTCATTTGCTATTGATTGACTTGACAAATATTGTCTAAAGATAAGAATAAGAAAGGAAAAAACAAGAAAATAACACTTACTGAAATTGAGGAATTTCAGGAGCTAAGGAAATGCAGGAAACCAAGGATATTTATCCCTGGTTTCCGACAAATCCTAGCAATCCTCAATCTCCTGTTGGAGTATCATTGCGAGATTGTGTGTTCGGTTTGGTATAGGCATCTTTTTCATCACGATGCAATAGCCCACCTTTCACAAAATTGGTAATGTAGCCCTGTGCCGTTTTGTCCTTGACACCAATTTGCTGAGCTATGTCCACATAGGTTTGTCTATTGAACTCATCTGGAAGCGTTTCATAGAAGCGTTCACGTTTATTCAATTTCCGCATAGGCGTTTCACCGTTCGGTAATTGATTGAAGATGTGACTTGCATGGACTATCAAAGTTTCAGCAATGGATAAAGCAGTTTTGAAATCCTGTTCCTCACAAATTATTTTGGTGGGTATTTCACCGCTATCCATTAATCGAATGGCTGAGAGAATCATGGTGACACGAAAAGTAATCAAGCCCAAACGCCTGATGGTGCCAATGTATTCTTCTCCCTTCAAATTGAAATAGTGCTGAAAGCACTTGGAAAAGAATTGATTGAATGCTGCCTCCTGATCTTTGGTTAAAACGAATTGCATATCGGGCGATGCTTGCAACGCCTGATAAAGACCATAGAACTCCTTACCTAATTCATAGAAATAGTCATCTAATCCAGTGGGGGTATTGGAAGCAAAAACATTGAGCCATCCGTGTTGCATATTCATGTAGTAAAACATGAATCGGCTGAATAAGCCGTCTTCAGCACTAGGAATAAGATTTAACACCTGACTTGGTGTGCCAGATAAGACTGTGGAGAGGCAAGGGCTGTCCAGATCAACCAATTCACGATCTGTCTTACGATAGTAAGTGATCGTTTCGTGATGAAAGGACTTTCTGAAACCGTCTGAGTAGTTTCCAAAATCACTTTTAAAGGTATTGGCCAATGTGTCGCCCTCTGTCTCAAATATCAATCCTCGTCCTTCATTTTCATTCAAGAGTTGAAAGGCTCCAGCAGCACTACTATTGGCAGGAATGAATAGTAACTTAAAGGGTGGTTCATCAGGCTTTTCCAGATCGGGCTGCTTTTTCTTATTGGCATGGTATTCTGCCATATCCAGCTCATACTGCTGCCTGGCTATCTTGCTTTGTTCCTTCAAACTGTCGTGAATTGGTTTCACCAATTTCCTACAATGGTTTAGCCTTCCCTTACCAGCAGAGGCTTGAGCAGAAACAAATAGAAAGAGGTTTGCAAAAACCTTCTTGTTGTGATAGATACCGTAAAGTTTTGGAAAGGCAGCACTTAATGTTACCATTGATCCAAGTAGGAGCAAATCACGTTCTTCATTGGTTTCCGATACTTCAACGATTTTTTTCAGGAAATCAGGAAGTTGAGGAAATATCGAGTCCGGTAGCGTGGGCAGCTTCTTCACTTCATCGGCCACTGGCAACTCAGCTTTTGAAGTGGAGGCACGAGGCTGAAATGATTCCGTTTTTGAAATGCTGATACCTGCTTGTTTTGCTAAATAGAACAGCGTGTTAACATTTACTCCTGATCCATTGGCTTTAAGACAATTGTCAAATTGCTTGTTGCAAATGGTTTGTGAATAGTCAGGGTAAAAACTACTTACTCTATGAAATAGCTCTCTTCCGTTCTCGCCAAATTCATCCGCTAAAGCGAATCCAATGTTTCTCCAATCCTCGTAAGAGGATGTAAGATCAGCACGGGATAACTCTATAGCTTCAATAAGCCCCAATACTTCGGTGTATTTATCCGGAGTATTTGTGCTGCTGTATGAATCGGCTCGTTTTGTCTCTGTATGTTGTTGCTCTGGAGTTGCTAACCACTCCTGCACATTGAATGTCTTCTTTGTCATCAGTTGTGGTATTTAGGATGTAAATAAATATTGCTGTAGTGAGGGAGGAAACAGGCACGGGAAACGTCCTTGCCTGCATTATCCACCTCTAATTGATATGTTTCCTTGATGTATCGTTTTATGGCCATAAACCAGTCTCTATGTGAGTTCTCGGTAATATCTATGGCTATAATCCACTTCAAGCCATCGCCAGATGGCGAAGTGAAAAGGATTTCTGTATCGAAGTACTCGTCATTCAACAGATTGTCCGATAGACCTGGAAGATCAGACACATGATCAAAGTCTATGGCCAGATAGCCGGAGTGCTTTACCAATTCAGCATCACTACGTTTCGTGAATACTCCCGAAAAGGTGACATAATCAAAGTTTGCTGCCTTGTATGCTCTTGCTTCTTTCTTTTCAGAAATGTTTCTAAGCGTTTCGGTTTGTTCCTTAAACTCATATTTAATGAGGTGGTAAACATCAATGATGGAGACCTCTTTCTCTGGAACTGTATTGGTGACAGGCGCTTTGAAGTAACTGAATTTAGGAAGTATGAGCTTTGGTCTAGGTTCTTCAGTTACTACCTCAATTTTCAAATCATTCTCCTTGTGCCATGGGTTCACGCCAATGTTGAGGTGCATTTCTTTATTAAGTAAGTTCAGCAGCTCATCACCTGATACGTTGAAGTATTTGGCGGCAAAGTCAAAAGGATCACCTTTGAAAGATTCGTCTTGCGAATCTTGAAAGAGAAATACCTGATCAACTTCTTCAAGCATCAATGTCACAGAATGATTGGTGAATGGATTCTTGGCGGGCTTACATTTTCGCCCTGAAAGCGAAACCACGGTTTCATTAGGGTAAAATTCCTTGAGAATGAATGCATAGATTTTCAGGCCGTAGTGCGTTTTATCAAGGAGGTCTTTTTTAGTGATTTCCATGACTCCTCCTTTCTGACTTTTTTCCTGAATAGTTGCTTTCTAGTAGCGTCTCAATGTCTTCAACCTTGTAGTAGAATTTCCCATTGATGCGTGAGTAGGGAAGAACCCCGCTATCCCGAAGGGATTGCAAGGTTCTTTTACTGATATGTAATGCTTGCATTACATCCTGTCCGTCAATCCAGTTTTCTCTGAATTGATCCACTTTGTTTTTGCCTAAGTGCTGCAAATAGGCTTTCACAATTTTAATGTCGTCCGAAAGTCGGAGGATCATGTCTATTAGCTCGCTCATAGCTTGACCCTCCCTTTTTTAATAAGGTAATCAGCTGCTTGCTGCTCTACCTCGTCATTGGTACTGTTTCGGTTACGCAATAACCATTCATTTAACTCTGCTCTGTTGAAGTAGAGTTTTTTGCCGTTGGGTTTATAGAATGGAATGCTCCCGGCACTGGTGAGCTTGTACAAATGTGAATGCGAAAGCTCCAGATACTTAGCTGCCTCATTAAAATTGAGGACTTCTTTCAAGATTAGATTTTGTTCTAATACATGTTCTTCAATGATTTTTAATCGTTTTAAAATCTCGTCCATGACGTTTTTCTATTATGAAATTGGTAATGGACATCTGCGCAAATGTCATCCTCGATTATCGAAGATGATGTGAAATTATGGCGGCTTTAGGCGCTATTAGGACGATTATAGGAGGTGTGGTGTGGAGTGTCGTGTGTCGTGTAGGCAATAAGAATCGCACATCGCTATTCTTTGGCTAACTAAGAACCAAAGAAAAACGAAAGAAAAGTAGTTGGTGTGGTGCGTGGTGTGCTACGAAAGGTTATCCAATGCAGTGTTTATCTCCTCAGCTCTTGCAGATGTTTTAAGTTGCCTGAACGCAGTGAACGGCCAATACGTACCATCAGACTGTACAAAACACTTGGCAGTTACTTTCCAATGATCTGGTGCAATGCCAGCGACTAAGTGAAGATCATTATGAAGTCTTTTTACAAAAAAGGCCAAATCGGTTTTAGTGCCAGTCCAGATCACTGGTTCATCGATATATTCTCCAGAGAATATCTTCTTAAACTGGGTTGTCTTGGTTGCTTTGTCAATGAACCCATTTAGTTTGAGGCTGTCATAAACAAGCTTGAGCTTTGAATGCTCCCGAACGTAATTGTGAAGTTTGAAAGAATAGGCTTCTTCTTTTTGATCTTCCTTTCCAGTACTCTTTATTTCAGGTGATGGTGTTGCTATTTTAGAATTTGCGTGGTAAGCATAGAAGCCGGGCGATTGTTCTTCAAATACCTGAAAAAATATTTCATCGGGACTTAGTACATCAGATTGTAGGTATGATTTACCGAGTTGTTGAATTTCCAGGTAGAGCCAGATCGAATAGGCTTTCAATGCATGAAACACATAGGTGCCATCCTTGATTTCTGAATCGCTCTTTATGAAATTCTTAATGTCAATATATCGAGCATCAAACTTCTCACTGGCAATGACTTTGGAAATCCTTATTAATAGTGGCCATAGCTCTTTTTTCAAGCTGTTATAAATAAGGTTCGTGCGGATGTTTTCAGACCTACTTTGGTTGAAAAGCTCGGTAAGCTCATTTAAGAAGTTCACAGAAGCACCTTCAATGAGGTTATGATAATAATTCGTTTTTGAGTTGTAAGGACTCAAGAACTTAAAATCATATCGGTTTTCAAATAAGGGAGTTGGCTTGGTTGTCTCCGAAGCTAGCAGGTTATACTTGGCGTCTGAAGTTTCACCTTGTACCCAAGGTTTCAAGCCTCCTGATATTATTTCGTGGAATACTGTTAGGACTGGATTCATAGGTCGAGTTTAATTTTACTGGCAGCTTCTTTCTTCTTGTCATCAATGATCTTGGCATAGACTTGAGTAGTTTTCAATTCCTTATGCCCTAAGAGCTTAGAGACCGTGTAAATGTCCGTTCCTGCTGTAAGCTGTAACGTAGCGTAGGTGTGACGGGCGCAATGAAAAGTGATGGTCTTGGAGATGCCTGCCTTCATCATCCACTGTTGCAATTTCAAGTTGTGCCAAGCTGAGTATTTCAATCCTTTGAATACTCTTTCGTCTTTATCATCCCTTTCACCGAGCAAGCCGAAGGCTTGATCAGAAATCGGTAAGGTTTCAGCCCCTTTGGTTTTCTTCTGTCTGAAACGGATGTAGTAACCCCTGTCATTAGAATGCTGTACTTCGGACCATACAAGTTTTTGAATGTCAGACCAGCGCAAGCCAGTAAGGCATGAGAATATGAATGCAGTTTTGAGTTGTTCGTTTTCGCATTCGGTATTGGCTGCAGCTTGCAGCTCTTCAAGTGTGAGGAACTCTCTTTCCGGATCTCCTTGCTTGAAGGCATCCACACCTTCCGCAGGATAGTGTGGAATGATGCCGTCCTTCACTGCTTGCTTTAGTGCAGCTCTAAACTTGTTGAAGTAAGAGTATTTAGAGTTTTGCGATAGCTTATTTGTGCCGTGAGTGATTGCTTTCTTGTCGAGGTATTCTTTGAAGTCCTGGACAAGCTGACGATCAACAAACTCAAAGGCAATGTCCTGTGGCATGAACTTCTTGAAATGCTTTATCATACTATCCCAATTTCCGTAATTACCCGCACTGTCTTGTCTCTTGTTGGCAAGTAATTCTAAGTAGGCAGTGAAACTGCCTTTTAGTTTCTCATTGTCACGGAAGCCATAAGTGCCGTTTTGAATTTCAATCTGTCGCTGTGCTCTGATGGTCTCTGCCAGCTGCAATGTCTTTTTATTGACTTCCTTTTGCTCTTTGGTCTTTGCTGATGGGTCAAGGTAAAGCTGGAGGTATTCCGTCTTGCGTTTGCCCTTGTTGTAGTAATCAAGGTAGAGGCTGGTCTTGCCACCTTGGTTCCTTTGTCTTAGTGTTACTTTCATGCCTGAAACAGTTTATCGATTTCCGTTCTCCTTATTATGGTGCGTCTGCCAAGTTTAGCGGCAGTCAATTGCTTTCTATCTATCATGCGATAGATTGTCCAGCGACTTGTACCTAATAGCTTACAAGCGTCCTGAATACTTAGAAAGTCTTTTGATTGAATGCCGTTAACTGAAGTTGAAGAGGAGGAGGTATCAACGGTCTGGAGCTTTTCCTGTCGCTTACGTTTCTTGTAGGCACGTTTAGCGCAGTTATCCGAGCAATACTTGGTCACAGTAGTCTTGGCGATGAAGAACTCACCGCAATACATGCAAGTCTTTTCGATTCTGATATTGCTGCTCATTTGTTGCTTGATGTTGCCACATGTAGCTGGTTGTAGCTCTATGTAGCATGATCTCTCCTTTACTCTAAAAATCTGTTGCTACCAACAAATTTGTTTCTAGTAGCAACTGATTAGCAACAAATATACGGAAAATAAAGGAAAATTAGCAACAAGTAAAGGAAGATAAAACGGCTTAAAATGCACTAAAAGAAGCATTTAGCTAATAAAAAGAAAAGTAATTACTTTCCGATACAAAACTTTGAAAAAATATTTGCCAAAAGGTCATCGGTTGTAATCTCACCAGTGATTTCACCTAAATAATGCAAAGCCTGGCGGATGTCCATCGCCAAAAAGTCACCGGTTACGTTCATGCCCAGTCCGTTCAGTACATCCTGCAGCGCATCCCTGGTTTTGAGCAAGTTGTCATAGTGCCTGATGTTAGTTACTACCGTATCGCCAGTTTTGAAGTTGTCAAGGTTCACCACTTCTAAAATGCGGTCTTTCAATAGCTCCAAATTGTCTTTAGTATAAGCAGAGATCAATACAGAACCTTTGATCTTTTCAATAGCAGCTTTTATATCTGCTTTGGCCTTGTCCAACTTGTTGCCCACTACTATAAAAGGAATGCCCAAATTCTCAAGTTTGTTGATCTCGCGGTGCATATCCACCAGCTCATCATTGGCCATGTCCACCATATAAATGATCAATGAGGCCTTTTGCATCTGCTCTTGCGTGCGTTTTACTCCCATGGCTTCAATTATGTCTGTAGTTTCACGCAGCCCGGCCGTGTCAATAAACCTGAAGTTGATACCACCAAGGTTGATTTCATCTTCAATAAAATCACGGGTAGTACCGGCTATGTCAGAAACAATGGCCTTTTCCTCATTAAGCAAAGCATTGAGTAAGGTAGACTTACCCGCATTCGGTTTACCAGCTATTACGGTAGGCACACCATTCTTAATCACATTGCCCAGGTCAAAACTGGAAATCAACTTTACTATCACGGCCTGCAGGTCGTTAATAAGCTTCTTAAGGTCATCACGATCGGCAAACTCCACATCCTCTTCTCCAAAATCGAGTTCAAGTTCTACCATGGAAGCAAAGTGAATCAGCTCTTCGCGCAGGGTTTTAATCTGCTCAGAGAAGCCACCGCGCATTTGCTTTAAAGCGGCTTCATGGGAAGCTTCAGAGTCTGCATTGATCAAATCGGCAACTGCCTCAGCTTGTGCCAGGTCAAACTGACCGTTTAGAAAAGCACGCTGAGTAAACTCACCAGCTTTTGCCAATCGGGCTCCACTTTGCAATAATACTTTGATCACCTGCTTCAATATGAATGGCGAACCATGACAGGAGATTTCTACTACATTCTCCTTGGTGAAGGACTTAGGGGCAATGAACAACGAAACCAATACTTCATCTATAACTTTACCTGCCTTGCCGTCAGGCAGGTCTGCATTCCTAATCGTACCAAAATGTATGGTGTGCGACTCCTGTTTGGTAAGGTCTTTACCTTTAAATACTTTATTAGTAATGGTAATGGCATCATTTCCGGAAAGGCGTATTACACCAATAGCACCAACTCCCGGAGCGGTAGAAAGGGCTACAATGGTGTCGTCTGTTGATCCTATTTGCGGTGTACTCAATGTGATTTTATTTTAGTACGTACTGCAAATCTACATGAAATTCGTTTTCAGGAAGAATTATGATAATTTTAATTGAAATTATAGTATTTCGCTATTTAATTGATCTTTAATTATAGAAAAAGGTGTATATTTATATATCACGCATCGGTAGTTTTTTATACTTGCTTCTAAGATTCGATGCTGAGATTAATTTTAGGTCTATAGTTCAAATGGTATTGTGGTAAAGGCTTTTGCGCTGTTCTTTATGATTTAAAATTGTTCAAATCATGAGTTAAGTTGTGTTAAACAAAAGAATATTCACTAAAACCACGAAACACTATCATGAAAAGGCTGGCTTTAATTATCAGATACAGTATCTGTCTAATCTGTATCTGCACAACACTCAACGCACAAGATCCTGTTGCGGTACATTTAAATGTTGCTAATCCATTAGAAGTTCACCCATCAACTGTAGAAGCACATATAACGGTGGATGGAGCTGCAGTACTTGACTATTTAGAGGTACGCAATACCACTCGCTATGCTGATGTAAGAATGGCATATGACGAAAATGCGGTATATGCTTCAGACCCTGTTGACATATCTGCTTTCTCTAATTTGGAGCTCATACTTAAAGATTTTGGGGGCACCGATTGGAGTAATGTTAAATTTCAACTCAATGAAAATGCTTTTGTAAGGATATCTGATTATATGGGCGCTGCTGAATATTTTGGCGCTGGTTGGTGGTTGGTCAAAATTCCTGTTGCTGACTTCGGTGGGAGTGGGCAAATAAACTATATATCATTTCCCAACAGCAACAACAACTTCTTTGGAGTTAAGGACATGTCATTTACAAACACTGATGATTCTTTGCAGTGGTTTGGCAATCAAAAATTCGATAATGCCAAAAAGGAAAATGTAGTTGGTGAAAGTCAATTAGTCATGCATGATGGTATTGTTGCTGATGAATATAAACTGTATTTAATTTCTATGGGTACTGAAATGGTTCAAAATATGATGCCTTATGGCCCCTTTGATGCGGCAGTAGCTTCGGGTACAAATAAATTGCTTGCGCAAGTTACAGACAATGCAGGATTTGTTTATTTCTCTGATACAGTAACGTTCGAAATTGGTAATGCGCTGAGTTATGTTGTTAAACACGTCAGTTGTGCTGGTGCTGCTGATGGCAGTATTGAAGTCACCACTAATGTAGGAACTCCACCCTTCATTTATAGCTGGAGTAATGGCGCATCGACAGAAGATATTTCAGCCCTGTCAGGAGGCACTTATAGTTTGGTGGTGACTGATGGTAATGGTCAGCAAGCATTTGCCAACATTAAAGTTGAGGAATCTTTGAATCTGCAGGCAACGCTAATTCCTAATAACTGTTCATCTGAAGAAGTTAATGTAGTAATTGCAGGTGGAGTTGCACCCTATGCGCTAAGTATTGATGGTGGAGATTTTGAACCTATTGGAACAGGAAGTAATAACAATATATGGGAAAACATAACCAATCAGTCGTTTGATGAAGGGCGCGAATATAATTTTGCACGAACTATAGAAACAGATAAATATGACAACGTTTTTGTAGCGGGGATGTATGGCGATGTACTCAACTTTGGGGCCGGTAGTGTTGGTGAGGACGGCAAAACGGGCGACTACTTGGTTAAACTTGCTGCGGATGGCTCTTTTCTGTGGGGATTTCATACCGTGACTGGGCCTTCAGGTGAATATAATTTCGAAAGTGAAGTACGAGATTTGGCTGTTGATGAAAATGGTAACAGCACATTATTAGTGCAGGTGCATACTAATGCAACACTTACTTATGACGATCAGACGGTGGGAGTGGGTGATTATTTATTCCATTTCAATACCGAAGGAATTTTACAATGGGTACGTGCTTTTAATCAGGGCATTACATGGAATCCTGCTGTAGGTTATGAGCGAGGTATGCATAATGTAGGGGCTGACGATCAGGGTAATGTTTATGTGGTTGGAAAGAAAA
Source organism: Fulvivirga sp. (assembly GCF_040218215.1). Lineage (NCBI taxonomy): Bacteria > Pseudomonadati > Bacteroidota > Cytophagia > Cytophagales > Fulvivirgaceae > Fulvivirga > Fulvivirga sp. The sequence continues at coordinate 32,530 of NZ_JAVJQL010000022.1, forward strand.
ACAACAATTCAAATATTGGACAGGGGCCTTCTGATTTGGTATTAAAGAAGTATAACGAATTAGGTGCCTTGCAATGGACAAGGGATATTGTTGGAAAAAATACGGAATTAAATGAGGATATGTTTGTCAGTCATAATGGTGATATATACCTGACAGGAGGGTTCGTAGTTGACATTGATTTTAATGGTATTAAACTAGTAAGCCCAACACTTCAGGATTTATATGTAGCAAAATATGATACCCATGGCTCAGCCGTATGGGCGATATCACCTGGATCAAGTACGGGTGATGATGTAGGTATGGATATTATTGGCGATGAGCAAGGACATATAATAATAACGGCCAAGGTGCCCGGGGGAAGCCCCACTTTTGAAGGTACAAGTTTGACGGAGGGAGCAGATGTTTTGGCCATGTTTAATAGTGCCGATGGCAGTTTGACATGGTCACGTCCATATTCATGGAAAGAAGGGTTATCATTTTCCTGGAGTCATCAATTGGCAGTGAATAATGGCAAAATTCACCTGAGTGCCATGGTAGATGAACTTAACCTTTTGCCTGGAGAAAGTTTAGGACCTGTAGATTTTGATCATGTTTTGATGCAGTTTGACAATGATGGAACATTAACTTCTATAGAAAACAAAAATAACTTCTTTTATAACATCAATACCTATGTGCCGATCGCAGCTACATCAGATAATAATTTAGTCCTTCCTGATTATGCAGGAAACTTTTCAATCATTAAACAGGGCTATGAAAGTTCAGTACTTGTTGATTTGAATGAAGTGAATGATGTAATACAGGTTATGGATAAAAATGGCTGCATTTTTACAATAGATGATTTATCAGTCGATATGCCCAAACCCCCGTCACCCTCAATTTGCTATGTCACCTTGAATGAAGGAGGAGCTGGCAATATGTTATTTTGGTCATCTGAAGGTATAGATAACCTGCAATCCATCAACATTTATAGAGAAACAAATGAAATAGATAGTTATGAACTTATTGGCTCAGTGGAACCGGAAGTAACGGAATTTCTCGATGAAGACGCAAACAGTACGGTTCGTGGCTATAGATATGTAATAACAGCTGAAGATGCTTGCAGCGAATCAGCTTATAGCAGCGGTCATAAAACAATGCACCTGACCGTAAATGAGGGTAATCTCGGACAAATTAATTTGATTTGGGATGGTTATGAAGGTATAGAATATAAGAGTTTTGAAATATACAGAGGAGCCTCTGCTGCTGATCTCGAGTTGCTTGCAGAAGTGCCCTCATATTTGTTTACCTATACTGATGTCGAGCCTTCTCCTTCAACCCAATATTACCAAATAAGAATTGAAGCAAACTTAGAATGCTTTGATGACTCGAGTTTATCGGGGGGCAATGGCCGAATAGCATCAATAGGGGAGATTGGGTCAAATATTACTGCTCGATATGGAGTGGCAGGAAACCTGCGCATATATCCTAATCCAGGTAATGAAGGTGTAAATATCAAATTTGACCCTGACGGTGAGCTTTATAGCCTGGAATTGATTGATGTGAATGGCCGAGTTGTTAGAAAGGAGGATAATCTTTTCAATGAAGTGTATATATCTCGAGGATCACTTCTTCCCGGAATCTACACAGCAGTTTTAAGGAAGAGTAATGGTGACCCTCTATATGGGAAACTTGTTTTTGAATAATGGCCTTTTGTTGGAAATGTATTAGCAATTTACATGGATTTGCAGGCTTTTTAATTATCAGTGTTTTATTGAATCCATTTGACATTAATCAAAGTTAATGTCAAATGGATATTTAAAAGAAAGACTTAAATAAATAGCTTTTTGGTATCAATTAGCTTACCAATTGCTGTGATACAGACTGATAGTTCACTTTCTATAAGTATTATTATTGGTAAATAGGAATATTACTTTCTACATGGAAAGAATAGATGGACACGCTTTATATTTGAATGGTGATTGACAAGATAAAGAGCTGGGGCTGCAAGCCATATCCTAATGATGAAAGCCTATTAACAAGGTTAAAGCGTGCTGCAGTTTTTGCGACATTTGTTGCAGCTTTTTTAGCATTCTTTAGACCTTTTAACCTGGACAGTATTGGGGGCTGGACACTTTATCTGATTTGTTTTGAATTTGGAGTGATCGCGTTTCTGTGCATTGCTTTTCTTGGGATAGTGGTGCCTCATTTTTTTCCTAAGTTTTTCGAACCTCAAAACTGGGTAGTCTGGAAGGAGTTCTTGTTTACCATTTTACATTTTGTTGTTATTGGTATTGCAAACGCAGCATTTTTATACATCATGAATTACACCCAAGGTGGGTTTTGGGAAGTAATTATCGATCTTCAGGTCAGTACTTTGGCCGTGGGTATATTTCCAGTGTTTTTTTACATCTATTATGATCAGGCTAAGTATTTTAAAAAGTATGCTCAAGAGGCTCAGAAAATGACCTCTCAGATTAAAGAGCATCCAATAGGGGCTCAAGAGGATCAACTGCTGGTTTTTAAAAATGAAAATGGAGAAGTGGAATATCAGGTTCCAACTTCACAGCTGCTCTTTGTTAAGTCGGACGGAAATTATCTTGAGCTCATTATTTCAGATACAGAAACTGTCAAAAAGCAATTGCTTCGAAATAGGATTAAGAATGTGTTGGAAGAAATGCCAACGGTTTTTGTACGCTGTCACCGTAGCTATATTGTTAATCTCGAAAAGGTGAGGAGCGTGGATGGTAATGCCCGTGGCTATGAACTTACCCTGGCTAATACCGAGCTGAAAGTTCCAGTTTCCAGAAACCTTGCCGGCAGTGTTTTGTCTGCTATAGAGCAGAAAACGGCATAAATCCTTCCCATTCATACCATCTTCTTCCATTCTGCACCTTTGATTTTTTGATGTCGGGTTAAGGGCTTTCATTTGACCTATCAACTAATCAATATAAAATGGAACCACTCAAAGTATTAGCAATTTCCCATGTGATGGCAGGTGTAGTATCTCTAATCACAGGGCCTATGGCAATGACAACTAAAAAGGGAGGGCAGGTTCACCGTAAAGCAGGTAAGGTGTATTTCTACGCCATGACTTATGTATTCATCACTGCTGTGGTGCTTTCCTCCATTAAGTTTATCCCTTTCTTATTTATGATCAGCTTCTTAAGCTATTATGGGTGCTTTAGCGGTGTGAGGATATTGAAATTGAAAAAACTGCATAAAGATCAAAAACCTAAACCCTATGATTGGTTTGCTGGTATTTTTACTGTTGTTGCAGGCCTGTCATTTGGCGGATATGGCATCTACCTGTTGACAGTAGGCCAAGAGGATGTTCTTGGTTGGCTATCTGTTTTCTTTGGCGTATTTACAATTAACGCAGGTATCGGAGGTCTTAAGCTTTTTATGAAGAGGCCAACAAACGCTTTCTACTGGTACATGTATCATATTGATGGTATGATGGGGAGCTATATAGCAGCGGCCACGGCCTTTGCCGTCACCATGGGTAGAATGACAGCGTTTAACCATTGGATACTTTGGGTGGCACCGGCTATACTTGGCGTTCCTTTAATAAGCTATTGGAAACGCCTTTATAGAATGAAATTTGCTAGTTCATAAATTTATTACGATCCAGTGTGCTATTTTCTTCAATGGCCCTGTTGATCTCCACTGTAATGGTTTCTAATTCGGATATCGAATTTTCCATATATCCGAATATTGCGCTACCATTCATCATGTCTCCAGTCTCTATTTTAAACAGGTTATATAAACCACTGATACGTGCCACAGGTGCTCGCAACACGTGAGAGTTAATATAGGCGTACTCGGTGAGTTGCCTGTTTTTTTCTTCCAGTTCTTCCGTTCTTTTATTTACGATAGCCTCAAGGTTTTCATTTACCCTGGAGACCTCCTGGTTTTTCTCTGTAAGCAACTGGTTTTGGCGCAACCTATCATCTACTATAATTGTGTAGGATAAAAAATCACCGAGGGCTTTTAGCAGTAAGCTTTCTGCGGCTCCCCATTGTTTAAATTCATTTTTATGTTCACAACATATCACACCTCCCAATTTTCCTTTGCTTAAAAAGGGGGCATCCATCATAGAAAAAATGGATAATGGCTTGAGGTACGAATCTGCAAATTCATAAGTGGCGGCATGGGTGGCGGCATCCGTGGCAATAATTAACTGCTGGTGCTTAAGTTCCACAAAATAACTTGGATAGTCAGTGGCAAAGAGCTCGGTACGGGGCGTTGAGATCTCATTGTTTTCAAGTAGATATTCACAAATAATGGATTCCCTGTCATTATTAAATTTCCAGATGCTAACCCTGGAAACACCTAGGCACACCTCTGCTGAGCGGATAATTTCCTGTTTGGCATCTTCAACTTTTCCATTGTTGATGCTGTGCGAGTTGCTAAGTTTTACAAGCTCATGCAGGTAAGTTGTGATTTTATCATTTTCAGTACTGTACCTGATGTCACTTTTTAACACCTGTACCTTGAGAAACAGCATTATGATGGTAAGAAAAACAAAAGTGATAACTGTAAACAGATTGGCTGAAAAATAATAGTCGTGGCTGGTCAGTCCAGACTGATAATAACCAACATTGAAAAAGTCATGTATGGGATCAAAAAGGAGTAAGCATATAGCTGCCGGAGCTAATGCTGCTAATAATTGTTTCCATTCGGCTATCGAATAAAGCACAAAAGGAATAATGGCAGCATTTAGCAGTACAATTCGTATATCGAAATAATTAACAGGGTTTATTAAGTCTACACCCATTATCGCTGATTTGGAATGAACCGAGATGAAGGTAATTGCTATTGGAAATATTGTAGCAAGCCATAATCGGCTAATGTTGGTGCATTTAACCCTATTTAGGAAATAAGGCACTATAAACAATGGCGACACAAGCCAGATAGTTAGCTTTAATGACTGTGAAGATTCGGAAAAAAAGTAGGCGAAACCTACAATAACCGTTAATACAAAAAGAGCTATTGATATGGCGTTGGTCAGGTAAGAGCTGCGCACCTTCTCCTCTTTTAAGTTGGGTATCACCTTGTTTTTGTTCACTCCATTTGGTGTTTAAGTGGCGCAGTAGCTTCTAATGCTGCTTTACTAAAGTTACAACAATTTGATATAGATAAATTTAGTATTTATATTAAGGTTTAATTTTTGACTGTACAAGCTTTATTTTTTAATCTATTGTGAAAAAGCTCTTATTATCTTTTGCCATCATGATGAGCTGTCATTTGGCGTTGTCACAGGATGATCCGGTGACGTTGGCAAATGTGTATCTCGAACAAGCCGATCAGATTTACAAACAACAAAAGGAGGCGATAGAGATTGCCAAAGAACTATATATTCAGGCAGCAGACCTTGATCCAACAAACCTTAGGGCCAATTGGATGGCTGGAAGCCTATATCTCGAAACCATCAACAAAGATCAGGCCTTGCCTTATTTGCTTAGGATATTGGAACAAAAGCCCAATTACCGCTTCGACCTGCTTTATCATATTGGCAGGGCCTATCACTATGGGCTCGATTTCGACAATGCGCTAAGCTACTATGAGAGATATAAGAAAAAGGTTTTAGGTGATAGGAGTTATAGGGGTACTGATAGAGTAATGCCTCAGGTAGTATCTCGTAGAATTTTGGAATGTAACAACGGAAAAGATATTATCAACAAGCCTTCACAGTATTCCATAGTACCCATAGGCGAAGAAATTAACTCAGTATGGCCAGATTACGCTCCCGTTCTTAATTACAACGGAGATGTAATGATTTTCACTTCCAGAAGGCAAGAAGACAATACAAGCCCTGATGTGGACAAAGATAATTTCTATTTTGAGGACGTATTTATTTCAAAAAAGTCAGGCGGTAAATGGAGTCCTGCTAAGAACATTGGGCCTCCAATTAATACAGAATATCATGATGCCAATATTGCCTTGTCACCAGATGGAAACCGCTTGTATTTATATAAGGATACTGGTGCTGGTGATATCTACTTTTCTGATTTTGATGGTCAAAGCTGGTCAGAACCGGAATTTTTGACCAATAAAATCAATTCGACCATATACAGTGAAAATTCTATTGCGGAAACCTCTTCACCAGATATGGTTTTTTATACCAGTAGCAGGCCCGGTAGCGAAGGAGGTATAGATATCTATTATTGCATTAAAGATGATAAAGGCAAGGACTGGTACAAGTCTAAAAGCCTTGGACCTGTAATCAATACTCCGGGTGATGAAGATAGCCCGTTTTTAGCCTATGATGGTAAGACATTGTATTTCAGCAGTACGGGTCATAAAGGATATGGGGGTTATGATATTTTTAAGTCTGTATACGATAGTTTATCAGGAGAGTGGTCTATACCTGAGAACCTTGGCTATCCGGTAAACACGCCTGATGATGAAATATCCTTTAACATTTCGCCTGATCAAAGAACAGGGTATTATGCTTCAGTAAGAGAAGGAGGGTTGGGCTTTAGTGATATATTCATGGTTAAATATCATGGTGACAATTTAGATCAGAAGGCTTTAATAGCCGCCAATTATAGTAAGTCCGGTCCGCCTGAAAGTAATTCAGGCACAGCTACGAAGTCTGGTGCCGAGAAGGTTGCCCTAAACGATAATGAACCTGAATATGATGAGCACGAGATAAAGTTGATGGATGAAACCCACCGCATTTTCTTTAATAATGATCAGAGTGCCATTGGAGATAAGCATAAGGCTGAACTAGACAGTATTGTTCAAATGATATATAAGTACAGCTTTCTGAACATTGATATTGCAGGATATGCCAGTAAAGATGGTAATCCTCGTTATAACCTTGAACTTTCCAATAAAAGGGCTTTAATCGTGCTTAATTACCTGGTAGACCAGGGAGTGGATGAGAGCAGGATAGTTGCTCGCGGATTTGGATCTATAACTGATGAAGAAGGTGATGCGGAGGAGCATAGAAGGGCAGATGTTAGGATTGTTTCCAAGCTCAAAAAGAAACGACCCAATTGATCATTGGTGATTACTTACTTACTTACTTACTTACTTACTTACCACTATTCCTTTCCTGAGTTTCTTTACCAAATAACCTTCAGTAGGAGAGAATAGAAAAGCCAGGCCAAAAAACAGACCTGCCATGGTTGCCATTGCACCAGCTATAGAACCATCCGTTGCCACAGCGAGATAATATCCGGTAATAGAAACAAGCACTCCAATTATTGTGGTTAAAACCATCATTTTGAATAGATTTTCAGTGAGTAAATATGCGGTAGCCGGGGGCGCTATAAGTAATGCTACAACTAAAATAGCACCTACAGATTCAAACGAAGCTACTGTGGTTATTGATACGGCTCCCATTAGCAGGTAGTGCCACAAAACCGTTGAAATGCCCACAGCAGTGGCATAAGCAGGATCAAATGTGGTCAGGAATAATTCTTTGTAGCCTACGGTAATAAATATTAAAATGATTAAAAGTACAGTACCTGATATATACAAAACCCTTGGCCCCATAACTACGCCTGCATTGGTAATCCAAAGGTCGATTGGTACATAGGCAATCTCCCCATAGAGTACGCAATCCTGATCCAAATCCACTTTACCTGCAAATACGGAAATTAATATCACTCCTATGGCAAAGAGCCATGTGAAAGTGACACCTATGGAAGCATCGGTCTGCAGTTTTCCTTTCTTATGAAAAAATTCAATGAGAAAAGTCGTTAAAACGCCAATGATGCCAGCACCTATAACCATGGTGACTGAGTCCCGGGAGCCTGTAAACAGGAATGCTAAAACAATGCCCGGCAGCACGGCATGGGAGATGGCATCTCCGACCATCGCCATTTTTCTTAAAATGAGATAGCACCCTAATAAACCACAAGCAGTGGCTACAAATGAACCTGCCAATATAATTTGCAAATCGTTACTCATATGGAATTTCTGATTTATGAGGATCAGTACTCGGATAGTTCAATAACTTCTCAAGTCTTGCTTCAAGTTCTGGTGTTAAAACATGCTCTATTGTGTCGGCATCATCATGAACATGATCAGGTGCAATACGCAAATATTGAGTCAAATACACTTCCCAAAGGCGATGTAGTTTAACAACACGCTGACCTTTATTCTTGCCTGCAGTATTGAAAAACCAAAGTCCATTGTCATTTTTTAAATAACCTTCGCGCTTTAATCTTCTCAAACTTTTTATTAGTAAATCCCTTCTTAAAGTTCTTTTAGAGAGGATCGTTTCAATGGTTCTTTTGTCATAGAAGTTTTTCTCTTCTTCACCAAGTTGATACAATGCTTTTAGTATGTTTTCATCTACTATGTGTTTTTTTATTCTCTTTTGGGTAATCAATCTTTGAATTATACCTCGGCCAGGGGCAAAAAAGAAGGAGAAGAAGGCAATAGTTGATATTACAATTACTATCCATGGGCCGGTAGGCATAGAAGGAGCTATGTAAGAAATATAAGCACCGGAAATACCACTAAAAGCACCGAAAATGGCAGCAAGCCAGATCATAACCTTAATGTTTTCAGTCCAGAATCTGGCTGCTGCTGCCGGGGTTATCAGCATAGCTGCCATTAGAACCACGCCTACAGCTTGTATCCCAATCACTACTGCCAATACTGTAAGGGTGGTTAGAACTAACTCCATAGCTCTAATTGGCAACCCAACGGAAGCGGCAAAATCTTTGTCAAAAGAGATGAGTGTAAACTCTTTGAAGAAAAGGTAAACGGCAACGAGTAAAAGTACTGCAACCATTCCAAAAGTAATAAGGTCTGAGCCTACCAGGGAGGCCGCTTTTCCAAAAAGAAACTGGTCGAGGCCACTCTGTGCAGCATTCCCGGACTTTTGAATGATAGTAAGTAGAAAAATGCCAATACCGAAGAATACGGATAGTATCAGGCCAATGGCAGTATCTTCTTTGATTTTAGACTTTGAAGTAATAAAGTCTATGAGTGTCAGCGCCAACCATCCGGTTGTAAAAGCACCGATGATCAACACTAAAGGATTTTTCTCACCGTATAAAATGAATGAAAGACAAACGCCCGGTAGTACGGCATGGGCAACTGCATCCCCAACCAGTGCTTTCTTTTTCAGAAAAGTAAAAGAGCCAACAATAGCAGAGCTGGCTGTAATTAGGATTGAACCTAACACAACATACCTGACATTAGGGTCGCTGAAAGAGAAAAAGTCGAGAAAGGTTTCCATCAATTCTTTACTTCTGTTTGCTCACGACTAGGAAAACGACCTTGTTTTAAAAGATTTCCTACTTCAGATAGCAAGGTGAGTTTACCACCATAGGTTTCTTGCAATACTTCAGAGGTGAAGGTGCTTTCCGTAGACCCGGATGCTACCAATCTCATATTCAGCATAATTACCCAATCAAAATACTGAGGAACAGATTGCAGGTCATGATGAACCACAATGACCGTATTTCCACGTTCAGTCATTTCCCTTAGCAGTTTGATAATCGTTTTTTCTGTAGCTGCATCCACACCGGCAAATGGCTCATCCATAAAATATAAATCTGCCTGTTGAGCCAGCGCCCTGGCTAAAAATACGCGCTGCTGCTGCCCTCCAGAAAGCTGAGAGATCTGACGGTCTTTAAAAGCCTCCATGTCCACCTTTCTCAGACTGTCCATAGCCACTTCACGATCCGCCTTTCTTGGTCTTTTAAACAACCCGAGCTTGCCGTATCTTCCCATCAAAACCACATCTATCACTGACGCAGGAAAATCCCAGTCCACAGTCTCACGCTGAGGTACGTAGCTGATCCTGCCTCTAACCTTGTCAAGGTCCTGATCGAAAAGTTTAATGTAGCCGCTGCTGTTGGGGATTAATCCCATAACAGCCTTAATGAGTGTTGACTTTCCAGCACCATTAGGCCCTATTATACCAATTAAATGACCTTTAGGTAGTGATAAATCTACGTCCCATAAAACAGGTTTTTTGTCATAAGACACCGTTAGGTCATGGATTTCTACAATTGGATTTTCTACTTGACTGATCATCTTAATTACTATTTTAAAGCGCTAACAATTGTTTTGACATTAGCTCGCACCATTCCAACATAGGTGCCCTCTTCAGATCCCTTGTCACCCATGGCGTCAGAGTACAGGTTGCCACCAATAAAAACATTATAGCCACTTTGGTGACAGCCCTCAACTACAGCGTTAATGGCTTTGTTAGAAACTGAGGTTTCTACAAAAACCGCTTTTATCTTATTTGTTTTTATGAAGTCTACAAGGTTGGCAACATCCCTCAGCCCATATTCTGATAGGGTAGATATACCTTGCAAACCCATTACTTTAATGTCATAAGCTTCTCCAAAATAGCCAAAGGCATCATGAGCTGTAATCAGCACTCTTTGGGTTTCAGGTATGGTGCTTATTTGCTGTTGTACAAAGGCATGCAGCGAATCAAGTGTTTTAAGATATGAATTCGCATTTTGCTGATAAAAAGCTGCATTAGTAGAATCATATTTTTGCATGAAGAGATTAATCTCTTTAACAGCTTCCTGCCATAGCTCTACATCGAACCATATGTGCGGATCATAGTTGTTATTAAATTCAGGAACCTTTCTCAATCGCGTAGGAGAGATGCTATTGGCCACAGCTACTACAGGTTTCTGAAAAGCTAACTTTTCAAACACTTCGCCCATTTTACCTTCAAGGTGAAGTCCGTTATAAAATATAATATCTGAACCAGTCAGTTTTTGTAGGTCCCCCTGTGTGGCTTTGTATAAATGTGGATCTACGCCCGGCCCCATTAAGGCCTGCACATTGGCCTTGTCACCCACCACATTCTTTACTGCATCTTCAATCATTCCAGTGGTAGTGATAATAGTAATCCTTCCACTGTCAGAAGACTCGCTGTTAGAGTTGCACCCTGAAAAAATGATACTTATTAAAAGAGCTAAACCTGCTATTCTGATATCCATATATTTTCTGAAACCTCCTTTGAAATGAAAACTGTTTTCTTAGAGTCTATTTGTATTTCCAGTGAGCCATCAAACTCTACCTTCTCCAAAATTTTGATTTTAGCACCCAGGTAAATGCCGATTTTATCCAAGTATTTTAGAAATGCATTACTTGTATCTTTCACAGAAACGATGATTCCGGTAGTGTCTGCTTTTACATGATTTAGCGCTACCTGTGGCTTCGATTTATATTCACCATTTTCATCAGGAATCGGGTCGCCATGAGGGTCATATTTTGGGTAGGCCAGGAACTCATCCAGACGCTTTATTAGCAGGGTGGAATTGATGTGTTCTAACTGCTCGGCTACCTCATGAACTTCATCCCAATTGAATTTTAATTTATCTACCAAAAAGGTCTCCCAAAGCCGGTGTTTTCTGATCACTTGAAGGGCAGCTTTTTTACCTGATTCAGATACATGAACACCCCTATATTTCTGGTAGGAGAGCACCCCTTTATTAGAAAGTTTTTTGATCATATCAGTCACTGAGGCAGCCTTCGTGTTAAGACTGTCGGCAATGGCATTTGTTGTTACCGCGCCCTCGGTTTCCTCCGATAAATGATAAATGGTTTTTAGATAATTTTCCTCTGCAAAGCTTAACATAGGTCAAATATACATTATTTAGATATATCTAAAAATATTTTTCATTATATATTAAAAATAATAAGGAATAGTCTTTTTATAAACAATTGAACGGATTTAGAGCCTGAATTCTAAATTTTTAGACTTGCCTAAAAGAGAAAAATTTGAAGTAATTGGTTATAATGTTGGAAGTTGATAGATCAAATCAAGTATTTCGAGCTAAAATCAATATTAAAGTGAATAGATTAATAATAGATTATAACTAGCTGATTAATAAATAATTATAACTATAAAATAGAAAGTAATTTTAACTCTTCCGATGCCCATAATACCTCACTTTTTGGTACTGTTTGGTAAAAATTTTGGCTTCTCATGGAATTGATAATTTTACCAGGATTGTAGTTGCTGTAGTCAATATTTATCGAAGCCGGATATGGCTGTGTTATGCTTGTGAATATTTTTTTACTGTCAAGAATTATAGGTAATTGGTGCGCCAGATATTCGTAGAGTTTGGTAGGAATAGATGAGTCATTAGCCTCATTTGGAGGATAGTAAATTAGTCCAAAATCAGCGGCCTTAATATGATGAATTATGGTCTCATGTTCAACTAAATCTGAGCCCCCAATCAATTCAATATAATCGTAATTTTCAATTGACTTTTGAAGCTCAATAAGCGTATGCTTTTGCGGACAATAACCTACGATTTTGAGCTTTATGGATGAGTCAATATTATGCAGTGATTTAGCCAAGTTGATACACTCAAAAATTCCTGTTGTTGAGGCAATTGTTCCGGTATATATTAATTGTATTATATTGAGATTTCGACTAACCTCTTGTTTGTAATCTGACTCTTTAATGACCGCTTTGTTTTCGATAATAATATTTTTGTTCCGAGTGAAAAGCAGCTCATCCTTGTAGCATTTCTCTGCAAGTAAATACTTGTAAACAAAAGGCCTGGTGAGATACTCTTTAAACCGAACCCACAAGGCGATAGGGTACCTTATGCCATATGGGAAGGCATCGGTATAAAGGATGTTTCTAAAATAGTTTTCCTGAACATCATAGATGATTTTAACTGATCCGAATGAGGCATAAATCACCGATGGAATTAAGAGTTCATGGGTGGAGCAGATAATACATCTGGGCTTTAATTCCATCAGTTTGAAAAAGTACTTAATGCCACAGAAAACTCTGCTAAAATTTAACCTAGGGAAATTGAAGATCGGGTGAAATTTAATATTTAAATCATCTGGCAGATTTTTTCTATAAAAACCTATGATATTAACTTCATATTTCTTTGTTTGGCCTATCGAACATCCAATTTTCTCATACATTCTTGTATCCGTAACGGGTTTTAAAACAGATGCTATGACAAGTTTTGGTAGTTCCATATAAAGTAATAATAAAGATAAATCACGAATCGTAGATGGAATTAAAGGAATTAGTAGAAAAAGCTTGGGATGACAGAACCTTGTTGAAGGATAAGGAAGTACAGATTGCGATCAAAACGATTGTTGATGACCTTGATCAAGGGAATCGAAGAGTTGCTGAACCCGATGCTTTAGGCTGGAAGGTGAATGAGTGGATTAAGAAGGCTGTAATCCTTTATTTTCCATTACGTCAGATGAAAACCATAGAGGTGGGTCCTTTTGAATTCCATGATAAAATTAGACTGAAAACTAATTATGAAAAACTAGGGGTTCGCGTGGTGCCACATGCTGTGGCCAGGTACGGCTCTTTTATCAATAAAGGGGTGGTGCTTATGCCATCATATGTAAATATAGGAGCTTATGTAGATGAGAATACCATGGTAGACACGTGGGCTACAGTAGGTAGCTGTGCCCAGATTGGAAAGAATGTACACCTAAGTGGCGGTGTTGGTATTGGCGGTGTTTTAGAGCCCGTACAAGCTGCACCTGTTATAATTGAAGACAATGCGTTCATTGGTTCGAGATGTATTGTGGTAGAAGGAGTTAGAATAGGAAAAGAGGCGGTGCTTGGAGCTAATGTTGTTTTAACTGCAAGCTCAAAAATTATTGATGTTTCTGGTGATAAGCCAGTTGAAACCAGAGGCTACGTACCGGAACGATCTGTTGTAATACCGGGTTCTTACGTTAAGAAGTTTCCTGCTGGCGAATACAATGTTCCTTGCGCACTGATCATAGGTAAACGCAAGGAAAGTACAGATAAGAAGACGTCATTGAACGAAGCACTGCGTGAAAATAATGTAGCAGTATAGTTTGGCATTTACTTTGTATGCGTTAGTAGTATAAAAGATAGTTATCATGAAACAGCTATTACTACTTATTTCAATTGGCTTTGGTTTATCAGCCTTTACATTTGGTGATGAACCCTCTTACAGGGTGTTAGAATATGACAATTTTGGTCGTGGTGAGCGGCTGGAGTTTAGTGTCAATTTTGGGATATTCACTATTGGTGAGGCCGAAATGATTATTGATGATAAGTTTTACAAAGTAAATCATCGCGAATGCTATAAGATTGACATTTTTGGTAGAACCAGTGGAATGGTAGACTGGGTGGCCAATGTAAATGATCACTGGGGGGCTTACGTTGATTCAGCGGCCCTAGTACCGCACATATCTTATAGAAATATCAGGGAAGGGAAGTATAAGAAGGATGAAGTGGTGCGGTTTGATCATAGAGTAAATTTGATAGAGACAAAAGTAGCTGACAAGAAGACCGGAAAATTCAAAGAACCTAAAGTTTATGTTTCACAAGGAGAGGTAAGGGATATGATGGCTGGGGCGCTATACCTTAGAACCATTGACTTTTCAAAAATGAAGAAAGGGGATAAGTTCATAATCAATGGATTTTTTGAAGACACCTTTTATGATTTGGAGATGATTTATAGAGGCAGGGAAAAGGTAAAGACTAAAGCTGGTAAATTCAATGCAATCAGGTTAGCTCCGGTAGTTCCTGATAATGAGTTGTTTGATGGTGAAGACTCTGTTATAGCCTGGGTGACCGATGATGAAAACAGAATGCCTTTGAAAATTCAGGCTAAGATGTTTATAGGGAATGTCAGCGTTGAGTTGACCGACTATAAGAATACTCAGCATGATGTTACCAGCAAAATAAAATAGGAAAATAAAAAATTAACAGATAGAAAATAGGACAAGCTCGCTTGTCCTATTTTTTTGTGTTATATTCATACTATGAAACTTCTTATTCTATCTGCTGTTGTGCTAATGTCTCCTTTTTTGATGGCTCAAGATGGTGAGAGGCTTATTAAATTCCAATCAGAGGATGGTGTGACCATTACAGCTGACTTGTATATGATTCATCCTGAAACGGCACCATTTATTGTTCTGTTTCATCAAGCCAACTGGAGTAGAGGTGAGTATAATGAAATAGCGCCAGAGCTCAATACCCTTGGGTATAATTGTTTGTCTGTTGATTTAAGATCTGGTGGTGCTGTTAACAATGTGACGAATCAAACCAAACTGAATGCTGTTAAGGCCATGAAATCAACACAATATGTTGATGCTTTAGCCGACATGCGTGCAGCTATTAATTATGCTAAAAAGAATTTTGCTTCAGGCAAACTTATCATTTGGGGAAGTTCTTACTCTTCAGCTTTGGCGTTAAAGCTGGCAGCTGACATGAATGACAGTGTTGATGCCGTCATAGCTTTTTCTCCTGGAGAATACTTTGTGACTCAGGGTAAACCTAGGGATTATATTACCTCTGTAGCTGGTCATATTGATCAACATACATTTATCACTTCTGCTAAGTCAGAGAAGGGCAACTGGTGGGGCATTTACGTTTCTATTACTTCAGACAACAAATCTTACTACCTTCCAGAAACTGTAGGAAATCACGGTTCTAAAGCACTTTGGTCACAATATTCGGATTCTGTCGGCTATTGGAATGCGTTAAAATCCTTTCTTGCATCAATTTGAAATAATTTATTCTTTAACTTTGCGTTATACAGGGCTGTATCAAGCACTTCGTAGTAATTACGGTATTTGATACAGCTTATTTTTTATTATAAAAACCAACATGAAGTACATTTTCATTTTATTTTTTGCACTGACTATTATTTCTTGTAGTAATGAGAACTCTAAGAATGGAGATAAATTCTACAGTCAGGGTGAGCATGAAAAGGCTGTTGAAGCTTACACCATTTATCTGAACACAGAACCAAGGGATATTAAAACGATCTATAATAGAGGCAGGGCCTATGAGGAGTTAGGTGAGTATGAACTTGCTTTGAAAGACTTTAACAGAGTGATCAAGGAAGATCCATTAAATGTAAATGCCCATTTGAGTATTATGGCAGATTATTATGATCGCCTTAATGACTATGAGAATACTATTTTCTTTGCAGAAAAAGTGCTTAAGCTTGATGAAACAAATGCGTACGCTTTTACATTAAAAGGTAAGGCGCATCAAAAATTAGGGCAACTGCCAGAGGCGCTGAGCGATTATAATGCGGCCATCAGTGTAGATAAGGAATATGCAGAGGCATATTTATCAAGAGGGGCACTGAGAGTATACACCAAGCAGACAAGCCGTGCCTGCTCGGACTTTCGAATGGCTCAGACTTTAGGTGTTGAAAAGGCCGATGAGTTGATTAAGAAATATTGCAGATAGTCAGGCCTTCAATTTTGTAATGTCCATTGCAAATTTGATTACGCCAACCGGCACATCATGTTCGTTTTTTAATACTGAATATGCCCCAAGAAGAATTACGCTTTTTCCCTTCTTGTTGTATCTGGTAAATTCACCTTTGTGAAGTTTTCCCTGGCCTAATTCATTCCAGAAAAGTCTGTAGGACTCACTTTGAGCATATTCCTTGTCAACAAAAATTCTGTGATGCTTGCCTATTACTTCGTCTTTTTCATACATCATTAATTCGCAAAAGGCATCGTTAGCTTCAACTATGTTTCCATAAAGATCAAACTCAATTGACCCAACACCACTTCCATTGATAGCTTCATATTTGGATTTGAATTTCAAAGAAGTTCTTTCCATTTCCTCTTGCGTGGCAGAAAGCTCTTCCATGTTTTGCCGCATCTCTTCTTCCTGAGCTCTCATTTCTTCAGTTTGCTGCTGAGATTCTTCATAGAGCAATTTTGTTCGGGCATTAATTTTTGCAGAAGCAATAGTCGTAGCTATATTCTCACAAGCTCTTGTTAGAAAGTCAATTTCATACTGTTCTAATAATTTGAATGATGCCAACTCCATTACACCTTCAATAGTATCTTCATTTTTTATTGGTACAATTATTAGGTTAGAGGGAGGTGCATCTCCAAGTCCTGAAGTGATCCTTACATAATCTTTTGGTACATCCTTCAGATAAATTACGCTTCTTTCCAAATAACATTGGCCAATCAGTCCTTCGCCTATGCCAATTCGTTTTTCTAAAAATTTCTTTCGCTCATAGGCATAACAGCCCTTCAGTTCAAGGAATTTATTATCTTCATCATCATCATTTAAAATAAAGACACCACCTTGGTTCAGTTTCATGTAAGTAACAAGATAGGAGACTATTTGATAGGTCAATTCATTTAGGTTTTCACTGTGGTTTCTTATGATGTCACCAATTTCCGTTAAACCAACATTTTTAAAACTTTCTTGCTTTTCACGAACTGAGCTTTCCTTCAGGTTACTGTTCATTGAAACCAATGCTGAACCCATTTGGTCGCCCTCTTCCAGGGCGTATTCATAGTTAAATTCCCCTTCAGAAATCCTTTTTGCAAATTCAATGTTTTGATTCATTCTTTCTTCCGCTGTCTGAAGCTTAATAATGTTCTCAGCATTCTCAATGGTATTTCTTTCTAAATTGTGCGTGTAAATTGCCGCCAAAACTACACCTACAGCATAGAGGCCTGCATGGAACAGGAAGGTTTGAAAGTCCATAAACTCGAGTTGAGTAAAATAGATTTGCTTATAAGATTCGTTCTCATTGATATAACCCAAATATTGAATATAAGCGAATGAGCTATGGTGTATAACTACAAATAGCAACTGAGGTATAAAAGCGTATTTGTTCTGATAGGTTATTAAGGCTATAATGGCAATAAACGCTGTAAAGTGCATCTCGAATAGACCATGCATCTGGTAAATGAACTGCGCCATGAAAATCCCTGCCACAAGACTTGCCACATACTGATTGACGGTCGTACCCTTGAATAACTGCTTGGAAGTAAAGTACAGTATCAAACTCAACATGCCTACACCAATGCCAACAGCATAGGTGTCATAAATGAATGATATGCCTATGCCAAAAGCAAAATAGGCAAATAAAAGTCTTTCAATAATTCCGTCTGACTTTTCATAAATTTTTAAGAAAAAGGGTTTTAGTTGTGCTTTAGTAGCCATTAAATTATAGATCTAAAAATGAAAAAAAGGTGTTTGATTTATTGGTGTTTGACGGGAGTTCACAGCCATAGGCTATTTCAGCTACCATTGGGAAGTCCGGTACTTTTTCTCCCTTGACCATGGCCTCCAATGCCTGAGCCGCAAACTTGGTGTTTTTCGAAAGGCAAAATCTTGCTTTATTATAGTTGCCTTTATAATATACTTTATGGTCTTTGATTAAGACGGCTTGTGGAGTGCTATAAACACCCAGAGCTTGAGCAAGATGACCTTCGGAATCTTTAATAACTTCAATTCCCAGGTCGTATTTCTCAAGAAAGTCATTAACATCATCAGAAGAAATATCTTCAGTTTCGATAACAGCATAGAATTTAACTTCATTTTTATACTTATTAACCAGTGACTGAAACTCCTTGATATTAAATCTGGAACAAGGACAGTCGTAATTATAAAAATGATAGTAGGTGGGTTGGGCTGCTGAATACTGTATGTCAACGCGGTCACCCTGATGTACCTCTACATAATTGCGAGGCTTTGGGGTAGGTAAAGTAAATTTGTATTCCTGTTTCCAAAAAATAAGTCCTATCAAAAGAATTATTACTGTTGATAGGACAGAGAATGTTAGAATCTTTATTTTCAAAATATTGCATCATTAATAGTATCTACTATAATACAATTAATGGGCAAATTGTTCAACTAAATATCTGAAAATCAGTATAATACCATAATTATTTTAATATCATTAAAGTATAGATTTTGCTTGGTAAAGTAATATAAAATCGCAGGTTGCTTTTTTAAATTATTTATTAAATCGATCGGCCACTATTAAGTCTTTAGTACCGTGTCCCCAGGAATAAAAACCACTTCCTGATTTTACACCTTTATGACCTGCTTCTACCATGTTTACCAGCAGCGGGCAAGGAGCATATTTAGGATTTCCAAAGCCGTCATGCAGAACATTAAGTATGGACAAACAAACATCCAGACCTATAAAATCTGCCAGTTGCAATGGACCCATCGGGTGAGCCATTCCCAATTTCATCACCGTATCAATTTCTTCAACTCCAGCAACGCCTTCATACAGTGAGTATATGGCCTCGTTGATCATTGGCATTAAAATTCTGTTAGCAATAAAGCCGGGGTAGTCGTTTACTTCAACAGGCACCTTGCCTAAGTTTTTAGACATATCCATTATTTGAGACGTAATTGCATCGCTTGTATTATAACCTCTGATAACCTCTACCAACTTCATTACTGGTACTGGGTTCATAAAGTGCATGCCTATCACTTTATCAGCTCTGTTAGTTACAGCTGCAATCTTAGTAATAGAAATAGAAGAGGTATTAGTAGCTAAGATGGTATTGGCATCGCAGGTGGCATCCAGATCTTTAAAAATTTTCAACTTAAGATCAATGTTCTCAGTAGCCGCTTCTACAACCAAGTCAACACCTTTTACTCCATCTGCCAGTACTGTATGTGTCTTGATGTTATTTAGTGTATTTGTTTTATCAGCTTCACTGATAACCTCCTTGCTGACCTGTCTATCGAGGTTTTTGCTAATGGTGGCCATGGCTTTTTCTAAAGCTGGAGCTGATATATCAATTAAAGATACATTATATCCCTTTTGTGCAAACACATGAGCAATACCATTACCCATAGTTCCTGAACCAATTACTGCTATGTTTTTCATTAAAATCGTGTTTTTCAAACGTTAGAATAGGCTGGCAAATATAAAAAAAAATACCCCCCGAGACAGTATTTGTTGCTAAATTGCAGCCATGCAAATAGGTGAATTTCACGAACTGGAAATTGTAAAGGAAGTAGACTTTGGTGTCTATTTGGCCTCAGAAAGAGGTGAAATATTACTACCTACAAAATACCTTCCTGAGGAAGTTAAAATAGGTAATACCATAAATGTATTTTTATATAAAGATTCTGAAGACAGGTTAATAGCCACAACTTTACAGCCCTATGGCAAATTGAATGACTTTGTGGCACTTGAGGTAAGGGATAGCGCACCACATGGGGCTTATATGGATTGGGGTTTGGAAAAGGACTTACTTGTGCCCACAAAGGAACAGCCTCAGCCTTATCGCATAGGGGAAATTCATGTTGTTAGGATTTGCCTTGATTACAAAACAGATCGACTGATTGGTGTTGGAAAAATCAATGCCTTTTTAGATAACGATTATACCAAGTTAGAAGAAGGGCAGGAAGTAGAAATACTGGTTTATGGTGAGACAGAGCTCGGCTTTTCTGCTGTGGTCGACCAAGAGTACTCAGGGCTACTTTATAAAAATGAGGTTTTTCAACCTGTAAGGATAGGAGATAAACTTAGGGGCTATGTTAAAAAATTAAGGGAGGATGGTAAAATTGACTTAAGGTTAGGTCAGGTTGGGGTAGAGGCTATAGATATTAACGGGGAGAAAATACTTAAACTTCTGAAGAACAATGATGGTTTTATAGGTCTACATGACAAGTCTTCTCCCGAGGAAATCATTCTTAAAACAAAAATGAGTAAAAAGGCCTTTAAAAAAGCTATTGGTGGGCTATACAAACAGCAACTCATTGAAATTAAAGAGAATGGTATTGAACTTAAGTGATGAAAGTAGTAGCATGGCTTTTAGGATTTGTGAGTTTGGTACTAATAATCGCTTACAGTTTTAAGCAAGATATTCGTAACTACATCTTTAGGGACGAGGTAATAGTAAGGCCCAAGGGCATTTTGATGCAAAGCATTCAAATTAAGAGAGTTGGTGAGTTGAGTACAGATTCTACCGTTGTGTTTAAGGATGGTGAGCAACAAAAGCTTAAGGTTACAGAGCCGGGATTAAATAGGTTTATTGTTTTTGTTGACAATAAGGAACAGGCGCAGTTCGAGCAATTTGTTGCTTCGCCTATTTCTAAACATAATTATGTCTATCAATTGCTTCGGCAGCAGGACTCAATTTTTGTTGGACTTCAAATATTCGGCCCAGACCAAGCCCGGTAAATTATTCCCTTCTTAAATGTGGGGGTACTTTGCTTGCAGAGTTACTCTCAAATTTTAATAAGTCCGTTGGCTTTAGGCAGAATACAGCCTTGTTCTGATATACGGCAATTGGTGCTTTTAATAATGTTGGATTATGAGCCAATACCTCAAGCATGCCAGTCATTGTGAAATTATTGCCCTCAATCTTCTCTTTATAATCAGCACATGACCTGTCCATAATCTCCAAAGGATGAAGATTTAGCATATTAATCACCTCTTTCCACAGTGTTGTAGTAAAATTGTCATTTGAAATATTTACTTCATTAACATTGTTGGACACTGACTTGGCATAAGCCCTTGTCTGTTTCCCAGTGGTGGTATTAGGGTCATTGTAAATCAACAATAACTCATTGGGGTGGAATTGTATGCTACTCATGTTTCATTGTTTGATTGAAACAATAAGATAGACAAAAAATATGAAATTTTAAATTAGAATTTCGTTTCGTAAACGATTACCTCTTTGGCCAAGCCTGTTGCGTTGAATCTTATACTTAGATAAGTGTATTGCTTAAACTCCTGACCATCACAAGTTTTAGGAGTAATATGGTAGATAAAAAACTTCTGGCTGCGCTTGTAAAGTTCGTTTTCATCAGGCCTGCCTAATACAGCTACAATCTCATCCTGATTAAGGCCTTTTAGCTGCTCTTTGCCGCTTTCTAGAGCTTCCAGCATATTAATGCGTGTATTTTTGCAAGCTCCTTTGTCATCTTGCCATGCCAATTCATCAAAGTTTTTTATATCAATTGATTTATTACATGCTGTAAAGAGCATGCAGACTGTAAGTGCTGCAAGTATGAATTTCATACCGCTAATTTAGTAGAGTATGGCATGGCAAGCATTGAAATGAGGAAATAAACTACAACAGGAATTAAAAATAAATAACTGAAATTGAAAAAGATGATGGCGTAAGCAGCCACTCCTACAACCAATAGTACCCTAATTATTTCAGATCGCTTAGCCCAGGACTTTCTTTCAAGTAGCGCCCCTGCATTTACAATGGTCAGGATTATGCCCAAAACAGTAGCAATCTGATAGGGTAACTCCAATTTGGTATAGTTAAAGAGGAACAGTGCTGTAGCTCCTAATATCATTATATACTGGAATAACACATAGTAGCTTAAAATGCTGTTCACAGGAGTGTCAAATTTCTTGTAATTTGATTTGTCAACTTCAGGGGCAGATTGATAGCCACCTAACTCTTTAGGCAACCAGCCTGGTTTATAGAAAAGGAACTTAATTTTGTTCTTAAATCCGTTTATTTCTTTCAACTGTTTCAGCATCTGGTAGTAGTGATCAAAGTTTACCCAAACAGGGTTCCAGCTATTGATAGGTTTGGTTATTCCATAGGTTGGCTTTTCTTCTTCTTTCTGAAAAGTACCAAACATTTTATCCCAAATAATAAATACACCTGCGTGGTTTTTATCAATATATTTAGGGTTTCTACCATGATGCACCCTATGATGAGAAGGAGTGTTAAAGATGATTTCAAACCAGCCCATTTTTCCAATGGTCTCGGTGTGAATCCAAAATTGGTAAACCGTAACTAACGCTGATACAAAAACGAAGTCAACCGGCTTAAACCCAATAATGGCTAACGGAAAGTAAAAGAAGAATGTCCAGATGATTTGAAATGAACCCTGCCTTAGTGCTACTGAGAAATTATAATCTTCACTTTGGTGATGAACCACATGCCCTCCCCAAAATAGATTGATCTCATGACTCATTCTATGTGCCCAGTAATAGAAGAAATCAGCACCAACGAATAAAATAATAAAGGTATACCAGGTAGAAGGCACTTCAAACAATGCAAAATATTCATAAACTAAAACGTAAGCACCTACCCCTAAAACTTTTAGAAAGATACCGCTAAGCTGTTGGGTGATGCCACATGAAATGTTGGTAAGCGCATCACTAAGTCTGTAAAGTTCTTTTTTTGTAATCCACTGAACTACTAACTCAACTCCTATAAGCAGGAAGTAGATGGGAATAGATAATATGATTGGGTTAATGTTCATATAAAGCGTTCTGCATGCATACTAATTAGTAAAATTAGCTAAAATTGTTCATTTGTTATAGGTCAAGGTTAGGATTATGCAATCCTTATCAGAAGTTGATATTTGTGAGGTATAACAATTACTTTTCACAACACTTTTTTTCTAACGTACTATAGTCCTAAATTGCGGCCAATTTAAAGTTGACTATGAATAAAATCATCAAAGCCTTCTGGTTCTTTACTTTGTTAGCTACACTAGCTACTTTACTTTATACTTATGCGGCTATTCCGATAGGAAGTAGCTTATCACTTTTTGATGGACAGAATGCCATTTCAAGAGAAACGGTTTTCAACGTGAGCCTCGCCTTTATCACTATCTGTAACTTTTCTATTTATAGTATAGCGCGTAAGTTTAGAAAAAGTGAAATGCCTGTGGCAGAATTTCTGGTGGGGTGGCTCATGAGTTTTGCTGCCGTATTGAACTTCTTCTTTATGAGTTCTTTAACTTTTATTCAATTAATCAATAGTGGTGAGAACTTCGATTTTTCAAATTTTGGTTATTACATCTACATCACTTTAGGCCTGGTAGTAGGGTGGGTGGTTGCTTTGCCATTTTTTATACTAAATTTAAAAAATAAAGCTTAAACCTTTATTTTATTTCTTAGACTTTAAACTTCTAATTATCTGATATTTAAGGTCTTCCACAGTTATTTTTAATAGTAAAATTACGAGTTTTCATTTCCGTCATTCCCTTGAATTAGTCTGAAAATTCGTGTTTCTTCGCTCGTTAACCTAAGTAAATGAATTTCTAATTATGGCTGTTGATCACGTAGAGTATACCGAAGATAGTATCAAATCCCTTGACTGGAAAGAGCACATCAGGCTGAGGCCTGGTATGTATATTGGTAAGCTGGGAGATGGGTCTGCTCAGGATGACGGTATCTATGTTTTGGTTAAAGAGATTATCGATAACTGTATAGATGAACACATGATGGGTTATGGTAAAACCATCGATGTGAAGATCACCGATCACAGAGTAGAGATCAGGGATTACGGCCGTGGTATTCCATTAGGAAAAGTTATCGATTGTGTATCTAAAATTAATACAGGAGGCAAGTATGATTCCGGGGCTTTCCAAAAATCGGTAGGACTTAATGGAGTTGGTACCAAGGCGGTGAATGCACTCTCAACTTACTTTAAGGTGCAGTCATTTCGTGAGGGAGAAACCAAGGTAGCAGAATTTGTTAGAGGTGAGGTAACCAATGACGCGAAAATCATCAAATCAAGTGGCAGAAATGGCACGCTCACCACTTTTGAACCTGATGAAACCATATTTAAAAACTATCACTTTATTCCAGACTACCTCAATGACCTAATTTGGAATTATGTATTTCTAAACGCTGGTCTTACTATAAACTTCAATGGAAATAAGTTCCATTCTGAAAATGGACTAAGGGACTTGCTCGAGAGAAAAACTGATGTAGAATCTCTTAGATATCCAATTATTCACCTGAGAGGAGAAGATATTGAAGTTGCAATCTCCCATTGTAACCAATATGGAGAGGAGTATTATTCATTTGTTAACGGACAGTACACAACACAGGGGGGAACTCACCTGGCAGCTTTCAGGGAGGCTGTTGTGAGAACAGTTCGGGACTTTTATAAAAAGGATTTTGACGCTTCAGATATCAGGGCAAGTATAGTGGGTGCTGTAGCCGTTAGGGTTCAGGAACCAGTTTTTGAGTCTCAGACAAAGACAAAATTGGGATCTCAGAATGTGGGGCCAGATGGCCCTACAATGCGAACATTTATCAATGACTTTCTAAAAACTGAGCTGGACAATTACCTGCATAGAAATGGTCAGGTTGCTGATGCATTATTGAAAAGAATATTGCAATCAGAGCGTGAGCGCAAGGAGATAGCCGGTATTAAGAAACTGGCGAACGAAAGGGCTAAAAAGGCAAATCTTCACAACAAAAAATTACGTGACTGCAGGTTGCATTATGATGATAAAAAGAGTGATAGAGTAGATGATACCATGATCTTTATCACGGAGGGTGATTCTGCAAGTGGATCAATCACAAAATCACGCGATGTGCAAACACAGGCTGTGTTTAGTTTGAGAGGTAAGCCCTTAAACTGCTTCAACCTTACTAAAAAGGTGGTTTATGAAAATGAAGAATTTAACCTGCTTCAACATGCCCTGAATATTGAAGACGGTATCGAAGGCTTGCGCTACAGAAAGATCATTATTGCAACAGATGCTGATGTTGATGGGATGCACATCAGATTGTTGTTACTAACTTTCTTCTTGCAATTTTTTCCTGATTTGGTAAAACAAGGTCATTTATTCATTTTGGATACACCACTGTTTAGGGTTAGAAATAAGAAGGAAACAATCTATTGCTACTCAGACGAGGAGCGCAGGGCAGCCATAGCAAAGCTTGGAAGTAAACCAGAGATCACCCGATTTAAAGGATTAGGTGAGATTTCGCCTGATGAATTTGGAAACTTCATTGGCGAGGACATTCGTCTCGACCCGATTATTTTAAACAAGGACACGTCAATAAACCAATTATTGACTTTTTATATGGGTAAGAATACTCCTGACAGACAAGATTTTATTGTCGATAACCTTCGAATTGAGAAGGACGAGGTGAATGACCTCAATATTCCAGTGAAAGAAGAAACAGAAGAACAATTAGCCGAAAATTAATCTCATTGCTGAATGGAAGAGAATAATGAGCCTGTAGAAGGGCAAAATGAGAAATTTGAAAACGAAGATATAATCCATGATGTCATTCCTGTATCTGGAATGTACGAAAACTGGTTTTTGGAATATGCCTCCTATGTGATACTGGAAAGGGCAGTTCCAGCTATTGAAGATGGTTTTAAGCCTGTGCAGCGGAGAATTATGCATGCCATCAAAGAGATGGATGATGGCCGGTATAACAAGGTGGCCAATATCATAGGTCAGACCATGCAATATCATCCTCATGGTGATGCCTCCATTGGTGATGCCATGGTTAATATTGGGCAGAAGGATTTATTAATTGACACACAAGGAAACTGGGGAGATGTAAGAACCGGTGACAGTGCAGCCGCACCCAGATATATAGAAGCAAGGCCTTCCAAATTTGCCCTGGAAGTACTTTATAACCCTCAAACAACTAACTGGCAGCTCTCCTACGATGGCCGTAAAAAAGAGCCGGTTACACTGCCGGTTAAATTTCCATTATTGCTGGCTCAGGGTGTAGAGGGAATTGCAGTAGGACTTTCTACAAAAATTCTTCCCCATAACTTCTGTGAACTAATAAAGGCAAGTATTGATATACTTAAAGGTAAAAAAGTTAAGGTCTATCCAGATTTTATAACAGGTGGTATGGCAGACTTCTCTGAGTACAATCAAGGACTGAGGGGAGGAAAGATAAAAGTAAGGGCCAAAATAGAGGAGCAGGATAAAAAGTCTTTAATCGTTAAGGACATTCCTTTTGGCACCACCACCACCGGGCTTATAGAATCCATTATCAAAGCCAATGACAAAGGCAAAATCAAGATTAAGAAGGTAGTGGATAACACGGCCAAAGATGTTGAGATATTGATCGATCTGGCTCCTGGACAGTCGCCAGATATTACCATTGATGCGCTTTATGCTTTCACCGATTGTGAGGTATCTATTTCACCTAATGCATGCGTCATTATAAATGATAAGCCGCATTTTATACCTGTCAATGAGATACTTAAGCTTAATACCGATAAAACCGTTGAGTTATTAACCCGTGAATTAGAGATCAGGCGCGATGAGCTAATGGAGAAGATATTATTCTCTTCATTAGAAAAGATATTTATTGAAAATAGAATCTATCGTGATATTGAAGAATGTGAAACCTGGGAGGCAGTAATACAGACTATTGACAAAGGTCTCGATCCATTTAAACCTCAGTTTTACAGGGAAATTACTGAAGAAGATATTGTTAAGCTTACGGAGATAAAAATCAAACGTATTTCTAAGTTTGATACTTTCAAAGCCGATGAACTACTTAGGAGACTTGAAGAAGAGCTAAAGGAAACGCTGCACCACCTTGAGCATATTACCGATTATGCCATCGATTATTACAACAGGTTGTTAGAAAAATATGGAAAAGGCAGAGAGCGTAAAACCGAAATCAAATCATTCGATTCCATTGATACTTCAATTGTAGCTGCTAATAACCAAAAGCTTTATGTTAATAGAGTTGATGGCTTTGTAGGGTATGGTTTGAGGAAGGATGAGTTTGTTACCGAATGTTCAGATCTTGATGATATTATTGCCATTCGAAGAGATGGTAAGATGATGGTTTCCCGTATTTCTGAGAAGACCTTCATGGGAAAAGATATCCTCTATGCTGGTGTCTGGAAGAAAGGTGATGAACGGATGACTTATAATTTGATCTACCTTGATGGAAAAACAGGCAGGTCTATGGTTAAGAGGTTTAATGTTACCGCCATAACCAGAGACAAGGAATATGACCTTACAAAAGGTGAAAGGGGATCAAAAGTGTTATACTTAACTGCAAACATGAACGGTGAAGCCGAGATTGTCACCGTTAAACTGACTTCTGGTGCCAAAGCAAGAATAAAAATATTTGATTTTGATTTTTCCACCATTGAAATCAAAGGAAGAGGAGCAGGTGGTAATATCCTGACCAGATACCCGGTAAGAAAGATTGAACTTAAATCAGAAGGGGTGTCTACTTTAAGTGGGCTGGATATTTGGTATGATCAATCAATCGGGCGACTCAACAAGGATGAAAGAGGCATCCATATCGGCAAGTTCAATGGAGAAGACAATATTTTGGTCATCTATAAAGATGGAAGTTATGAGCTTACTTCATATGAGTTGACAAATAGATATGAACCAGATAAGGTATTGATTATTGAGAGATTTAAGCCAGATACAGTAATATCTGCCATTCATTATGATGGTGAAGGCAAACACTATCTGGTGAAAAGATTCAAAGTTGAAACCTCTACAATCGATAAACGTTTTGGCTTTATCAGCGAGGCGTCAGGTTCTAAATTAATAGTAGCGTCAACAAAGCCAAACACTAAAGTTGAAATAGAATATACCAAAGGTAAAAGCAAGGATAAGGAGACCGAAGAAATTTTGTTGGATGAAGCCATAGATGTAAAAGGATGGAAGGCATTGGGCAACAGGATATCTTCTCATAATGTAAAGAAAATAACCTTGTTGAAATCTGAAGAGCCTGAGGAAATTGAAGAGCCACAGGAACTTTCAGAAGATAATAACGTTGATGCAACTTCTGGGGATGAAAAACCATCTGAAAGAGAAGAAACCAAAACTCCAAGTGTAAGACCTCAGACGAATCCTAATAAACCAAAAGAAGGTGAAGGCGGATACAATATTGGTGATACAATTGAGTTAGATTTCTGATTAAAAAGTTAACTATTTTGCTAAAAAGTTGGTTCTAACCAGTATTAATTCAAAATAGATTAATTTACTTTACTACTTAAAAACGTTATTGTTGATTCAGGTGCAGAAGAGAATACTAACATTTCTACTCTTATTGGTTTCCATTTGTGGTTTTGCACAGAGAACGGTAGTCTCCGGTAAAGTAATCGATGCAAATTCCGGAGACCCAATTCCTTTTGCCAACCTTATTTTTGTAGGGTCTTCAACAGGTACTACTACAGATTTTGAAGGTAATTATAAAATGGATATTGGATTGCCTGTAGATTCTGTATTGTGCTCATATATAGGGTACTCATCCAAAACAAAGGCGATTAAAAGAGGAGTGTCCCAAACGCTTAATTTCCAACTAATAGAGGAAGTTACAAGTCTTCAAGAGGTGGTGTTTTATGCTGGCGAAAACCCGGCATTTCCTATTATGAGAAATGTGGTTGATAATAAATCGGCCAATGACAAAACAAGCCTGGATGCTTACCAATATGATAATTATACCAAGATTGAGGTTGATGTTGATAATATCACAGATAGATTTAAAAAGAAGAAGTTTGTAAAGAAAATAACCCAGGTACTCGATAGTGTCGAGCGGATAGCGGGTGAAGATGGGAAACCAATCTTGCCAGTTTTTATTTCTGAAACACTTTCAGAATACTATTTCAGAAAAAATCCGAAACTTAAGCATGAGAAAATTCTTAAATCAAAGATCACAGGGGTTGGGGTTGAAGACGGTTCGCTTGTTTCTCAATTCATAGGGTCGTCTTTTCAGGAATATAACTTCTATAATAACTGGCTGAATATTGTAAGTAAGGACTTTGTTTCTCCTATTGCAGATGGATGGAAGCTGTATTATGAATATGATCTTACTGACAGTGCCATGGTTGGCGAGGATTTTTGCTACAGGCTTGACTTCTTCCCTAAGAGGGATCAGGATCTGGCGTTTAATGGCACTATGTGGATTACCAAACAAGAGTATGCCCTTAAGCAGATTGATGTGACTGTAAGTGCGACTGCTAACCTTAACTATATTGAAAAAATTAAGATCCAGCAGGAGCTTGCCCGCACAAGTGCTGGCCCATGGGTGCCAGTTAAAAACCGGATTTTGTTGGATATCGGTGAGATCACAGAAAACATGGCTGGTGTATTGGCTAAGTTTTACACTTCCACCAAAAACATAAAGGTAAATGAGCCTCAGGATGCCAAGTTTTATGCACATCCCATTGTTGTGGCCGAAGATTTCAAACTCAATAATAATGATGAATTCTGGACGCAGAACAGGCATGAACCGCTATCAGCTTCTGAAATGTCTGTATACAGGATGATAGATACACTGCGGAATATACCTGTTGTTAAAACTTATACTGAGATTCTTAAAATTGCTATTAACGGTTACAAAAAGGTTGGTAAAATTGATGTGGGTCCATATTTGGCCTTATATGCCAACAATAGCGTTGAAGGCAACCGCTTTCAGTTAGGTTTTAAAACCAATGTTGATTTTAGCGATAAATGGATATTTGGAGCAAGGGCTGCCTATGGCCAGCGCGATCAGGAGTGGAAATATAGTGGTTTTGCTGAGCGTATATTGTCGCGTAAAAGGTGGACAACTGCTCGGGTGCAATATACCCGTGACATTGATCAGGTGGGATTAGCGGCAGATGATTTAATAGGAAATAGTGTGTTTTTGGCGGCCACTAAATTTGGGCGCCAGATCAGGCCTTATTACTTCAACCAATTGAAATTATCTACCCAAAGGGAAATATTTAAGGGCTACACTCAAAAAATTCTATTCAACTACCGATCATTCGATCCAATTTACAATTTTGCTTATTACACCGAGCCTGGGCGGACTGATTCACCTATTAGAACAAGGTTTGAAACAGCAGAAGTGACCTTGGAATCACGTTTTGCAAAAGATGAACTGTTCATTCAAAACGATAATGAAAGGGTAAGTCTAGGAACCCAAAAATGGCCTATTTTCACTTTGAGATACACCAGGGGTATTGCAGATATTGTGGGCAGTGATTTTGAATACAATAAAATAGGTATCAATATTAGAAAGGACCTTAGAATGGGACTTTTAGGTACTTCAAATTTCAATATCAGTGCTGAACATATCTTTGAGAATTTGCCTTATCCTCTACTCAAAGCACATATTGGTAATGAATCTACCTTTTTTACAACAGCGGCATTCAATTTGATGAATTTCTCTGAATTTGCCAGTGACAGCTATGCTTTTCTGAGGTACAACCATTATTTTGAAGGATTTATTTTGAACAGAATCCCATTGATGAAAAAGCTTAAATGGAGATTAGTAGCAACAGGTAACATACTTTATGGAAAGCTCGATAAAGGTAATTTGGCATTGATTCCTGAGTTTGACTTAGAGGGCAATCCGGTTCAGTCTATTGGATCACTAGAAGAAGATAAACCCTATATAGAAGTAGGTTATGGTGTAGAAAATATATTTAAAGTACTAAGAGTGGATTTTTTACATCGACTAACCTATCTTGATAACCCAGATGTAAGTAAGTTTGGTATCAAGTTCAGTTTCCAATTCATATTATAATTTGAAATCCACATATTTCCTTCTTTTTTCGTTTCTGTTATTCTTTTCGTGCGAGCGATATTCCCGTGACCAGATAGTTGAGTCAGGAGAACTTCAGGATGCGGATGAAGTGCTGGATTACCTTAATGATATTATAGAAAGGGATAAGAACAATGCCCAGGTTTATTATAAAAGAGCCCAGGTATACCTGATTATTGGAGATTACAGAAGGGCCGGGATTGACGTTCAGAAGGCAGTAAGCCTTAAATCTACAGATCCGGATTATTATCTTTTAATGAGCTCTATTTTTGATAAGAGAAATAACCCTGCGGAAAGCATTGCTGCTGCACTACAGGCTGAGCAACGCGGACTGCGTAATTATGAGTTGTATCGGTTGATGGCCGTCAATTACCTGAAATTAAATGATGCCGAAAATGCCAAGAAATCAATCCAAAGACTTTTGGATTTTAATAGAAATGGTGAGAACCTGTCATTACAAGCTGATATTTTATTGGAATTGAAAGATACCACTGCAGCTATTAACAGTTATAAGTTATCTATTGAACAGCAAAGTAATCTGATAAAACCATATAGAAGCTTATTTGATATTTATAGAAATAAAAGAAATGAAGCCGTTGCAGAACAATATGTTGATGCGTTTCTTAAGCACGATGATGAAAATGAGGAGTTTCTCATCAAGAAAGCAAGACTATTAATATCGAGACAATCTTATGACAGTGCCCTTACTTTTCTCAAAGAAGCTGAGGCTATGCAAAGCAAAGATTTAGAGGTGTTAAATACCCTCGGAATGACTTATTATTTTCTTCAGCAATACGACACTTCATTACTCATTGCAGAAAAGAGCTGGGAGATTGATAGTTTGTTTGTTGACAACACATTATTAAAGGCCAGATCATTAGATAAGCTGGGAAATTATGCTGATGCTCAGGAAGTTTACACTAATTTGGTAAAATCTGATTCTACTTTAGTTATCGCTTCAGAAGAACTGGATATATTGAATAGAAAAGTTGCATATTTGTGGCGTTTGAAACAGCAGGAGCAGGCCTTTGATAGTATCAGAAACAGCCCTCCACCTGCCGTGGAGAGGAAAGAAATCAATAATTAATAAACTATTTTAATGATCAAAATTACCTTACCGGACGGTTCCGTTAAAGAATTTGAAAAAGGAGTGAGCAGCCATGACATTGCTATGAGTATTAGCGAAGGGCTAGCCAGAAATGTATTGTCAGCAAAAGTAAATGGTGAAGTTTGGGATTCTACGAGACCTATAACTACCGATGCCACAGTACAACTTCTTACATGGAACGATCTTGAAGGTAAATCTACGTTTTGGCATTCGTCAGCACACTTGTTGGCGGAGGCACTTGAAGAAATGTATCCGGGCGTGAAATTTGGTATAGGGCCACCTATAGATAATGGCTTCTATTATGATGTTGATTTGGGTGATCAGGAGTTTGGTGAAGATGATCTGGCTGCAGTAGAAAAAAAGATGCTTGAACTGGCCCGTAATAAGAGCGAGTTCATCAGGTCAGATGTAAGTAAGGCAGATGCCCTGAAGTATTTCAAAGAAAAGGACGATGAATATAAAATTGAGCTGATAAATGATCTAGCTGATGGAACAATAACTTTTTATCAGCAGGGTAATTTCACTGATTTATGTAGAGGGCCTCATATTCCTAACACAGGTTTTATCAAAGCCATAAAGCTGATGAATGTGGCTGGGGCTTATTGGAGAGGTGATGAGAAAAGAAAACAGCTTACAAGGATTTATGGAATAACCTTCCCCAAGCAAAAGGAGCTTACTGAATATTTAGAATTGCTGGAGGAAGCCAAAAAGCGTGATCATAGAAAGCTTGGAAAGGAACTCGAACTTTTTACTTTTTCTGAAAAGGTTGGGCTTGGTTTGCCGTTGTGGCTGCCAAAAGGCACCATTTTAAGGGAGCGTTTGGAGAACTTTATGCGTAAAGCTCAAGTGAAGGCGGGTTATGACCCAGTTGTAACCCCTCATATTGGCTCTAAGCAGTTATATATTACTTCAGGTCACTATGAAAAATATGGTGCAGATTCGTTTCAGCCAATAAAAACACCCAATGAAGATGAGGAATTCTTGCTAAAGCCAATGAATTGCCCTCACCATTGTGAGATATATAAATCCAAACCTAGGTCATATAAGGACTTGCCGGTGCGTTATGCGGAGTTCGGTACTGTTTATCGTTATGAGCAGAGTGGAGAGCTTCACGGCCTTACCAGGGTACGTGGCTTCACTCAGGATGATGCCCACATATTCTGCCGACCAGATCAGGTGAAAGAGGAATTTGTTAAAGTTATTGACCTTGTGTTGTATACGTTCAAGGCATTGGGTTTTGAAAACTATACTGCTCAGGTTTCTTTACGCGACCCGGAGAATAAGGCAAAATATATAGGGGCAGATGAGTTGTGGGAACGTGCCGAAAGGGAAATACAGGAGGCTGCTGATGAAAGAGGCCTGTCAACTGTAGCAGTTAAAGGTGAGGCGGCTTTTTATGGCCCTAAGCTGGACTTTATGGTTAAAGATGCTTTGGGCAGAAGCTGGCAGCTAGGAACTATTCAGGTAGATTATACATTGCCTGATAGGTTTGAACTGGAGTATACTGGTGCCGATAACCAAAAGCACAGACCTGTGATGATACACAGGGCGCCTTTTGGTTCTATGGAGCGGTTTGTAGCTGTTTTAATTGAGCATTGCGGAGGAAACTTCCCCTTATGGTTATCTCCTGATCAGATAGCTATATTGCCTATTTCTGAAAAGTATCACGATTATGCTCAAGCATTGTACACTACGCTCAGCGAAAAGGATATTAGGGGATTCCTGGATAACAGGGATGAGAAGATAGGAAGGAAGATAAGGGATGCAGAGGTTATGAAAGTGCCTTTTATGCTAATAGTAGGTGAGAAGGAAGCTGCCGAAGGTAGGGTTTCAGTTCGCAGGCATGGTGAAGGAGACTTGGGCTCTATGTCTATCGAGGAATTTATTGGTCATTTTGAACAAAAAAGCGCATTATAAATAAATTAATTCACAGATTTGAAAGGCGATAAATGCAAGTACGGGTTGATATATATAAAATATATACTCATATTTGCAAACTGTTTTTTCAAGGTAAAACTAAAAGGAGGTAACAATTAGTAAACAAAGATTTCAGAAGAGAGGGTTTCGAGGGAGAGTAGAAGAGCCCTACAGAATCAACGAACTTATCACAGCAAGAAGCGTGAGGGTTGTTGGTGAGAATGTCGAAGTAGATGTATACCCTATTAGTAAGGCCATTCAGTTGGCTAAAGAGCAAAATTTAGACTTAGTGGAGATATCTCCCAAAGCAGACCCACCGGTTTGTAAAATTATTGACTACTCTAAGTTTAAATACGAGCAGAAGAAAAAACAGAAGGAGATTAAGGCTAAAGCGCAAAAAACTGTCATCAAAGAGATTCGTTTTGGCCCTAACACAGAAGAGCATGATTTTAACTTTAAGTTGAAACATGCGATCAACTTCCTTGAGGAAGGTGCTAAGGTGAAGGCCTATGTACATTTTGTGGGAAGGACAATCGTGTTTAAAGAGCGCGGTGAAATTTTGTTGTTGAGGTTTGCTCAGGCTCTTGAGGAGTATGGTAAGGTTGAACAGCTACCAAAGTTGGAAGGTAAGCGTATGATTATGTTTTTAACGCCAAAACCTTCGACTAAAAAGAAATAGAATACAGATCGAAAACAAATTATAAAATGCCTAAAGTAAAAACTAAAGCAGGAGCGAAGAAGAGATTCAAGCTTACGGGTACTGGCAAAATTAAAAGAAAGCATGCTTTCAAAAGCCACATCCTGACCAAAAAGGAAACAAAACAGAAGAGAAATCTTACTGGCATGACCGTAGTCCACAAGACTGACGAGAAAAATGTAAAATTAATGTTGAATATATAGTTATTCAACAAGGTTAAAATTATTCACCAGGTTAATTGGCCATAAAAGATTCTATGTAACAGTAGGGCGCCACTAACCAAAAACAATTAAAGAAATGCCTAGATCAGTTAATCACGTAGCTTCAAAAGCTAGAAGAAAAAGAATCCTTAAAGCCGCTAAAGGTTATTGGGGAAGAAGAAGTAATGTTTGGACAGTAGCTAAAAATGCTGTTGAAAAAGGTTGGGGTTATGCTTACCGCGATAGAAAAGCTAAGAAAAGGGATTTTAGAGCCCTTTGGATTCAAAGAATCAATGCAGGTGCAAGAATGCACGGCATGTCTTACTCTCAGTTAATGGGTAACCTTAAGAAAGCAAATATCGATCTTAACAGAAAGGTATTGGCTGACTTAGCAATGAATCACCCAGAAGCTTTCGAAGCAATTGTAAAGAAAGTAAGTAAATAAATTACCAACCACGATCTGTATTATTAAGCCCCGACTGAAAAGCCAGGGCTTTTATTTTGCTATATAGGGTAAACCTTGGAGGTTTTTAAAAACCTCCAAGGTTTAAAGCTACATATTCTACAACTTTTCTAAAGTTTAGAACTTTAGAAAAGGTTACTGGTCTCATTAAGCCTTTATTGGTCTTATGACCACAAATACACCCAAGAAACTCGCTGGTGATATTACTATAAGGGGCATCAGATGCCTACCATCGTTCCGTCATTCCTGATGTAGCGTAGCGGAATTCAGGAATCTCCCTTTCACGACAGACAGTACATGATATATATTCTTACCTTATCAGATCACGGTATTCTCATACTTCGAAACCGGGATGAGGCTTAGGACAATGAACGTTTCCTGCCTTGGTTGTTCGTGTGACCAACAAATTACATTCTTTAGGCCTGTAGGCGACAATACCAGCAAGTGCTTATAAACAGTCTGAAACACGGATTAGTCAGATTAAATGATTTACCGGATATTTTTATGGTAATGAAAAATCAGTGCAATTCATCCATTCGAAAAAATCCTTGATTGAGACAAAGGAAGAATAATGTGGTTAAAAGCCATATAGGTTAAAATGAAAAGAATATTGCAGCACTACTTTTCCTGCCATTATTAACCTTATGACCAACAAATACATTCTTAAACCTGTAGGAATCAACACCAGCAACTGCTTAAAAATCCAATAAAAACTAAAATTACTGATCATTCATGTGCTAATATGATACTAAGTGGATATATTCATACAGCTTTTAAATACTGATAAGAATTAATGATTTTAAATAGACTTAAGCCCCGAAAATCCCTAAATAAAGCCTATTTAAAGGTTAAACCAAACCGATCCGCAATTGAGGCTTTTAAAGCCAACCTAATTCACTTAATAGATCAAACCAATGATACCGAGTCAGAGGAGTTTCATAAAAACCTGGTTTCCCACTTTTTAAAGAAAACCTATTATGAGCCAGATCATTCTATAAATACCAAAGGCAGGAATGACCTTGTCATTCACAATGGTAAGGATGCAAAATCTACCGTTGGGGTAATTATTGAAGCAAAAAAACCGACTAACAAAGCAGAGATGGTCAATAAGGACAATCTCAACAAAAAGGCATTTCATGAGCTTATCCTCTACTATCTAAGGGAACGAATAACGCAGAAAAACCTTGAAATAAAGTATCTGGTTGCCACCAATATCAATGAATGGTTCATTTTTGATGCTACAGCGTTTGAGCGCCTTTTTGCCCAAAATAAAAAATTGGTAAAACAGTTTGAAGAGTTTGAAGGAGGAAGACTGGCCGACACAAAGACCGATTTTTTCTATAAGCAAATTGCAGAACCGTTTGTTGAGCAACTGAGCAGCTCGGTAGACTTCACACACTTCGATTTGCAGGATTATGATAAGCCACTTAGAAATGAAGACAAAAATGATGATAAAAAGTTAATAGCCCTTTTCAAATTACTCTCTCCTGAGCATTTGTTAAAACTTCCTTTTGCCAATGACAGCAACTCGTTAGACAAGAGATTTTATACCGAGTTATTGCACGTCATTGGGCTGGCAGAAACCAAGGATGGTGGGAAGAAAGTAATTCAAAGAAATAAACAGGGAGAGAGAAATACAGGCTCCCTACTCGAAAATGCTGTCATTCAATTAGATACACTGGACAAGATTCATCGGCTTGAAAATCCAGCTCAGTATGGTGAAACGATGGAAGAGCGGTTGTTCAATGTAGGGCTTGAACTGGCCATCACCTGGGTAAATCGAATTTTGTTTTTGAAACTATTAGAAGCCCAGCTCATTGCTTACCACAAGGGTGATGAATCTTATTCTTTCCTGAATTTCAAGAAGATTAGTAATTACGATGACTTGAATAGTCTTTTCTTTCAGGTATTGGCAAAAAAGCATAACGAACGGAATGAAGATGTAAAAGATGGATTTTCTAAAGTTCCTTACCTCAACTCTTCCTTGTTTGAGCCCAACGATCTCGAACACAATACCATCTTTATTAGTAATCTTCGTGATGAAAAGAAGCTGCCTATACATGCTTCTACCGTATTAAAAGATGATAATGGAAAGAAGCGCACGGGTGAACTCAATGCATTGGAATATTTCTTTGCTTTCCTGGATGCCTATGACTTTGGTAGCGAAGGGGCAGAAGACATTCAGGAAGATAATAAAACACTGATTAATGCTTCTGTTTTAGGGTTGATCTTTGAGAAAATCAATGGGTATAAAGATGGCTCTTTCTTTACGCCTGGTTTCATTACCATGTATATGTGCCGTGAAACCATTCGTAGGTCTGTGGTGCAAAAATTCAGGGATGCCGGATATCAACTTTCAGAAAGTTTGGAGCTTTCGGAAAGTTTTAAAGAGCTCTATGATAAGATAGAGGATAGAAATGAGGCCAATAACATTATCAATTCTTTAAAAATCTGTGATCCTGCGGTGGGTTCAGGGCACTTTTTGGTATCGGCACTTAATGAGATGATTGCCATTAAAAACGACCTCAAAATACTCCAGGATCGTGATGGTAAGCGACTCAAAGAATATGTGCTTGAGGTGGTCAACGATGAGTTGGTGATTACTGATGATGATGGCGAACTATTTGAGTACAGTATAAACAATAAAGAGAGCCAACGGCTACAGGAGGCACTGTTTCATGAGAAGCAAACCATTATAGAAAACTGCCTTTTTGGGGTTGATATTAATCCCAACTCAGTAAAGATTTGCCGCTTGCGGTTGTGGATTGAACTTTTGAAGAATGCTTACTACAAGAGCGAATCAGAACTGGAAACACTGCCCAATATTGATATTAACATAAAGTGTGGCAACTCCCTGATAAGCCGTTTTGATTTGGATGCAGACATTAAAGATGCTTTAAAGAAAAGCAAGTGGACTATTGACAGCTACCGTATGGCCGTAGATGCCTATCGCAATGCCCAGAGCAAGGAAGAAAAGCACGATATGGATCGGCTGATCAACGATATAAAAAAGGACTTCCGCAGCGAAATTTCCAAAAACGACCCGAAGGTTAAAAAACTCTATAAACTAAGTGGCGAACTGGCCAAGCTCACTACCCAGACCGGACTGTTTGAGATGAGTAAAAAGGAAAAAACCGTTTGGAACAAAAGTGTGGAAAAGCTGACCAAAGACACCAAAAAGCTGGAAGCCGAAATAGAAGAAATAAAAAGCAACAAAATTTATGACAATGCCTTTGAGTGGCGATTTGAGTTTCCGGAAGTACTGAACGATGATGGGGATTTTGTCGGCTTTGATACCGTGATTGGGAATCCACCTTATGGCAGGTACTTAGGATTTGATGAAAAGATTAAATCTCATTTAAAAAACAGAAAAATTTACGGAACGACAGGAGATATTGCAGAGTTTTTTATAAAACTGGTTTCTAGCGGATTGTTAAATAAAAGCTATAATTTTTCATTTATAGTGCCAAAGGGACTTAGTTATGTCAAGTCATGGTCTGAAATAAGAGCTATGTTTTTAAATGATGTTTACGTTAATCAAGTAATTGATACTAGTAGGTCATTTGAAGAAGCAGCATATGAAATGTTGATTTTTGTCGCAAGCAATCAAAAAACAGAAAATGTAAAAACAGGTTTTCTCAACAGTGATTTTTTGAATTTTGATTATATACCATTGAGGCTATATAATGAAGAAGTATTTTTCTTTGGAATACCTGATCAAAGTTTATCTATCATTGATAAAGTTAGAGAAAACTCTAAAACAGTTGATTGCTTTTATGAATGTTGGTACGGAAAAGGAGGGATGACTCCAAAGGTCAACTTTGAAGGACGAGGAATTAAAGTCCTCACAGGTAAAGAGGTTCAAAGATATTTCATGAAGCCTTTGACGAATCCTTGGTTTATGGATAAAAGTGAACTTAATGAAACTGATTTACTTAAAGCAAGCTTAAATAAAGTTGTTGTACAAGATATAGTTGCACATATTATCAAACCAAAGCCCCACATTAAAATTACTGGATCAATTGATAATTTGGGACAGTTTTGTTTGAATACAATAATGTGTTTCAGTACAAAAAATGATGAATATTCTAATGAGTTTTTACTTGGGATAATTAATTCTAGTTTCACTTCATTTTATTTTTACTACTTCATATATAACCAAGCAATAAGAACAATGCATTTCATGCCTGGATATGCTGATAAACTTTTAATACCTAATGATATTTCTAGTAGAAAGATTATTGAATCCAAGGTGACTCAAATCATCGATTGCAAAAAAGCAGACCCCAAGGCAGATACCAGTGCTTTGGAGGCGGAGATAGATCAGCTGGTGTATGAACTGTATGGCTTAACAGAAGAGGAGATAGCCATTGTGGAATCAAACCTATAATTACAGGTTTTCAGCTATTATTCTACAACTTTCCTAAAGTTTCAAACTTTAGGAAAGTTTATTGATAAATAAACCGCATTTTGATTTTAGAATATAACCGACTTGGTTTAAAACAAAAAGAACATGTCAACACTACTTCACGCCATAACCAATGTTACCTTAGACCTGAAGCAGCTTGAAAAAACTGCCGGGATAATCCTAAAACAACTAAAGGAGTTAAACTTTGATAAAACCAGCTATAGGAACGCAAAGGGAGAAACCATAAAGGAAAACAAGGATTGGACTTACGAAATAGAAGATGACCCTGATTACCCACCTTTAAATATTGATTTTCACGGGTCTTTTGCCATAATACCGACATTGTACGAACACAGCACCGTTTTATTTACTATTTACAAGCTAAGTTTAATCTATGAAAACTATAGACTGTATTGGTTTGAGGATTTTAGGGAAAATCTTTATAAAATGGTTAAGATGTTGGGAGGCACGGAGGTTATTTTTTTAGCAGATAACGCAGGTACACCGCTATGTGATTTTCTTGATATGGCTCAAGAAGATTGTACTTATGAAACCGTTAAAGAACGTCTTATTGCGAAATTTGGCCAGCCTGTTACAGATTATTCACAATTGGATTATGAATCATTAGACTATGCTGAAATCAAAGAATTTTTCCTTGATGACTTTAAAGATTTAAAAAAACTTCAAACCTATAAGGTTTCTAAAACCTTATAGGTTTACAAGTAGATGTTCTACAACTTTTCTAAAGTTTAGAACTTTAGAAAAGGTTATTGGTCACATTAAGCCATTATTGTTCTTATGACCAACAAATACATCCAAGAAACTCGCTTGTAATAATACCAAAAGGGGCACCTGATGCCTACTAACGTGCCGTCATTCCTGATGCAGCGCAGCGGAATTCAGGAATCTCCCTTTCCCTACAGACAGTACATGATATATATTCTTACCTTATCAGATCCCGGTATTCTCATACTTCGAAACCGGGATGACGCTTGATACATTGTACTTTTTATGCGAGAGGAGATCTAACGTTATGGCCTTCGAGCCTATATCGATCTTGTGACCAAAAAATACAAACTCATAACTCATTGGTGACAACAGCAGCAAGGTCAAAAACCTATAAGGTTTCCAAAACCTTATAGGTTTACAACTAGATGTTCTACAACTTTTCTAAAGTTTCAAACTTTAGAAAAGTTTATTGTTCTTTCCTGCCTTTGTTGGTCTTGTGACCAACAAATTACATTCTTATAGACTTGCTGGTGACAACACCAGCAAGGGCAAAAAAACTTTAGATAAGTTAATTGTTATAATGGAATTAAACCTATATGGTTTATTAGAAAGGACTTAATTAATCGTCTGCCCGCTTAAATATTTGAGTTCAATGGCCGCTAGCTTGGCATTGAATGCTGCATTTTGAAAGCGTAATTCCGCATTAAGAAAATTTAATTGTGCTTCCCTTAACTCTAAAGGAGTCGATAGACCTATTTTATAACGTTCCTTGGAGATTTCGTTGTTTTCTCTGGCAACGTCAAGGTTTTCACGCTCCAATGCCATTAGATCAAGACTGTTAGTGTAATTTGAATAACCTTGTCGGATTGCAGTTTTAAAGTTTATTAATTGATTATCGTATTGATAAGTAGCAATGTCTCTTTGAATACGCGCATTCTGAATCTGACGGTTAACATTAAAACCATTAAAAATGGTCCAACTGGCAGTAAGGCCATAGTTGATATCATCTGATGTATTTACAATGGCAAACCCAGCAGGAGACTCAGACTTAGCGTGTGTGTAGCCGGCAAAAATATTGACACGTGGCAGCATGTCACCCTTACTTATTTTTTCATTGTATTGAGCTATGAGTTCTTGCTGTTTCAAGGAGGTTAGCTGTGGGTTTTGCAATGACACACCTTCCAACAATTCTTCCAAATTGACATTGCTCTCGGTATCAAGGTTATACTCAAGCTGGAAGGTATCCAACTCCACACTTAGCAATCTTGACAATTCCAGTTTCGTGGCTTCCAGGGTTTGTTGCTGTGTCAGCTGTTGCGATTTGTCAGCATTTAAATCTACCTGGGCTTGTAAATACTCAAGCTTTGATGCCTTACCTAACTCGTACTTGTCTTTTGCTACCTGAAGCCTTTCTTGCGAAAAAAAGACGTTACTGTCATATAAATTGAGGCGCTCGTTTTCAAGCGCAGCCTGATAGTAAGTAGCAGAAATATTATAAATGATAAGTTCAATGTCAGCCTTTAAAGACTCCTCACTTTGAGATCTGAAAGTATTGAGTTGATCATACGAAGCAAACATCTGAAACCCGTCAAATATTGTCCAGTTCAGTGTGGC
Source organism: Fulvivirga sp. (assembly GCF_040218215.1). Lineage (NCBI taxonomy): Bacteria > Pseudomonadati > Bacteroidota > Cytophagia > Cytophagales > Fulvivirgaceae > Fulvivirga > Fulvivirga sp. Next base: position 74,619 of record NZ_JAVJQL010000022.1, read on the forward strand.
TCCATAAGAGGTACGCTCGTTTTTTGCACCTGATTGTGACTGCTCTACACCTGAGGCTAATGTTCTTTCAAAATCCTGGGTTCCAAAGCTCTTATTAAAATCCAGGGTGACCATGGGCATAAAACCTGCATTGCCTAATGTGTAGTTATTTTCGGTTATTTCCTGATTGCTTTTTGATACTTTAATACCATAGTTATTTTCAAGTGCTATTTCTATGGCATCCTCCAGGGTCAGTACCTCCTGAGCCATCAAACCAAAAGGAAGTAAAAATATCAGTATAAATACGCTCATCAATCTCATACTCTCGCTACTCTTTTTTGTGTGCTGGTGATGTAACTGTAAATGGCTGGAATTACAAACAGGGTAAGGATTGTTGCAAACAACATTCCTCCAATAACTGCGATACCCATTGATACCCTGCTTTCAGAACCTGCACCTAATGCCAGAGCAATAGGTAAGATGCCTAAAATGGTCGATAAGCTAGTCATCAAAATTGGTCTGAACCTGGATTTAGCTGCACCGATAATAGCTTCATCAATAGACATGTCCTGTGCTTTCCGTTGATTGGCAAATTCTACAATCAAAATTCCATTTTTTGTTACAAGACCTATCAGCATAATAATTCCAATCTGGCTAAAGATGTTAAGAGTTTCTCCAAAGAAGTACAGTGATAGGAGTGTACCTGCCAATGCCAGTGGTACTGTAAACATTATGATTAACGGGTCTCTGAAACTTTCAAACTGCGCTGCCAGTACCAGATAGATTAAAACAAGTGCGAAAGCGAAAGCAAAGAACAAGTTGCCTGAGCTTTGCATAAACTCTAATGAGCTACCCGTAAGGGCTGTGGTAACGCTTCCATCTAAAACCTTTTGCGCTACCTCGTCCATGGTGTTAATGCCATCGCCCAAACTATAGCCCTCAATAAGGGATGCAGAAACTGTAGCAGAGGCAAAGCGGTTGTAACGATAAAGCTGTGGTGGGGTAGTACGCTCTCTTAAAGTCACTAAATTATCCATCTGAATCAATTGGTTTTGATCGTTTTGGACATATATCGACTTGAGATCTAAAGGATCATTTCTATCTTCCCTTTCAACCTGACCAATAATCTGATACTGTTTTCCATTTTTAATGAAATAACCAAAGCGCTGCCCACTTAGATATAATTGTAGTGTCTGAGCGATGTTCCTGACCGAAACTCCAAGGTCCCGGGCTTTTTCCCTATCAATATCTATACTTATCTCGGGCTTGTTAAATTTAAGGTCAACCTCAATAAAATCGAAGACGCCTGTTTTGTTGGCTTCTTCCAAGAAAGCAGGAATAACTTCATTCAGTTTATCTAAAGTGCCAGCCTGCAGAACATATTGTACGGGTAAACCGCCCCTTCTGTCACCAATAGTTTGAGGCTGCGTTACAAATGCCCGGGCTCTTGTGTTTTCAGCTACTTTGGGCTTAAGGGAGTTAACAATTTCTTCTTGGCTTCTTGTCCTTTTATCCGCATCTACAAGATTTATAACTGCAAAGGCAGAGTTTACACTAGATGAAGCTCCAAATCCTGGAGAGGTTATAGTTAATATAGAATTGTTTTCAGGAATCTCTTCTAACAGCATGCCCGTAAGTTGATCTACATAAAAATCCATGTATTCAAAAGTGGCACCTTCAGGACCAGTGGCAACAACCCTAAAATTACCTCTATCCTCTAATGGCGCCAACTCTTGTTGAATGTTGTTAATTAATGCATAAATACCCGCTACCGACAGAATGATGATGACAAAAGCTAACCATCTGAATTTCATGAACTTGCCCAGGAGATTGGCATAACCATTATTAAGCCACTCAAAGAAGGGCTCTGTTTTGGCATAAAACCATTGTTTCTTTGCTCGCTTCTTAAGCATTTTGGAGCTTAACATCGGGGTAAGCGTTAGGGCCACGAAACTTGAAATTATTACTGCTCCTGCTACCGTTACACCAAATTCCCTAAAAAGTCGACCCGTTAACCCATCAAGAAATACGATGGGAAAAAATACGGAGGTGAGCGCCACTGTGGTACTTATTACGGCAAAGAAAATTTCTTTAGAACCATTCTTAGCCGCTTCATCTGGGTCTTGACCGCCTTCTATTTTACTATAAATATTTTCTAAAACAACTATGGCATCATCTACGACTAATCCGATGGCCAATACTATTCCCAATAATGTTAGCACATTGATTGAAAACCCGAAGGCATACATTAGGAAAAATGAGCCTATCAAACTGATGGGCACGGTTACAATTGGGATAAAAGTCGTTCTCCAATCGCGCAGGAAGGCAAAAATTATAAGCGCTACCAGCGCAAAGGCCACATATATAGTTTGCTCAACTTCATCAATAGAATCAGATATGTACTCTGTATTGTCAAATGATATTTGTGTCTCGATGTCACTAGGAAGGTTTTTCCTGATTGCCTCAAGCCTGGTGTAAAATTCTTTAGATATCTCCAGGTTATTTGATCCCGGTTGTGGCCTTAGAACCACAATTACCATAGGAGTACCATTGTTTTTAAGTATTGATCGATCATTTTCAGGGTAGAACTCAGATCTTCCAACATCCCTGAATCGGATTACACCATTTTGATCCTCTCTTATAATCAGGTCGTTAAATTCTTCAGGGCTGTTTAATCTTCCTTGTGTTCTTACCGAAAGCTCAGTAGCACTACCTTCAATTCTACCTGAAGGCAGTTCTAAGTTTTGTGTAGAAACGGCATTAAGAATATCTAGAGGTGTGATTTTATAGGCTGCCAGTTTATCAGGATCCATCCAAAGCCTGATAGAATATCTTTTATCTCCCCAAATATCAACCTGACTAACTCCTGCTATCGTCTGAAAATTCTCTTTGAACAAGTTCTCAGCGATTTCCGAAATCTCTAACAGATTTCTCTGTTTGCTAAAAACCCTAACACCCATAATTGGTGAACTATCAGCATCAGATTTAGAAACAACGGGTGGTTCGGCATCTGCAGGCAAGTTTCTTACTGCTCTTGATGTTTTGTCGCGCACGTCATTTGCAGCGGCCTCTAAGTCGCTGTCTATGCTAAATTCCACTCTAATAGTGCTTCTTCCATCCCTTGAAGTAGAAGTGAGTGACTTTATACCTGCAATTCCGTTAATTGACTCCTCAAGGGGCTCTGTTATTTGAGTTTCAATAATTTCGGCATTTGCACCCGGGTAGGAGGTAGACACGGAGATGACAGGAGGGTCAACACTGGGGTATTCACGTACACCAAGAAAGTTAAATCCTACCACTCCCATTATAATAATGAGCAATGACATCACAATCGCCAATACCGGACGTTCAATACTTACATTGGATAAACTACTCATGCTAGTTGCTAATTATGTTTAAGTCAACTTCCATAGCTGGCTGAAGTTGTAATATCCCTGTTGTTATAACGGTATCTCCACTAACCAGACCGCTAGTAACCTGAATTTTATCCGCCATGCGAATTCCGGTCTCAATACTTTTGGATTCAACTTTACCGTTTACTCTGACAAAAACTTTTTTGCCATTCAGTTCAGGTATAACTGCTTCAGTCGGAATGAGTAGGGCCTCTTCAAAAGTAGATATGGTCAAATTGATTTTAGCAAACTGACCTGGAAGCAATTTATTTTCTTCGTTCTCGCTTAGGGCCCTAATGCTTATAGATCTTGTTTCCGGATCTATCTGCGGTTCTATAGCAAATATTTTCCCTTCAAAAACCTCATTTTCATACCCGTCAATTTGAAATTTTATGACATCACCAACAGTTACTTCAGCGGCATATTTACCCGGCACAGAGAAGTCGATTTTTATAGGGTTAATGCTGTAGATGGTCACAAGTTCGTCAGAAGAGCTTATGTAACTGCCATTACTTACGCTCCTTAAACCTGCTATACCATCAAAAGGTGCTCTTATTTGATGTTTTTGAAGTTGCACTTCCTGTACTTTTATTTCCGCCAGTGTTGTATTAAGGGTTGTTAATGCCGTTTCATATTCTTCCTGGCTAATCGCTTCTTTTTTTAATAATTGCTCTTGCCTGAACTCATTGTCATTGTTAAGCTTCTTAGTGTAGTTTAGCTTCTCAATCTCTGCTCTAATTTCAGAGTCATTCAATTGAATAAGGAGCTGACCTTTTCTCACGGGCTGTCCCTCTTTGAAGTTTATCTGTGTAATTCGACCAGAAACTTCAGGTTTTAAGACTACAGATTCATTGGCTATCAATGAGCCCGTTACCCGTAAATCATTGTCAAGTTTTTGTTTTTTTACAACCAATGCATTAACAGTCAATTTTGATGGTGCAGAAGTTGTTTGCGTAAGTGTCGGTTCATCACCAGAGCCTGACCAATTTGGGTAGAAAATAAACCCGAGAGCAGACAGTACTATAACCACAATGATGACAGTTTTTCCAGTAGTATTCATAAGTATAAGTTGACTGCAAAGTAATGCATAAGTAGCTGTTAATGTTTAACCATTCATATAAATTAACCCAAATGGAGGCATTACAAACAAAAAAAGCCAGTGGTGTTACCAATGGCTTTTTAAAGTGAAATAAGGACTATTACTTATTTATAACCACTTTTTCAATGGTATCACCTTGTGCAATTTGGTCAATAATATCAAGTCCCTCTACCACTTTTCCGAAACAGGTGTGATTTCTGTCCAGATGGGCAGTGTTATCACGGCTATGGCAGATAAAAAATTGACTTCCTCCGGTATTTCTGCCAGCGTGTGCCATAGACAATACTCCACGGTCATGGTATTGGTTTTCACCATCCAGCTCACAATCAATAGCGTATCCGGGACCACCAGCACCAGTACCATTTGGGCAGCCACCTTGAATAACAAAGTTTGGTATCACCCTATGAAATGTTAAGCCATCATAAAATCCCTTTTCTGATAGCTTGATGAAATTATCTACTGTATTGGGAGCATCCTTGTCAAAGAATTCCACCTTCATTGTTCCCTTGGCGGTTACTATTTCTGCTGTCTTCATAAATTCAAAATCTATTAGTAATCAATAAGCAAACCTATCAAAATTCTAGGTTATATTTTACGATCATTTAGATTTGATGTATGCTTAGTAAGAAAATGAAAATGAAGCTCATTAACTGGTGGCCACCCATGCTTGGAACGGGCATCAGTCTGGATTATGTGAGCGATGATTTTAGAAAGTTTGAAGTGTCGATGAAATTGAGATGGTACAATAAGAATCTGATAGGCATTCATTATGGTGGTTCTTTATATTCTATGTGCGATCCTTGGTATATGTTTATACTCACCGCCAATTTGGGAAGTCCTTATCTGGTTATGGACAAAGCAGCCAGCATTCGGTATTTAAAACCTGGCCGGGGAACACTAACCTGCGTTTTTGAGATTTCAGAAAAAAAGATTGAGGCAATTAAGAACGAGATTGAATCTATTGGCAAAAATGACTACTCTTTTACCTGTGAGATAAAAAACAAGGAAGGGGAAATAGTGACAGAGGTGGAGAAGGTGGTATATGTCCGTAAAAAGGATTTTGATTGGGATAAATTAAACAAAGACAATGAAGGATAATTTTTCAGGGCATGCTGCCGATTATGCGAGATTTAGACCAGCATATCCTGAAACACTGTATAATTTCATTTTGGCAAATACTGAAGGTAGGGAGCTTGCCTGGGACTGTGCCACCGGCAATGGGCAGGTAGCCTCAGAACTGTCAAGCCATTTCAGAACTGTTTATGCTACAGATCTGAGTGAAAAACAGATTGATAATGCAATGCGAAAGGGCAATATTCACTATTCCGTTCAAGTGGCAGAGCAAACTAGCTTTGATGACAATTCCATTGAGCTTATTACGGTAGGACAGGCTTATCATTGGTTTGATTTCGATCGATTTCATAATGAGGCAAAAAGAGTGCTAAAGCCTGGCGGGACAGTTGCTCTATTTGGTTACGGGTTACATGCTGTTGATGAGAAGGTAAATGAGTTGATGCACCATTTTTATTATGACATTGTAGGGCCTTATTGGGATGAAGAGAGAAAGTATATTGATGAACAATACAAGAATACGCCATTTCCATATCTGGAGATAGCATGCCCGGAATTTGAGTTCACCGCTAAATGGTCGCTAGATCATTATATTGGGTACATAAAAACATGGTCTGCGGTCAAGCATTTTGAGAAAGCTAAAGGTTTTGATCCCGTGGATGATTTGGAAAAAGAGCTTAGAAAGTATTGGAAAGAAGAGTTAAAGACTATCAAGTTTCCAATTTTTTTGAGGTTAGGAAGAGTATGAACCTGCAAGAAAGAATAGAGCTTTCACCGTTAAAAAAGAAGGCAGTACTTGACCTTTGGAACAAAGAATATCCTGACCGCCTGGCTTACAAGAATCTTGATGCCTTTGACGGGTTTTTGTTAAAGATGGGTAGACCAAAGCATAACTTGTTACTTGATGGTAATAAGCTGGTTGGCTGGATTGCTACATTTGACAGGGAAGGGGAAAGGTGGTTTTCTGTGATAGTTGATAGCAGTCAGCAAGGCAAAGGAATAGGCAAAAAGCTCATAGAACTAATAAAGGCTGAAGAAGAACACCTCTGTGGCTGGGTGGTAGATCATGAAGACTATAAAAGGACTAATGGAGAGCCTTATAATTCGCCTATTACTTTTTATGAAAAGATGGGTTTTGAAGTTGTGCAAGAAGAACGTTATAAGGGTGATAGGCTTTCGGCTGTGAAGGTCTATTGGGAAAAATAGAAAAGCCGCTTAAGTTGAGCGGCTTTAGAGTAGATTTTAAATGCTTGGATATTCAATTTTGTTTGAAGGAAGTTGTTAGGCTTATTTCATCAGTTCCCACACTACTAATTCTAGTTAATTTTAAATCATTATTGGTAAACCTTTCAATAGTCCAATCGCCTTCAAACTTTTTGTGCTCTTCAACGTCATCATATTCAATGTTCAATATAGTATTTTCATCTTTCAACTGATATAAGAAATCAGCACTTGTTGAAACCCCCCAATAACTTCCACTACATTGTGATAAATTTGAACATGGTTTGAAGTATAGTTGAGCACCTAGTCCAGCAGATGTCTTACCCTCAACGGTATAGTTTTGTACTATCCATATAGCACTGATCCTTTGACTAATCTCGAGAAGTTGTTCTTCGTCATCCTCGCAAGAGTTTAGAAGTATTGGACAGAGTAAAATAATCGAAAGGAATACTGATTTTTTAAGTTGGTTTAAATTGGTCATAGCAGAAATATTCAGGTTAAAAACTTAAAATATTCAAGTTTCATGCCAATTAAAATGAATTAAGAATAATAGGTTTTATATTGGTATGAATAGACTGATTATTAGCTAAATAATTAAATATCCTCTTTCCTAATCTCCCAGATAAAATGCTTTCTTTCAGAAGATTCAAAACCAAATATACTGTTCATCTCTTCTACACCAATAAGTTGCAATGAAGAATCTGTTTGCACAAATGTGCTTAAGCGTGTATGACCACCCGTACTTTTATTACCAAAATGCTTGTAGCTGACTAACTCTCCAGAATATCGATCAAGTTTAGCGACAAAGCCTGCATGAAAATTTGGCTTCCAAGGCCATTTTGTTATCTCTTTATGACTCTCACCTGCCAAATAGATAAAGGCACTGTCATAATCCAGGGTGTGAAACTCAGTGAAGTCAGCAGGGATATTAATTTTTTTGATCCATTTAATGGCACCATCATCAAGACTTAGGCTTTTTATTATACAAAAAACAGCAGTATCATTAGATAAGCTATGTTGCGTCAATATTTCATTGTTCTTTTCACTAATTACATACTGAAGAGTCACAATTGGGTCATAAGGATTAGACTTATCGTAAATGTTAGTGTGCCACTTTAAATTCCAGGCCGAGTCGTAACGCACAATTCCAAAATAGGCATAGTGTATGTCAGGTTTAGCCACCACAGCACCAACCTTTATATGATTGTCAATTGTGGTGATACTACTTAAAGGCAGGCTAAGATTTAGGTAATTTTCTATGATATAACCCCATTGGTTATTGTTTTTCGAGAAGTGCATTCTGTTGTACTCATAGCTATTTTGGCCATTTTTTTGAGAGGGAATCAACAAATCAAAAAGGCCTTCACGGGATTCAATTAGTTGAATATCCAAAAGAAGCACATCGTTATCTAAATTAAAATCAATCAGTTCTTCACCGGTTTTCGAGTAGAGCTTTATGAATTTATTGCCTTCTAACTGATTTTCTGACTCACCGGTAACAACTAAAATGTCGTTCTCTTGAGAAGCCAGGAGACTAACTACTTTTTGATATTCATCATTTTTAATGATTTCCTGATGCCAGCTTTCATTAGTTTCAAAGTCAAAGAAACCTACGCCATATTGGTAGTTGTCAATAAAATAGAATGATTTGCTTCCTGCGCAGATAATATCAGCATAGGCTTTGAAATCAGTATACTGTTCTTTTACACTTATGAATATCGATTTATCTGTTAATTCAATGGAATATTCTTTCTCTGGATAATTGAAAAGAATAGTGAGGAAATTATGAACATAAGGAGAAATGAAATTAAATGAAACAAGCCCAACCACGCTTGATATCACGAATTTAGCAATACTTAAATACCATCGATCTATTTTTATGCTTACCGTAAAATAGAAGAAGTAGATGGTATTGACAGCTACAAAAAACAAGGACAGTTCACTTTCAAATAGAAGTGACATAAAGTAAAAGATTACCGAAATACTAGTTATTTGGGTTAGCAGGTAGAGGGAAAGGTTGAAAAAGTAGGACAAAGATCTCTTCTTATAGAAAAGCAGTTTATTAAGCAACCAAAAGGCCGGAATTACTCCGACCATTAGAATTACAGATGAGAAGTCATCCTCAATATCGGATCTAAGCTCAAGGTGCTCCTGAAGCCTTAATGGTACTCTCCAATAGTTGGCATAACCTTCCTCATAGAAAATACTATCTGCTAATATGATAAGAAACAGTAAACCTCCAATTAGAGTTAGGGCATACCTTAATGATGAGGAATAGTGCCCGGTTTTATCTTCTAAAACTTGCCGCGGCTTTATAAATAAATGAAAAGCTGTACGTAGAAGCTTACTATCTACGTCAGTTAACTCGCTCAGGTTAGTTAAGAAATTATTCGCCACAGCTAAAAATAGTAATTATTCAAAACTCCAACGTCATCTGAAGAACCTTTGGCTGTTCTTCTTCCTGTTCCTCATGGTTTAAATTGCTTAAAGATAGCCCCAAAAGTCGGATGCCATCTTCGATGAGAATAGAGGGTAATAATTCTTCATAGATTACCTGTATTTGTTCAATGTTCTCGATCCACTGGTCGATGGTTTTGCTTCTTGTTACGGTTCTAAAGTCGGTGTATTTTACTTTAACAGTAAGCGTTCTGCCAACAGTCTTGGATCGCTCCATTCTTCTGTGCAGTACTTCACTAATTTCTACCAACTCCCTTCTTACCGATTCATAGCTCATTAAGTCTGAAGAGAAAGTGTTTTCTGCACCCAATGACTTTTGGATTCTGTTGGGATTTACCTTTCTGTTGTCTATGGCTCGGGCAATTTGGTAATAATAATGACCTGATTTGCCAAACCTGTCAACAAGAGAAAGTTCGGTCCACTTCTTTAAATCCCTGCCGGTACTTATGCCCATTTTATGCATCTTCTCAGCGGTGACTTTTCCTATGCCAAAGAACTTCTCTATTGGCATTTTCTCAACAAATCCTTCAGCCTGATCTGGCGGTATTAAAAAAAGTCCGTTCGGCTTTTTAACATCTGAGGCGGTCTTAGCCAAAAACTTATTCAACGATATCCCCGCAGATGCTGTAAGCTGTGTCTCTTCAAAAATTCGCTTTCTAATCTCAACAGCTATTCTGGTTGCTGATAGCATGCCTTTCTTGTTAGAGGTCACATCAAGGTAGGCTTCATCTAGTGACAGAGGTTCTACCAAATCAGTATAATCATAAAATATCGATCTTATTTGTTGTGAAACGGCTTTGTATGCATCAAATCTAGGTCTTACAAAGATCAATTGGGGGCATCTGGAAGCAGCTATTTTAGAGGGCATTGCAGACTTTACCCCAAATTGCCTGGCTTCATAGCTTGCCGCAGCCACAACACCGCGTTCTGCGGAGCCACCAACAGCCACAGGCTTTCCCCGTAGCTCCGGGTTATCACGCTGCTCCACAGAAGCATAAAAAGCATCCATATCTATATGAATGATTTTCCTCATTTCTGTTGTTTCTAAAGTTGCACCTGACACCGTAATATTTTACCGTTTAAATAAATGACTTTTGATATCCCCAATAATATAGTGAGCTTAAAAGTTGAGGTCGTACTCAAATTAAAATATTAAGTCAAACTAAAAAAAGGAGGGAACTTGAAAAGAAGAGATTTTGTCCAGTTAGCCGGTCTTGGAGCTGGAGCAATGATGCTACCAACTTCATTAATGGGCAAGTCAATTTCTGCTGATGCGCTGCTTACACCAGGAATGGACGTGGCTCAGAAGAAAATGATGGCTGATGTGGCACTCAATACAGCAAAATCACTTGGGGCAACATATGCAGATGCGCGTATCGGTAGATATTTGAATCAGTATGTGTTCACAAGGGAAGACAAAGTACAAAATGTGGTTAATACCGAATCATTCGGTATTGGTATAAGAGTAATAACCAATGGCACCTGGGGTTTTGCATCTACTAACGATGTTTCACCAGATGGTATTAAGAAAGCTACCAATCAGGCGGTAGCTATAGCAAAAGCCAACTCAAAAATCCAAACTGACCCGGTAAAATTAGCACCTGTAAAAGGTAAGGGAGATGTAAGTTGGAAAACGCCTATTAAAAAGGATTTTAAAGATGTGCCTATCTCAGAGAAAGTAGATCTGTTGCTTACTGCCAATGCAGCGGCCATGGAAAATGGCGCCAATTATGTTAATTCGGCATTGTTCATGGTGAATGAACAAAAATATTTTGCTTCTACTGACGGTTCTTATATTGATCAGGATGTGCACAGAATATGGCCAACTTTTGGCGTTACGGCCATTGGTGGTGGTAAATTCAAAACCCGCCAGGCCATGAGCGCCCCTATGGGTATGGGCTATGAATACATGGATGGACTGGACTCTGAAAAATTAGCTGGCCCTGAAGGAACAGGCATGAACCTCTATCGTCAGAGTTATGATATAGTAGAAGATGCAACTTTGGCTGCTAAGCAGGCAAAAGAAATGCTGACCGCTAAATCTGTTGACCCTGGTAAGTATGACTTGGTGCTTGAGCCGAATCACTTAGGCTTAACAATTCACGAATCAGTAGGACATCCATTGGAACTTGACAGGGTATTAGGCTATGAAGCCAATTATGCAGGAACAAGCTTTGCTACTCTCGATAAATGGAAGTCCGGAGACTTTAAATATGGTAGCGACAAGGTGAACCTTATTGCTGATAAAACCCAGGAAGGTTCATTAGGTGCCGTAGGTTATGATGATGAAGGAGTGGAATGTAAGAAGTGGGATCTGGTAAGGGATGGTATCTTGGTTAACTACCAGGCCATCAGGGATCAGGTACACATGATTGACCAAAACGAGTCTCATGGCTGCTGCTACTCACAGAGCTGGAATGACGTACAGTTCCAGAGAATGCCAAATGTATCCCTTGAGGCAGGCAAAGAAAAGTACTCCATCAATGATATGATCAAGGATGTTGAGAAGGGTATTTATATTGCTGGTAGAGGTTCCTATTCTATAGATCAGCAGCGTTACAACTTCCAGTTTGGCGGTACTGCATTCTATGAAATTAAAAATGGTAAGGTTGAAGGCATGTTGAATGATGTGGCCTATCAATCTAATACGCAAGAATTTTGGAACTCATGTTCTAAGATTTGCGATAAAGACGATTATCGTTTATTTGGTTCATTCTTCGATGGAAAAGGCCAGCCTTCACAAGTAAGTGCTGTTTCTCATGGAAGCTCAACTACTCGCTTCGATGGCGTTAATGTTATTAATACCGGCAGAACCATTTAATGATTTGTTAAACCATAAATTGAATTAATACAATGGCAATATATTCAAAAGAAGATGCACGCAGAATTATGGAAAAGGCTTTGTCTTTTTCTAAAGCTGATACGTGCGAAGTAAATCTAAGTGGTAGCGAGAGTGGAAATATTCGATATGCAAGAAATACAGTTTCCACTGCCGGTTATCGCTCAAACCAAAACCTGGTAGTTCAATCGAGTTTTGGCTTAAAATCGGGCACCGCAACTATTGATGAGTTTGATGATGCATCGTTGGAGAAAGTTGTGCGCAGGGCAGAGGAATTGGCAAAATTGTCTCCTGAAAACCCGGAGTTTATGGAGCCTTTAGGCCCTCAGCAATATGATGAATCTAAAACTTATGTGGATGCTACGGCTAACATAACTCCTGAGTTTAGAGCCCAAGTAGCTGCTGATAGTATCAATCCTGCAGCTGCAAAAGATGTAACGGCAGCAGGTTTTCTGGATGATTCTAATGGCTTTAGTGCCATGATGAACTCTAAAGGCCTATTTGCTTATAATAAATCTACAAATGCCAACTTCACAGTGACCATGCGTACTAATGATGGTACTGGTTCTGGTTGGGCAACGAGAGATGTGACCGATGTGGCCAAATTAAATGCTTCAATGGCTTCTAGAAGAGCTATTGACAAAGCATTAATGTCGAGAAAGGCTCAGGCAATTGAGCCGGGCAAGTACACTGTTATTCTGGAACCATCAGCTTCAAGCCAACTACTGGGCAATATGCTTTTTTCTTTCAATGCACGAAATGCTGATGAAGGCAGAAGTTTTATGTCCAAAGAAGGTGGAGGCACAAAGCTGGGTGAAAAGATTGTTGATGAAAGAGTGAATTTATGGACCGATCCATTAAACGAGGAGGTTCCATCTTCACCATGGAATGGTTCTGGACAGGCACTTAAGAAAATGAATTTCATTGAAAACGGTGTTGTGAAGAACTTGTTTTACGATAGATATTGGGCCAAGCAAAAGGGTGTTGATCCCGTGCCATTTCCAAGTAATGGAATTATGGCTGGAGGAGATGCTTCTTTGGAAGATATGATCAAAGACACTAAGAAAGGAATCCTGGTAACAAGGTTGTGGTACATCAGAACGGTTGATCCTCAAACGTTATTATATACAGGCCTTACACGGGATGGTACTTTCTTTATTGAGAATGGCAAGATCAAGTATCCTATCAAAAACTTCAGGTTTAATGAAAGCCCGATTATCATGCTAAATAATCTGGAAACATTGGGCCAGCAAGAACGGGTTGATGGAAACCTTATCCCTTACATGAAGGTGCGAGACTTTACATTTACAAGTTTGTCTGATGCCGTTTAAACTTTGCAATCGGTAAGTTAACTTGAGTTAACTTATTTAAAAGGTCACTTAATTAACAGTAAGTGACCTTTTTTCATTGTATGTGATGCCCATTGCCAGTGTTTTTATGAAAACGTTTAAATAATTGATAATCAGTATCAAAAGACCATGAATGGAGACCACTTATGTAATTCAGTTACTACTTGAAGCAATTACCGCACAAATTGCAGTTATAAATCGTTAGGTTTTTAATAGAAGAGAAGACTATTTAATTGATGACAGAAAGACCTGCAGGTACATTTTTCTTTACAAGACTTCAATACGAATCAGGGGATTGGGATACGGATCAGCGGATGCCTTCCAATCTTTTGAACTCATTGGTAGAGTATACTACCTTGAAGATTGATACAAACGAGAATATCATTTCCCTGAGCAGTAACGATTTATTTAAATGCCCATTTTGCTATTTGTCTGGGCATAAGCTTGTACAGTTTTCTCCTAAAGAGCGGGACAACTTTAAGAAGTATATTGATAATGGAGGGTTTGTTTTTGTTGATGACTGCAATCATGATATTGATGGCCTTTTTGCCAAGTCATTTGAAGAACAAATGACCCAGCTTTTTGGTGCTGATGCATTAAAGAAGATACCTAACGATCATGACATCTATAATGCCTTTTTCACTTTTGAAGATGGGCCGCCCACCACTTCGCAGGAGCTAAATGGCTGGGGTGATGATCTGGTGCATGACTACCTCAAGGCTATAGAGGTAAATGGGAGGATAGGTGTGCTTTATAGCAATAAGGACTATGGCTGTGAGTGGGATTACGACTTTAGAAACAAACGCTGGTATAAGATAGACAACACCAGGTTTGGGGTAAATATTGTAATGTATGCTTTAACATCTTAGAATATGAAGGTTATTAATAATAGAGAGATTGTAGGTGAAACATGCTACGACACAAAACAAGACCAGGTTGTCATTCCGGCCTTGAGCCTGCCTTTGTCGGCAGACAGGCCGGAATCTATAGACGAGAATGTTAGTTTTTATGAATCGTGAGCAATCTAATAATGGAATTTAGAGAAGCAGAAAGTCAAGACTTGCCGACTATTGTTGATCTTTTGTACAATGACGCATTGGGTGCAGGAAGGGAAAAGAGAAGTGAAGGGATTGATCAGCGCTATATCAAAGCATTTGATGCAATAAAGCAAGAGCGTAATAATGCTGTTTTCGTAGCAGAGAAGGATGGTGAAGTTGTAGGAACTTTTCAGCTGACTTTTATTCAGAACCTGACTTACTCTGGTGGGATAAGGGCTCAGATTGAAGGAGTTAGAATACATGAGGAACTTCAAGGAACAGGATTAGGACAATTAATGATAAATAAAGCCATTGAGCTGGCGAAAGATAAAGGTGCTCATTTGGTGCAATTAACAACAGATAAAAAGAGACCCGAGGCAATTAAATTTTATGAGAAATTGGGATTTGTTTCCAGCCATGAGGGCATGAAATTACATTTAATATGAGCAAAGAAATTGTACAAACTGAAGCAGAGGTAACAGCACTGGTAGATAAACTTGGCGCCCTTAAAAAGGAGATAGCTAAAGTAATTGTTGGACAAGAGGAAGCAATAGATCAGCTATTAATCACTTTTCTGGCTGGTGGTCATGCACTGCTTGAAGGTGTGCCTGGTTTAGCTAAAACCCTGATGATTAGGACATTGTCTCAGGCAATTGATCTTGATTTTAGAAGAATTCAGTTTACGCCAGACTTAATGCCTTCAGATATTGTAGGTACTGAAATATTGGAAGAAGACCATACTACGGGTAAGAAATTCTTTGAGTTCAACAAAGGGCCGATCTTTTCAAACATTGTGTTGGCAGATGAGATTAACAGAACTCCTCCAAAAACGCAGTCGGCATTACTGGAGGCCATGCAGGAGTTTGAGGTTACTTATGCAGGAAAGACATATAAGTTAGAAAGGCCATTTTTTATTTTAGCTACGCAGAATCCTATTGAGCAGGCAGGAACCTTTCCATTGCCGGAGGCTCAGCTAGACAGGTTCTTATTGTACATAAGAATTGGCTATCCTGAAGAAAGTGAGGAGACAGCAATTCTTAAAAATACTACTGGTAAAAAAGGTGCTCAGCCAGAAGCTGTGATGACCGGTGATGAGATCGTGAAGCTTCAGAATTTAGTACGTGATGTTCCTATCAGTGATGACCTTGTGTCTATGGTGAGTAAGCTCGTAAGAGCCACCAGGCCAGCAACCACAACCAATGACTATGTTAAAGAGTGGGTAAGTTGGGGTGCCGGTCCGAGGGCAGGCCAAGCTGTTATACTTACAGCCAAGGCAAGGGCGCTTCAGAAAGGCAGGTTTGGAGTGACATTGGAAGATATTCAGAGTGTGGCCTATCCTGTGCTCCGCCATAGGGTATTGGTTAATTTTAAAGCTGAAGCTGAAGGAATAACTTCAGATGATGTCACAACTAATCTTTTAAAAAGTATTCAATTGCCTGTTAATGGTAAAAAATAATTAATGGTGTGAAAACTGATTACCAATCCTTATTAAAACCTGAAATACTAAACTCAATCAAGGGTCTGGAACTTATTGCCCGTGTGGTAGTAGAGGGGTATTTCTCAGGTCTTAATACCAGTAGAAGGGTTGGAGCAGGAATGGAATTCAGTCAGTACAGAAGCTATGAGCCCGGTGATGATTTACGCTTGTTGGATTGGAAGATGCTGGCGCGTTCTTCAAGGTATTATATCAAGCAATCTGAGATCGATACCAACATTGCCGTTAAGTTTATTGTTGATGCCAGTAACTCTATGCAGCATTCGGATGGGGAGCTTTCTAAAATGGATTACGCTAGATTTTTGGTAGCTACATTGGGCTATTTAGCCAAACATCAGGGTGATGCCATTGGTCTATTTGGTTTAAATGAGAATCAATTATACGCCCTTCACCCTAAAGTACAGACCCAGCATCTCAACAGGTTTTTGCATCAGCTGTTAGAAATAAAAAGTGAGGGAAAATGGCCTTCTTCAAGAACATCGACTGATGCCTTACATGATTTTCGGCATAAAGAACTTATAGTTTTTGTTACTGATATGTATGAGTCTGATGGTGAGCTAACCAGTTTTGTAAATAGACTCAAAACCAAGCGAAACGAGGTGATAGTAATCCATCTTATTACAGATAACGAGCTTTTGATGAACTATAAAGGTGCAGTTACTCTTGAGGATTTGGAAACTCATAAACGGGTTAAAGTGGATGCCTCAGTAGTAAGAGAGAGCTATGTGGCGGCCATGAATGAGCATCTTGAAAAGACTAAATCTGATATGTTGCACAATGGTATTGACTACACAATGTTTAACATTAAGGACAATATTGGAGAGGTTATTAACTTATTCTTAAAACAAAGGTTAACGCTGCTTTAATGAATTTCGCCAATAGCACATACCTTTTTGCCTTATTGGGGTTTCTGATCCCGATAGCCATCCATTTATGGAATAAAAAAGAGGCTAAGGTAATTAAGATTGGTAGCATCCAGTTTGTACCCACTCAGGATTCCAACCAGTCAAAAAGTATTCAACTTAATGAGGTGTTCTTGCTATTGTTAAGGTGCCTGATACTGGGAATTATCTCTTTTCTAATGGCTGGTTTAATTATTAAAGAAAATAAGGTATCAAAAAACATTGCGCTTGTAGACCCAAGAGTACTACAAGATGACAGAGTGCAGACTGCCCTGGATAGCATGATGGATCGGTATGAAATCAGGTTAATGATTGATAATCTACCCGTTTATGACCCTGAAGAGGAGGTCGAGCAAGCATCTCAAAACCTTTGGGCGCTTGCTAATGACATAAATAAGCTTAATTCGGACTCTATTATCATTTTTTCAAACCAAACCTTAGCTGATACTAAAGGCAAAAGGCCAGAAATCAATAAGGTAGTTAATATTATATCAATTGATCCTTTAGAGACTAAAAGGTACCTGGCAGCTGCTTACCAATTGGCTGACAGGTTTGTCTTGTTCTATGGCAGCTCTGATGGTTTTTCTACCACCTACACAAAGCAGGTAGTTGCTGAATTACCCGAAAAAGTGGTAATTGATGATAATGAAGTTAAACTAAAAGACCAACTCACTGGGATGCCTCTAAAGAGATTAGATACGCTGGAAGTGGCCATGGTTTATGAGGAAGGGTTTTTGAAAGATAAAACCATTTTGGACGCTCAAATAAGAGGTATAGCAGAATACACAGGCTTCCCCATAAAAGTGACTGCACAAAAGGGAAAAGAATTGACTTTAGAGTTTGATTGGTTGATCTGGCTTACTGAAGCTGAAATCCCTGATGCGGAGGCAAAATCGATAAGTATAAAGAAAGATAAGTTTAAACCATTATTGTATGAAGGGATTGATGATAGAAGCTATCACCTAAACTCCAGATTAAATTATGATAATGTGCTGGCCAATGACCTTTCTAACAAGCTGTTGGAATTGTTTTATGCATTACCTGTTGATGCTAATGATCAAAGGATTATTTCATCCTCACAATTGAATCCGGTAAAGAACGTGAATATTGAAACACTGCAAGCACAGAGTAAAGCAGGAAATCAATATTGGCTTTGGGTATTGTTGTTTTTTGTATTGGTATTTGAAAGGTTTGTATCAATGAAAAAGGCCTTATGAGTGCAGGATACAAAATATTGAACCGGTTAAAGAACCAGTGGCGTGGGCTTTTGGTACTTGAAAGTGTGCTTTGGCTAGTAGGTCTGATGTCCGTTCTTCTGGTAGTTAATTCGAAATATGAATTTGGACTTAATAACTTCCATTTAGGATTGTTGTCATTGCCCATATATGTTTTGTTGCTTTTATATTTCAGCCCCTGGAGGGTAGATATTAAAAAAAGTGCCCAATGGGTTGATGTAAAACTGGCTGATGCTGAAAACAGCGCCTATTTGTTAATAATCGATACTTCCAGTCTGTCTTTTTTGGCCACTTTACAGCAGCAGAAAATAAGCAATAGAATTGCCCAAATGTCAAGTAAAATCCATCCTCCATTGCATTTTATTAGGTTGATAGGCCCGATGGTAATTATGCTTTTGGTCAGCTGGATTATCAATATTTCACCAGTATTTGACTCTTTACAGCCCCAAAACAGTATTGAGAATAGCCCAATTAATTTCAGTACTGCAGACACAACTTCAAAAAAAGAACCAGCAAAAATTTTATCTCAAACTGTTAGTATCAGACCACCGGCATACACTGGGTTGAAAACAACAACCTCTTCCCAGATGAATATATCCGGGTTGGTTGGGTCCGGGGTCAATTGGTCACTGGAGTTCAGTCAGCCAGTTAACAGAGTGCTAATTGAAACAGTTGGTGGTAGCCAATTCAATTTCACAAAACGCAATAATAGTTATCAAGTCAGCCTTGCGTTAGAAGAATCAGGCTTTTACAAGTTTGTTTTTTTTGATGATTTTGACATCAGATACGAATCAGATATTTACCAACTTATTGTGGTTGAAGATGAGGTGCCAGTTGCCGAAGTTATTGATCTAGACAGGTTTACTCAACTGGAAATTAATGATCCTAAGGATATTGCCTTCACCACGGAAATGCGTGATGATTATGGACTGGCAGCTGCGTCAATCATTGCTACAGTAAGTAAGGGTTCAGGAGAATCGGTGAAGTTTAGGGAGGAGCAGCTTGAATTTGATAAACCATTAAAAATGGGTGCTAAATCTGCTGTTAGAAAGAAATCGATCAATCTTGATGACCTGAAAATGGAGCCTGGGGATGAACTGTATTTTTATGTAGAGGTTTTTGATATCAAGCAGCCTAAGCCTAATCGCACCAGAACAGAAACCTATTTTGTGAGCATAAGAGATACTACAGAGATTGAATTTACACTTGAAGGATCTTTAGGTGTTGACCTCATGCCTGACTATTTCAGAAGTCAGCGGCAGTTGATCATTGACACAGAGAAGCTGATTAAAAATAAGCCATCCTTGGCTAAGAAGGATTTTAACTTCACCAGCAATGAACTAGGTTTTGACCAGAAAGCCCTCAGGCTAAAATATGGTCAGTTTATGGGTGAGGAGTTTGAAACAGGCATTACAGAAGATACCCATGAAGCAGTTGAAGAAGAAATGGGAGAAGACCATGAAGAAACTGATCCTTTGGCTGCGTACTCACATGCCCATGATACAGAAAATGAACATAATCTTGTGCCAGAAGAGGCAGAGGAGGATGAAGATGACCCTCTAAAAGCCTATGTGCACGATCATGATGACCCCGAGGAAACAACTTTATATATAGCATCTATAAAAGGGAAACTAAGAGCGGCAATGAATGAAATGTGGGATGCTGAGCTTTATCTGAGGTTATTTGAACCTGAAAAATCATTACCCTACCAATATAAGGCTTTAGAGCTTATCAAAGAGATAAAAAACCATGCCCGAATTTATGTGCACCGTATGGGTTTTGATCCGCCTCCTATAAAGGAAGAAAAGCGATTGACTGGCGATTTAGAAAAAGTAGAAACGCTCACCAGATATAATGAAAACGAGAATAAGGAGATTAAATACCCAGCTATACTAGCTGCATTAAGCTATATAGAGCAATTAAAAGCGTCTTTAACTATCGATTATGACGCTGCAATTTTTAAGAAAGCAGGTGATGAGATGGCAGGTATTGCCATTGAGGCACCAGTGAAGTATTTGGAGGCACTTCAGAATTTGCAGAAGTTGTCTTTAAGGAAAGTTGAACAAGAAGAGCTTCCCAGGATACTTATTAAGGTTCAAAATCAATTGCATCAGGCAATTCCTGATAATCTCCCAACACCGAATGCTAAAGCCAGTAGTGAAGATGCCCTTACCAAATTATATCTTAACCAATTGAATAAAGCTGCAAATGATTGAGAGGTTGGGAGTGAGGCAGTTGGATAATTGGCAGTTTTTCTTTGTTGGAGGACTGTTATTGTTGGTTTTGTTAATCTGGATTGAACTATTAAGGCAAGATAAATCTCAGAGATTAACGCGAATAATAGCCGTTGTACTGGCGATTGCTTCCTTGTTTTTAATAGCACTTAAACCTTTTTATTTAACCGAAAATACAGATGACTTAACGGTACTCTTTTCCAATGGAAGCACCAATCAGGATAGCCTTAGGCTAGCTCATCCTAATGCTCGTTTTATTGATTGGTCAGATACTGTTCAAGCAAATCATTTAAGCCCAAATATTATAGTAGATGGCTATGGTATTCCTGAACATGACCTTTGGAAGGTAGCTGACAGAAATGTTGCTTTCATTCAACCCGAAATACCATCAGGAATTGTTGATGTTAAGTACCCTAGTGAAGTTGGTGAAGGTGAAGAAGTCGAAATAAAAGTAAAGGTAAAAGGTCTGAATGGTCAAAAACTAGTACTTCAGGGACTAGGGCAGAAGTATGATTCAGCCATAATAATTGATGACTTAAATACTGTCAGTCTTAATTGTAAACTCAAGGCGGTGGGTAGGTATGTACTAGCACTTAGTCTGTTTGATGCTAAGGGTCAGCTAGTTAAAGCAGAATCTATTCCTCTTATTGTAACTCCGGCAAAGAAATTTGATGTTTTGCTCATTAATGCTTTCCCCACTTTTGAGAGTCGGTTTCTGAAACAATTCCTCGAATCATCAGGTCACAATTACTTTATAAGAAGCCAAATTTCAACTGACAGATACAGATATGAAAGCAAAGGGACGAGCATAAACGAATTGACCCGGCTTAGCGAAGCCAATCTAAAACCTTTTGACGTTATCATTATTAATGCCGCTCAACTTATTGCTTTACCAAGGAGTCAGCAGGAGGCCCTGTCCAATGCTATTCAAAATGAGGGCCTCGGAATCTTGATCGTTGCGGGAGATGGAGAATTAGTGGGCAAACTTCCTCCATGGGCCCACGCAGACTATAAAAAAGTAAAGAATGATCTGTTTATACTTTCTTCCAATAACAATGAATTAGAGTTAGGAACTTCTACCTATCGTTTTGTGCCAAGTGCGCTATCAGAGGCTATTTATTCCGATGCTGAGGGATCTATAGTTCAAAGTAGGCCTTACGGGTTGGGCAAAGTTGTACTATCTTCTTTTTTAAGCACCTATCAACTTTCCTTAGCAGGATATGAAGAAGCATATCAAAACCTGTGGAAAAATTTGGTTGAGAGCTGCCTTAGGCCTCAATCAGAGCAGTGGTCGTTTCAGTCAGAGCATAATTATGTTCATAGGCCATTGAAATTTGAATTCAGAATTGACACCTTGTCCAGAGTTCTTTATGGCTCGAATGATATTGCACTCAAACAAAATATGTTTGTTGGTGACAAGTGGGAGAGTGACATGTGGCCTAATAGTCTTGGTTGGAATTATGTGGATGTTGACGGTAACAGTGAGAATAGAAAATACTTTTATGTTCGCAAACCTACCGACTTTGAAACTGCCCAAATGACAAAAAGGATCCTGGCTAACCGGAAACTTGCCAATGAAAGTAACATAGCTGCAACAGCACTTATCAATAATAAGGTTGACATATCTTTATGGTGGTTTTATATAATTTTTGCCATTTCAATGGCATATTTGTGGCTTCAACCAAAATTTAGATGAGCAACTCAAAAAGAATATTTCTGGTATTTGCCGTTCTTTTCTTCGTTGTAATGATTTATATAGGGTATGATATATCCTCCCGAACTACATTTCCAGGTTCAAAACCGCAATTAAAGGAGAGAATTAAAGATAAACTTGAGCTTAAAGACAGCACCAAAGTCGATTCAGTTAAAGTGAATTAATACCATTCGGCAGTATATTCAGGCATTTGGACGGAATATTTCTTCAATTAAACGTTTGAACGCTTGAATTTGAAAGAAATGGTAGTATATTAGTATCAATAAAGCCAACTATAGACAACGATTCATCCCTTGAGACCAGGTTCTCAAGGGATGTTTTGGTTTATAGGCTTTTGTGTTTTCGGCCTTCGTAATAACTCAATTCATTACAAAATACCTAATAATCATTCTTAATTAAAGGTATTATCACTACTTGTAATGATACCCACTAGCTATATATAGTGAGTCAAAATCACTATATATAGCGATTGACTGAGGAGTTGTATGCACATAGCTTTGCATTGTTTAGAATTAATCTAAATAATGAAAGAAAAGATAACGCTACTCTTACTAATAATATCAACAGGCCTACTGCAAGCGCAGGTGACAATAACTATTGTTGATATTGATACAGAACTTCCTGTTGAAGGGGCTCAGATAAAGGTTGAAAACAAGCATCATCAATCTCAGTTGCTTATAACCGATGATACCGGGGTTGCAGTCACTACCCTTGAACCACCCTTGAGCCTTAGTGTGACACATGTATCCTATCAAAGTTGGCAGCAATCTGAAATCACTGAATCAACTACCCTTAAATTACTTCCTTCAACTATTCTGTTGGAAGAAATGGTGGTTACGGGACAGTATAGTCCTCAATCGGCAAAAAATGCAGTGTATAAAATCCGCAATATTTCTAAGGAAAGGATTCAGGCACAAGGGGCCACTAATGTTCAGGAGATCCTGTCAAATGAGTTAAACATCAGGTTCGGCCGTGATAATGCATTGGGTACTTCAGGCATATCCTTACAAGGCATATCGGGGCAGAATGTTAAGGTATTAATAGACGGAGTACCAATTACGGGAAGGAGTGGGGTGGGCAATGAAATTGATATCAATCAAATCAATATCAACAGTATTGATAGAATAGAAATTGTGGAGGGGCCTATGGCCGTAAATTTTGGTGCAGATGCGCTAGCTGGTGTTATTAATTTAATTACAAAGAAAGAGGATAATCACAAGATTTTGGCAGTCCTCACTCTTCAGGAAGAGTCGGTTGAGAGGGAATTTGAATATTTTGACGAGGGAATCCATAATGCTCAGCTGAATATTAGCGGTGCCATTACAGACCGTATTTCGGGGCAACTAGAGGGCAGGGTAAACACCTTTGGCGGCTGGATTGGTAACCCTGATACTTATACAGATCGCAATCGTCAATGGTACCCTAAACAGCAGTATTTTGGAAGCGGTGTTTTGCGTTATGATTATAAAAACTTTTCTATTCACTATCGGGGCGACTACCTGAATGAAACGATTCAGAATTTTGGCGCAATCAATAACTCTGATCCTAACAGCGAACCATATAGCAGTGATCAGGAGTTTATATCCAATCGTTTCATGCACCAGCTACAGGGCGAAGGTTATCTTGGTAAATGGTTCTTGCACCCTGTTGTTTCCTTTTCAGATTATGAACGCGTTACCGAAAACTTTACTACTTATGTTGACAGCGATCTGGAATTTGGCCGAAATGAAGTCAATAATACTGCCTATAAAACGCTCTTTTTCAGGAATACAGCCAGCTATTCTGAATTTAAATGGGGAAGCATTCAGCTAGGTGCAGAATCTACTATCGAAAAAGGAAGCGGTTCCAGCCTGAGCTTTGGAAATAAATACTCAGAAGACTTTTATGTTTTTGCCTCATCGGAAATACGTGTTTTGCCCAATTTATACCTGCGTCCGGGCGTAAGGTACGGTTATCATAACCTATATGACGTTCAGCCTGCTCCTTCAGTTAATGTAAAATATGATATTACGGACAAAACACAATTAAGGCTAGGTTATGGCCGAGGGTATAGAGTGCCATCGCTCAGGGAATTGTATCATGAATTCATCGATGCCAATCATAACATATTGGGCAATCCGCTGCTTACACCGGAATATTCCCATAATACCAACCTCGATATTACAAGACAATTCGATGATAATGTCAGTTTATCACTTTCTGGTTTTTACAATAATATAACAGATCGTATCACCTTCTTTACACCTCAGGAGAGCAATGGAGCTACCACTTACCTCAACCTTGACAAGTTTAAGTCTACAGGCACAAAGGCCAACCTTTCTTTGAAAATTGCCAACATCAGGTTAAATGTAGGAGCTTCCTATGTAGGTAGGTACCAGCTATTGGATGAAGAAGTAGATGTGCCTGGTTTTGTTTTCAACTGGGAAGCCAATACAAATGCCACTTACACGGTGCCACAATCAAAGACTTCCATTTCTGCTTTTTATAAATACAATGGCCCTTTGGAAGATTATCGCCTTGTCGACCTTGATGGGGATGGGGAGTTTACCCCTGAACTTCAGGGTATTGAAGGCTATCACTGGCTCGATTTAACTATTACTCAGCCCATAGGCAAACATTTCACAGTGGGTACGGGCGCCAAAAACCTATTTGATATTACCGCCATTGACAACAACTTTTCAAGCGGGGGAGGTCATGGCGGCTCTTCTGGAAGCACATCCGTTGGCTATGGCCGAAGCTATTTTTTACGAATCAATTATCAATTAACTATAAAAAACAAATGATCAAAACTAAATACATCACATTATTGCTATTGACGGCCTTGTTAGGATTTACAGGCTGCTCGGATGACGATGACAGCGTACAGCCTTTTTCTGTAAGCTTCAGTAGTTCAGAGGCGGGCATTTCACCACAGTCACCTTCTACAGAAATTGTACTGGTGTTTTCGAGGCCTAGTTCTACAGCGGGAGAGGTTAAATTATCACTAAACCCAAACGACCTTGCTTATGGTGAAAATAATGATTTCTATACCTCTGTAACACCAGAACAAAATGTAATTGCCCTTGCCTTTGAGTCGGGAGACGAGAATGTTTCTTTTACCGTACACTCTGGTTCGGCAGCGGCATTACAAGAAGATAAAACCATTGTTTTCTCTATTTTGGAAGATGAAGACAACACTTTCATAACGGGTAACCAGTCGGAGTTAAGTGTGCAATTTGCCGAAAATTTTATTTCTAAGGGAGCCACTGTTGAAATAGATGGCGGAGGCGCTGCCCAACCATTTCAGGTTTTTATTGATCTGAGCAAGCAAACGCAAGCGAAAATTGACAAATACTCGTGGGATCTGGGTTTTAGCTCTGACCAAAATGAATTTGCTGTTGTATTGAACAGCAGCGCTTTTGTAATGGCGAGGCCGCTGGATGTTACAGATATTGATGCCGTAACTGCCAATGATACTACTGGATTTGCCAGTAAAATGTTCATTTCCAACTATTATGATACAGAAGCATCTGAATGGGTTGATAACCAAAATGGAAGTTTTGATGAGACCGCCATTAGTACTATCTCTGAAACCGATAGTGAAAACAAAGTCTATATCATTAAAAGAGATGGTGATGACCGAAACTGGAAGAAAGTAAGAATTTTACGCAGCGGTAGTGATTACGTGCTTCAGTATGCTGATATAGCCGCAAGTACCCATGAGGAGCTAACCATTACCAAAGATGAAGCTTTCAATTTCATTCACACTGATCTTGACAATGGTGTTACCTCAGTAGAGCCAGAAAAAGAAAGCTGGGATTTGATGTACAGCACATACTCTGGTGTCGCAAATTATGGTGTTTGGTTGGGTATTGCATTCAATGACATCGTGGTGCTTAATCGTTCAAATGTTAGCGCAGTAAAAATTGAGGAGACATCAGAAATTACCTATGATAACTTTTCTTCTGAGGACATGGTCAACCAAACGCTTGACAGCGAAAATATCTTCGTGATAGGTGATACCTGGCGAGGATTAGAGGGATTTGCTCTCGTTCTTAAAACAGATGTGTTTTACCTGATTGAAGACTCGGAGGGAAATCATTATAAGCTAAAGTTTACCAGCCTTACTGCAAGAGACGAGCGTGGTTATCCTGAATATAAATATGAATTACTGGATTAGTATGAAAGGTTTACAAATTGCACTGATTGTATTACGAATAGGCCTGGGTGGCCTGTTCGTGTACGCTGGTATTCAAAAGTTTATACCAAAACCACCAAGGCCTCAGACTGAAGCTTCTGTTGAGGTGCCACCACATGTCGCTAAAATTAGAGCATACATTGGTGGATTAAAACAGACAGATTATTTCTGGCCAATGCTTGGTGTTGCTGAGATTGTTGGTGGCATCCTTTTGCTAAGCCAGTTTTTAGCCTTGTTGGGAGCCGTAATATTGCTGCCGGTCACGCTAAATATTTTCCTGTTCCATGCATTTTTAGAGCCTCATGATACGGGCGAACTGATCATGACAGGACTTTACCTACTTGGCAATCTGACCGTTATCGCCTGGTATTACCCAAGACTTAAACCTATTTTCTTAAATTTTAAAACCATATACTAATGAGAACTTTATTACTATTTGCTTTCTGTCTTGCGATAGGTACAGTGCAGGCACAAAAGAAGAAAAAGCAGGACATTGATGCTATCAAAGCGATGTGTGGCTGCTATGAAGTGTCTTTTAATTTTGCCGAAACATTTTCACCAAACAAGGACTACAAATTTCATGACAACTATCGTTCAGGGGGACTGGAGTATGTTTTTCCTATCGAAGAATCAAAGGATAAAATTGTTTTGCAGCATTTGCTTATTGTTGGTGACAATATGATTATCAAGCATTGGAGACAGGACTGGATTTATGAAAATACAGACTTTCATACCTTCTATAAAGACAATACATGGAAGTATGAGAGCAAGTCTGCCGATGAGGTGCAAGGGCAGTGGACACAGAAAGTCTATCAGGTAGATGACGGACCACGTTATGAAGGCTCTTCCAGCTGGGTGCATGTTGATGGCCGCAGCTATTGGGAAAATACTGCTGATGCACCCCTACCCAGAAGGGAATTTAGCAAGCGCAGTGACTACAATGTGATGGTGCGAAGAAACCGTCAGGAAATTACTGCTGATGGTTGGGTGCATGAGCAAGACAATGCCAAGGTATTGCGCGAAACCGATGATACTGTTTTAGCTCATGAAAAGGGTTTTAATGAATACAAAAAGACCGATGCTGGCAAGTGCCAGGCAGCAAAAGACTGGTGGAATGATAAGCAGGCTTACTGGAACGATGTAAGAAAGGTTTGGAACGAACTGTTTGCTCAAAAGAAAACCGTGCAAATAGAAGGTAAAATAGATGATAAAGTGCTTTTTATGAAGTTGTTCACTTTGGAGGAAGAAACTTTGAAAGATGGCTATAATAGTGCTGAATCAATCGCAAAAATTAAGGAGACTATTAATTCCTACCTAAAGGGGGATGTGGCTTTAGCGAGCAACTAAGTCTTAAGAGTTGAAATTAAAACATTTCTTGAGACGGAGTTCTCAAGAAATGTTTTGGTCTATAAACCTAAATAATTTAAAAAAAAATCAGCATTATTTGGCCTACAGGGATAACGATATGCCTATGAACACTTTTTTTTGCAAGGCATCAATCGTCAACTTCTTCTAAAGGAATCGTTTTCGCATCAATTCTTATCTCTGAGTGTCTGATTTCGCCTCCGCTCGTACCGACATATTTGGCTAGAATTCCATCGGCAATAGCCAGGAATAGGCACACTAGCATCAGGTATTTTGAGAGCTTGAGTTTTTTGACTTCCACTACAAAACTAATTAACGACAGGCCTCCCAAAATAAGTGTAAGAGTGAAAAATGACTCGGCATACTCCTCATGTGCATGAATGAGTGTTTCGCTGACGCCTGCTATATTCTCCACCACCTCTTCTGCTCCCTCACCAGTATAAAAAGCCACAATAGAAGTAATAGCACTAAAGATAAAAATTCCCAGTGCTGTAAGTTTAACGTCTTCCTTCTTAAGGATTAGTCCCGTTAAAAGTGTCAGTATTCCAATCAGTAAGCCTACAATAGGCAAATGATTAATTGCTAAGTGAAAATGTGCATCGTTCATAATTATTCTTTTATTAAGTTAAAGGCTCCCTTGACTAGAAACTCTGTGTCTTCTTTAAAATCATAGGCATTCAATATTTCAACTTGACTATTATTGGAAAGTCCTGTTTTAACTTCCTTTTTTATGAAATTATAACTGTCGCCAATACTATCTTGCAGTACTAGTACATAGTATTTTCCATCTATATCTACTATGGCATCTTGAGGTAATGACATTTTAGAGGAAGTAGAGGTATAAATTTCAGCCTCTACATACATGCCTGGGTTAAACATGTCGGCTGGCTTTTCATCAGATAAATGGCCGTGTAACCCAATTGTTCTTTTTTCTGCATCCACGGTTTTGTTTACCAGATAGACAGTAGCCTGTTTGAAATTGCTCTCATCACCTTGAGTCCTGAATTGTATCTGCTGCCCAATTTTGACTTTGGAAAGGTCTTTTTCGAAAATATTTAGTTCTAAATGCAAATGATCTGTATCCACTATAGAAACAGCCAATTCTGAAGGGTTTAAGAACGCTCCTCTTGAAATAGCCACTTCTGTTACGTATCCGCTGATGGGGGACATAACAATAATAGTGGTACGCATATTTTCTAGTGTAAGTGTGTTTGGATTAATATTCATCAGACCTAATTTCTTACTCAAAGACTCAACCTTTACTTTGGTAACAGTATAATCAGATTCAGATTTGAGGTAGTTTTTTTGTGAAGTGACATTATCTTGTGCAAGATTTTTTTGTCTTTCGTAGTCCGATTTTAAGTAAACGAGTTGCCCTTTTGCTTCAAGAAAGTCTTGCTGCATTTGTACATAGTCAGGGTTTTCTAATGTAAAAAGCACCTGACCTTTTTTTACTCTTTCACCTGGCAGTAGCCGTATGTCCTTGACAATACCTCCAAAATAGCAACTTACATAAGCTCGATTTTCTGGCGGCACATCAAACATTCCATTGGCCTTTACCACTTCGTGAAATGATCCCGGCACCATTTTTCCAAATGCCATTTTTGAAGACAGAAATTGGTTTGTGGTAAGATGATAGGCATCTTCAATTATACTTTGTGTTTTACCTTCCACAGATATTTCTGTGTCAGTCTTGGATGAACAAGATGACAATATCAAAAGAGAGGCGGCTATCAGATAGTTGAAAGCTTTATTTTTTATCAGGTTTTTAGTCTTGTTTGCCATTGTTAGTTCATTAAATAGTTAGCTTCTATTACTGTCATATTGTATTGAAAAAGAGTAGAGAGGTAATTCACTTCAATGGACTTGGCGTTGTCCAGTAGCTGAGTATATTGAAGAAAATTGATTTCACCATTTTGAAAGGCCTGCACTGCGTGGAAAAGGGTCTCTTTTGAAAGCTTTTTTCCTGTCGATTCATAGTAGTTTAGCCCTTCTTCATGCTTCCTCAAATCCGATTGTAGCGTCTGGTACTTAGAAAGTAATTGTATCTTATAATTTTCACTTTCAGTAGCTAAAATGAAGGCTTCGGTTTTTGAAGCATTTATTTTGGATTTTTGCGCTCCATACCACAATGGAATACCGACACCTAACTGAAAACCTGAGTAGGACCGTGTTCCGGTACCGTTGTTGGTGCCTTGAAAAACTGAAATATTAAGGTCAGGCAGTAATTTTTGTTTTTCTAACACCAGAGCTCTATCAGAAAGGCTTATTGCATCTGAATAGTAGAGAAGTGTAGGATGTGCAAGTGTATCAAGTGGTGTTAATGCAATGCGGTTAAGGATTCTGTCCTTCACCAAATAGCTCGAATCAGATTGAAGCCATTGATTGAGATGGATATGGGATTTTTGAATACTTTCCCTTATTTGATGTAGCTGGAGAGAAACTTCTTTCTTTTTGGTTTCTGCTGTCAATTTTTCCAAATAATTGGATTCACCTTGCTCAAACCTTCTATAAGCGGCATGTGCAAAAACAGCGTATAAACTGTCCAGATAATTATAATTGTCCAGCATTTGCCTCCAATAGACAACTTGATAATAGGCCTTTGATACTTCTTTGGCTACCATGTACTTGTCAATGGCAAACTGATCTTTCACTAATTGGGATTTGCCTTCCATTACTTTTCTTTGGGCGCCATATACAGTAGGAAATTGGAGCGACTGGTTAATTCCCCAAACGTTGAGCGGGAGGTTGTTAGGAGCAATGTTATTATTGTCTTTATTGTAATAAAGTTCTGTCTTGTTGATGTCAATGGAACTTCCTATGAGTTGTTTGCTTTGATCAACTTTTTGGGCTGATGCCTTTAAGCCCAGATTATTTTTCAAAGCAATCTCTACAGCCTGATCTACGTTGATTTTTTGATCTTGACCATGTGCAAGAATAGGCAATGTAATGAGTATCAAAATTGGTAGCGTGCTGACTGGAATTTTAATTTTGGGATAGTGCCCTTTTCTGTCAAAAAGTGCGTAGAGAACAGGTAAAACTATGAGAGTAAGTGCCGTAGCTGAAATTAAACCACCCACCACCACGGTGGCCAAAGGCCTTTGAACTTCTGCTCCAGCCGAAGTTGAAATGGCCATCGGTAAGAAGCCCAGCGCAGCAGCGGCAGCAGTGAGCAATACAGGCCTTAATCTGTTTTTTGTTCCCATTAAAATACGATTGTTAATGTCGTGAACACCTTTTGCCTTGAGTTCTTTGAATTCTTCTATTAGCACAATGCCATTTAATACAGCAATACCGAAAAGGGCAATAAACCCTACGCCAGCAGAAATACTGAAGGGTAAATCACGGATGTATAAAAGCATGACCCCACCAACAGCCGACATGGGGATGGCACTGTAAATGATCAACGCTTCTTTTACAGAATTGAAGGCAAAGTAAAGGAGGATAAATATGAGTATGAGCGCAATAGGTACAGCAACCATAAGCCTCTCCCTTGCTGTTCTGAGGTTCTCAAATTGGCCACCATATTCTATAGTATAACCTGCCGGGAGTTTGATTTCCTGGTCTATAATTTCCTGGACATCTTTTACTACGGATTCCAAATCCCTTTTTCGTACGTTTACTCCAACAACAATTCTTCTCTTGGTGTTGTCTCTTGATATCTTTGCTGGCCCTTTGGTGTAGGAAATAGTGGCAAATTCACTCAAAGGGAGTTGATTACCATTAGGAAGTTGAATGGTGGCAGTGGCTATATCCTGAAGGTCCTGATGGTGGGCTTTATCAAATCTAACCACCAGATCAAATTGCTTTTCACCTTCAAAGACTGTTCCGGTTGGTTTTCCTGCAAAACCCATAGTGATGATATTGTTCAGGTCTTCTACATTTAATCCATATTTGGCAATTTTCTGTCGGTCATATTTTACAGACATTTGAGGAAGTCCTGCTACTTTTTCAACGGTGATGTCCGCAGCACCTTCAATATTTTGAATGACTCTTTCGACTTCCAAAGCAGTTTTATGAAGGATGTCTAAGTCCTCTCCAAAAATCTTGATTGCTAAATCGGCACGTACACCCGTAATTAGTTCATTGAAGCGCATTTCTATTGGTTGGGTAAACTCAAAATCCACCCCCGGAATTTCTGCCAATGCTTCTTTAAATTTATCAGCCAGCTCATCTTTGCTTTCAGCGGAAACCCATTCTTTCTTAGGCTTTAATTTGATGATTACATCACTCTCTTCCATAGACATGGGGTCGGTTGGCACCTCAGCCGCACCTATTCTGCTTACCACTTGTTCTACTTCTGGGAATTTCTTGAGGATTTGTTCAATCCTGGTAGTGGCCATGACCGTATTGCTCAAAGATGTTCCTGTTTTCAATACAGGTTGGATCACAAAATCACCTTCATCAAGTGTAGGCACAAATTCACCGCCCATTTGGGTAAAGAGAAGAGCAACTGAAAGCAGTAGTGTTACGGCCAGGCTTATAACGGTTTTTTTACTTCTTAAAGCCCATGTCATGGTGGGGGTATATTTATTTTCCAAGAATGTAATAAGGCGTGAAGAGATCGTTTTTTTGTTTGGGTCTGATGGTTTTATAAATAAAGACGCCATTACGGGTACATAGGTGAAGCATAAGATCATGGCTCCAATCAATGCGAAGGTAAATACCAAGGCCATCGGTCTGAACATCTTACCTTCAACACCTACTAATGATAAAATTGGAATGAAAACAATGATGATAATGAGCTGTCCGAAGACAGCAGAATGCATCATTTTGCTTGCACCTAAGTGTGTTATATTATCAATGAAGTTTTGCTTCTCAGCTTTTGGTAATGCCAACAGTTGAGTACGTTCTGCGGTGATTTTAAAAGCAATAAACTCAACTATGATCACAGCTCCGTCAATAATAATCCCAAAGTCAATGGCACCCAGGCTCATCAAATTTGCATCTACACCAAAAATGTACATCAGCGATAGGGCAAAAAGCAGGCACAATGGAATTACTGAGGCAACCACCAAGCCTGAGCGAATATTGCCAAGCAGCAATACCACAACGAAAATTACAATTAAGCACCCGAGTATCAGGTTCTCTACAATAGTAAAAGTGGTCTTGTCAATAAGTTCGCTGCGCTCCAAAAAGGGATTGATACTTATGCCTGGAGGAAGACTAGGGGAGATTTGTGCCACCCTTGCTTTGACAGCATCTATCACAGCCTTGGAGTTTGCCCCCTTCAACATCATCACCTGACCCAAAACCTTTTCGCCTTCACCATTTCCTGTTATAGCACCAAAGCGTGTGGCATGCCCAAAACCAACGGTAGCAACATCTTTAATAAATATGGGTGTTCCGTTTCTGTTTTCTATTACAATGTTTTCAATATCCTCCAATGAACCCACCAGTCCTTCGCCCCTTATAAAATAGGTCTGATTTGTTTTTTCAATGTATCCACCACCTGCTATACTATTATTTTTCTCTAGTGCCGAAAATGTTTGAGGAACGGATATATTAAGACTTCTTAATTTTTCTGGATTTATTGCTACTTCATATTGTTTAAGATAGCCGCCCCAGGTGTTTACTTCTACTACACCTGGAATACCAGAAAGCTGACGTTTTACAACCCAGTCTTGTATGGTGCGCACATCCATCAATGAATAGTCATTGCGATG
Source organism: Fulvivirga sp. (assembly GCF_040218215.1). Taxonomy (NCBI): domain Bacteria; kingdom Pseudomonadati; phylum Bacteroidota; class Cytophagia; order Cytophagales; family Fulvivirgaceae; genus Fulvivirga; species Fulvivirga sp. The sequence goes on from NZ_JAVJQL010000022.1 coordinate 107,851, forward strand.
CGCTGAATCAACTTCTATAACATATTGATAAATTTCCCCTAGGCCAGTTGTGATAGGCCCCATGAACGGTTTCCCAAACCCAGCCGGGATTTTTTCTTCGGCAGTCTTTATTTTTTCTGCAATGAGCTGCCTGGGTAGGTATGTACCAATCTTATCATCAAAAACCACAGTAACTACCGAAAGCCCAAATTTAGAAATGGAGCGTATTTCTTTTACATTAGGTAAGTTGGCCATTTCCAGTTCTACAGGATAGGTCAGAAATTTCTCAACATCTTCTGTGGCCAGGTTTCTGGAGGTGGTAATGATCTGTACCTGATTGTTGGTAACATCAGGAACCGCCCCAATCGGAATATGGGAAAGTGAGTATAGTCCAAAACCTATGATACTAGCTGAAAATAGTAGTACAATCAACTTGTGGTGAATACTGTACTGTATGATTTTGTCTAACATTGATGAGGTATATTTTTAATGACTCATCAAATATAGAAGGGGTATGCTAAGGCTTTTCTCAAGCCATTCTTAAGATTAGCTTAAAAAAGCAACGGTAACTTTAGTTCCTTCACCGTAAGTGCTTTCAATGGTTAATTGGGCATGAATAGCATCTGCACATTTTTTCGCTATTGACAGCCCTAAGCCATTGCCGGTAATGTGTTTGTGGCTCAAAGCATCAGATCTATAAAAACTATCATAAATATGAGCTAAATCTGCTTCTTTAATTCCTATTCCTTCATCTTTAATGGTACAGATAATTTGATTATCATACATTCCTGTAACAATACTTATCTTTCCATTCTGGTTAGAATACTTAATTGCATTACTTATTACATTGTCAATTATTATATTGCTGTAATAGTGAGGTACAAGAGCTTTCTCAGTTTGATCAAACTCAACATTTACCTTGAGTTTTTTGTAGTCAATTTGAGTTTTAAAATGTGATATAGATTCATCAATAAGCTCAGAAAGAGGACTTGTGACTGCACCATTCTCACCAGGCGAAGTTTCCAAACGGGCAAGTAGAAGCAGCTGTTCCAAAATTTCAGTCATTCTTTCAATTTCCTTTAAACTATAATTGATTTTTTCCTCATACTCTTGCTGGGTTCTTGGTTTTCTAATGAGCACTTCCAGGGTGCCTCTAAGGGCCGCAAGGGGTGTCCTTAGTTCATGAGAGGCATCAGAGGTAAACTGTCTTTCCCGTTCCATGGCCTTTTCTATACGTTGAAGAAGGGCATTGAAGCTTGATGACAGATCGTATATCTCGTCCTGATTTTGTGGCAGGCTTACACGTTCTTTCAGATTGTTTTTGGTAATTCTGGTTATTGTATTGGTTATTCCTTGAACAGGAATAATGCTTCTGCCGGCCAGAAATCGTGATACGAAGTACAACCCAATTAAGACAATGAAATAGGATATCAAGAGGACATTCCTAAGTTTTAAAATTATTGAAAAAGCAGACTCTGATGACATCGCAGCGAGGATGTATCCTTTGATTTTTCCGTTCCGTTCTATCGGCATTTGTGCCTGCCTTATGGCCCTGTCATTTAACTTGGTGTCAAAATGGCCACCAAATTCTGAAGCTTTAAAAGGCAATTGATCAAGTTTTAAGTTGGGGGACTTATCCATTAATTTGCCTTGCTTATCAATCAGCTGAATAAATACTGGGTTTACCTGTATTTCCCGATGTTCGCGTTCTTCCCATTCTGCTTTATTCATAAACAGGATGCTATCTCCAATCAACTGAATCTCTCCAGTATGTTTTTTTGCTTCATATGAAAGATCATTATCAAGGTTTTGCCATACCGTTTCTTTTACGGTAAAGAAAATGGCGCCAAATACAACGGCCATAATAATGGCTGTTGCCATCATATAGTAAAAGGCGATTCTATTTCTAAAACTCAGGTTCATATTTCTTTAGCGATATATCCGACTCCCCGAATGGTTTGGATATAGTTTTCTCCTTCCGATAGTTGAAGCTTTTTCCTCAAGGCATTGATATAAACATCAATTACACTTGTGTTATAGTCAAAATGAATGTCCCATACACTTTCGATTATTCGGGTTCTTCTACATACTTTGCCTTTATTACGGATCAGGTACTCGAGTAATGCAAATTCTTTTTGAGTCAAGTTAACTTCCTGATCTCCTTTAAGAACCTGATGTGTTTCCGTATTGAGGGTAATATTTCCTAAAGTGAACAATGAATGGCCACCGGATTTTGGACGCAGCTGCACTTTGATTCTTTCTAATAGTTCTTCAAAATGAAAGGGTTTTTTAATGTAGTCATTTGCCCCTGATTGCAAACCAAAAATTGTTTCATCAAGGGTGTCTTTTGCAGTTAAAAAAATGATTGGAGTGTCAGGATACACTTTTCTGTATTGCTTGCAAATCTCAATGCCACTCATTCCAGGTAGCATCCAATCTAAAAGTAATAAGTCGTACTCACCAGACAATGCCAGTTGCAGGCCTTTTTTGCCCTCATCTGCCACATCCACAGCAAAGGCCTCTTCCTCTAAGCCCTGTTTAAGGAATGCTGCAATACCTGGTTCATCTTCTACTACAAGTACTCTCATTATTCAAATATTGGGCATTGTCAATAAAACTTCCATTAAAGTATTCTTAAAATTGGCTTAAAATCCTGCGATGACTTGATAAAATCAAGACTCGTCATCCTACCCATATGTCAATTTGATGATTGTTAATTGACATTTTAAATTTACTACTTTGATACCTCTCCAAAGACAAATTATCTGCTTTTGTGGATCAAGATAAAAGAACTGGGACAACAGGAGGCTGGAAAGTGCTATAACCAACTATTTGTGATATTGTAAATGAGGAATTTCGACCTTCACCAGATAGAAATAAAGCAGATTTTTGTCATTTTTCTTATCAAATGCTATTGAATCCATAAGTTGAAATGTACTAACCTTTGTAGTGATTTCATTTTCATCCATGTGATAGTAAGAGGCAATAACAAATTCTTTATTTCGAGGGTTTAGAATTGCGCCTTTTTCAATTTTAAGGGTATCTACTGTTTTACCGATGGCCAATATTTCTTTAGGATTGAGGTTTGTGGCATAAAAGTCCTTAGTATAAAATGACTTTTCCCTTACTGTTGCCAGATTATCATAATGTTGATTGGTTACTGGCTCCAATTTTTGAAGCCCAAAAATAGTAACAGCACTCATTAGTGCAATTGTCCAGACCATCATATGGGCTATTTTTAGAGATTTAAAAGCAAAGAACAAACCCACAGCTGTACTCCAAAAAATTATAAAGGTGATAATGGAAACATGGGGCTGGCTGGTTGTAAAATAGTCTGTGAATGGAAATAGCAGGCTGATTATTAAAAGCAATAAAATGTTTACTCTAATCAGTCTTTTGTCCGACATTGATAAATTATTGTTAAGTTGACTTTGACGTAAATAATAGATTAAATAGCCAATTAAACAGGAGAGGGGAATAATCACTGGCAACAAATACCTTTCTTTCTTTTCACCAGGTATAGAAAGTAAAACCACCATAATAACTAACCACCAAAGGAGAAATTTATATTCCTTTAGGGATATCCTTGATTTCATAAATGAATATGCCAAACTAGCCAAGGCGAACAATGACCAAATTCCCACATGCGACCAAAACCCCCAGTACTGATAAAATGGTTTTACATGCCGCTCAGTCCAGGCTGTACTTTCTGCGTTAACTATTTTTAACAACAAATCTTTATTGGTAATCAATTGATAGAAAGGCCAGGAAAAACCAACTACTAAGAAGACCACAGTCATTATTAAAATGCCCCTCCATTGGGCTTTTGGGCTTTTCTTTTCAATGAATAAAAACCAGCTGACCAGAAAAGGCAGTAGGATTACATAAAATGATACTGGCCCCTTGCTCATAAATGATAAACCCATGAAGATTCCGGCCATTAAATATGACCATAGATTACCCTTATTATTTTGCCAGTTGCTTATTAAAAAGGCTATGGCTACAGCCATTAATGAATGACAATAAATATCCCAGGTAGCCTGACGACTCATCAAAATTAGATAATAACTGGAAGCAGCAACCAAGGAAGAATAATAACCCACATTCTCATCTCCTGAAATTGATTTAGCGATAAAGAAAATTGCAAGAACCATCAAAAAACCCATAATTGCCGCAGGTATTCTGTGCGCTGCCAAATTATCAACAGGAAAGAACTTGGCTATTGCCGCATTGACCCAGGTAGGTAGGGGTGGTTTGGCCAATCTTGGGTAGCCGTTCATGGTGGGGTTAAGCCAGTTGTCTGTTGCCGCCATTTCCCTTGCGGTAATCAGATTTCTGGCTTCCATTATGTCAGGGCTCAGATATTGATTATTAACACCGAAATTTATTACACAGACTAAGGCAACAACCAGTAATTTATATTTTAACTGCATGCGCTAAACTTTTATTTAATTGCCAGCCAATAAACTTAGTCAGCCCCTCTTGAATACTTACTTTGGGGAGATAACCAATAAGTGCGGTAGCTTTAGTGATATTTGCGCAAGTCAATTCAACATCCCCGGCCTGTTTTGGTAACAGGTTATATAAAATATCTTTATTTAAAATTTGGCCGATAGTTGTAACAAGATTATTCAAGCTGATAGGGTTGTTATTTCCTATATTGAGAGTTTCAAATATGTTCTCGTTACTCATAATAAAGTCCATTGATAGTAAAATCCCATTTACTATGTCGCTTATATAAGTATAATCCCTCATGGTGGAGCCATCTCCGTAAAAAGGTATTGGCAATTCTTCATTGATAAGACGAACAAATTTATTAATGGCCAAATCAGGCCTTTGTCGTGGGCCGTAAACGGTAAAAAACCTCAAATTGACAAAATCAATATGGTATAATGAATGATAGGTATGATTCATCAACTCGCAGGATCTTTTGGTAAAAGCATAAGGGGAAATGGGTTTGTTGTCATTAATATCTTCTGCAAAGGGAGGTGTGCCATTGCCGTATACAGAGGAAGATGAAGCAAATACCATTTTGTTGACCTTTCGGTCTTTCATGTAATTCAGCAAGTTTAAGGTGCCTGTGATGTTGTTGTCAATATAGGCCTGAGGGGATTCTATAGATGGTCTTACTCCGGCTTTGCCAGCTAAATGAATAACACAATCGATATCAAAAGCTGACAAGGTTTTGCCTAAGTCATCTTTAACAAGGTCAATTTCGTAAAAATGAAAGTTTGCTGAATCCTTGATGGTCAGTAAATTATCTTCCTTGATGCTTCTGTCATAGAAAGGATCAAAATTATCAACGCCTACTACCGAATGGCCTGCCTTTATGAGTCGTTCGGTTACATGTGAGCCAATGAACCCTGCACATCCGGTAACTAAAATTGTATTTTTCATAATGGTTTTGCCTCCATTTTGATTTTTTTAGCTTGCAGTCCAATTTGTATATTTCTAGCGTAAGCAATTATGCCAAATGCCTGACCTAAAATAAGTATGGGGTCATACCTGAAAAATCCGTATGAAACTATGAGTAGTGAGCCGACCATGCTTATGATCCAAAAACCAAGAGGCAAGACCGACTTTTTCAGTTTTTCTGAGAAGTACCATTGATACACAAACCTAAGTGCGAAGACTATTTGGCCCAGGGCTCCCCATATGAGCAAAACATTGGAAATGGAAGGGTTGCCAATAACATCATTCCAGCTATGCTCCGTTGAACCGGCCAACCATAAAATGGTAGCGATTGGAAAAAGTAAAACAATAACCTTAAAATAAGGTGGAATCAATTTCCAGGCACCTTTGTATTGGAGGTTTCTGATGTAAATGAAATATGAAATCACCTGGCCGAAAATGATGATAGGGTCATCTCTTAAGATTCCATAAGCAATTAACAAAAAGGAGGCAACAAGGCTTAGTTGCCAAAATATGGTAGGAGAGAGTACCCTTCCTGATTGTTCTGACCTTATCCATTGTATTATTAGTCTTGCGCTAAATAAGAGTTGGGCCGCTAGTCCGACAGCATATATCCAATATGATTCGCTCATTAAGCTACTTTTTCTTTTTTGAAACTGGTTTTCATCTCTGCGGTCAGAATGGTATAATTGATATATCTTTTACGCATCCAAACAAAGGCCAGTGTGTCTAAAAACGGACCTGTAAGCCTGTTCCAGAGATGGTACTTGGCAGTACCAGCATACCTTTCAAAATGCTTTACTTCTAACTGTTTTACACTTTTGTTCTGCAATTGAACCAATGCAGGCATGAACCGATGCATACCTTTGAAGAAAGGTATGGACTTGGCAACATCGGTTTTCATCAGCTTAAGGGGACAGCAAGTATCTTCAATGCCATCTTTAATCATGTAGCGTCTGAAAGTATTGGCTATCAATGAAGATATTTTCTTGATATAGCTGTCTTTCCTCTTCCTTCTTATCCCATTGATCATATCATAATCAGGCATAAAAGGATAATAATTAATGAGGTCTAGAGGTGTCGTTTGCATGTCGGCATCCATGTATGCAATCCAAGGCGTTTCACTAATATCAATGCCTGCCTTTATAGCAGTGCTTAAGCCACAATTTTTATCCAACGAAATGGAAGTATAATTAGCATCATACCTGATAATGTTTTGTATTATTTCGCAACTGCGGTCTGTGGAGCCATCATTTACAAAAAGGACAGTGACTGAAAGCGTAGACTTTTCAATAAATTCGTCTACGGTTTCCTTTAGTTTTTCCAATGACTCTTCTTCATTGAATACCGGAACTATCAGCGTTATATCTTTCATTTCACAATTTGGTTAAGCCTTATCAGGTTCTCTTTGATATGTTTCTGTTTCAAAGGTTCAAGTACTGATTTGGCAAATGGTGTAAAGTATTCATGCGACATTAAAAAGCGGGCATTGTTTTTCAGCCAGTCAAAATTTGAATTACCGCAAATTCCCATGGCCACGAATTCCTGTTTCAGTTGTGTGTTTCTATGCCAGTAGTCTGCTTGAGAAAGGTGGTAGAGATCAGCATCACATATTACTTCTTCAAGTAATGAAGTGGGTGACTGCGGCAGTTTGGTTGCCTTTATGCAGCCTATGACTTTTTCGATTTCGGTAGTATTAACACCCCAGCTTTGCAATGCCTTTTCGGCCAAATCTGCGCTAGCGGTTTCATGGTCCTTTGTACTTTTCAACATGCCGGCATCATGAAACCATGCAGCTACTTTAACAATGTTTATCTCGCTGGACTTAAGGCCAAGCTCTTGACCTATCAATTCGGCAGCATATACCACTGTAGTGGTGTGCCCCAGGTTGTGAAAATATAGTTTTGCTGCAATCCTATCATGAAACAGGTCTGTGATATACTTTTTAGATAGTTCGCAAATCGATTCTTGCATCTTATAAGCTTATATTTGATTAAAATAAAGTAGGATGTTAATCATTACAATCTGAACCGAGACGTTCGAATACTGATAAATGGTTGGTTTAAAAAAATAAATATTTCTCCGACCAACCATTTTTTGTTTTGTCACGTCATCGTAAGATAACTCTTTAAAATATTGAGCCATTAAAAGCGAACAAGAGCTAGAGGAACTATTAAAGTCCTGTAGAAAGGGACTACGTAGCAGCCAGGATCAGTTGTACAAACTGTATTTTGGATATGCCATGGGTATCTGTTTGCGGTATTCAAACCACAGGGAAGAGGCTGTGGAAATCGTTAATGATGGTTTTATGAAGGTTTTTAACAATTTGGATAAATATACATTTGGCAAATCATTTAAGGGGTGGATGAGAAGGATAATGGTTAATGCCTCAATAGATTATTATAGAAAGAACGAGAAGCATTACCACTCTCTTGATATTGCTTATGCAAACTATCAGGAGACAGAAGAAACGGCACTTGAAATGCTTTCAGCCCAGGAGATAATAGATGCTATTCAAAAACTGCCGTCCAGTTATAGGGTTGTTTTCAACCTTTTTGCCATTGAAGGTTATAAGCATGAGGAGATAGCTGCCGAACTAAAAATAAGTGTAGGAACATCAAAGTCTAATTTATCTATAGCCAGGGATAAGTTAAGAAAGATATTGAACCAGAATCAACAACAGTTAATTCCGAAAACAAATGGATGACAGCAGGTTTGATGATATTATAAAGAATCAGGTCGATGAGTTTGATCAGGTGGAATTTGACCCCTCTGCCCTTGCTGGTTTGCATTATAAAATGGACTCCAGTATTAGACCATCTTTCTATAACAGATATAGAAACGAAATACTGGTGGCGGCTGCTACAACAGTTATCGCTGTCCTGATCTTATTTGGAATAAACCATTCCGGAAACAATGTGGCCCTGCTTCAACAACAAATTGCAGATCTTAAAAATCAAAATGAAAAGTTTGGGGAGCTTGGAAACCTGCTTCAAGAATCTAAAAATCAGCAAATTGTTCCTGCCGATACTATAAGAATTATAGAATACCGAAATAGCAACGACCTTTATTATAATCGGCTGGTAAGTGAGATAGATCAGTTGAGGCGTCAATTAAATGAGGGTCAAAACCAATCCCGCCTGATGAGTGATACTTTTAGAAGGGACCTGGTTTATTTGGGAAGGGAAGATCAGGTTTCTGATGATATACTCAGGGAATTAGAAAATGGACAAATTGTGCAAAATGGCGATTACTTGTTTCTTGTAGTGGATGACCTTGTTGTTGCTGAACAAAATCCTTATTTGGTTAAGAGAAAAGGCCTTACTCATGAATATCGATTACCAGAGTATTTCTTCATCTGGGATAGTACTGCTACAGACGATCAATTGGCCAATGTGGAGCCAGTACCAGTGCAGATATCTATTAAAAAACTAAAGGAACTTGAACGACATTATAAAAAAGGTTTAGGTATTGATATTGGCCCATCTGTTAGTTTACAAAAAGGACTTTACAGCTCTAATGCGTCATTCAATGTTTTTGGAGGTGGTATTGTTGCAGACTTTATTATGTCACCTACTTTGAGTATTGAATCGGGACTCACCTTTAACACAACACACTATGACGTAGAAATGGAGGATCTTCAATCACTTAGTCTGCCAACATCTGATCCTATTTATGGTGCTGTTGAGAACGCAGAAATTACTGCATGGTTTATGGAAATTCTATCATCGCTTAAATACAGACAAAGAATAAGTCAAAAGAATCACTTAGTGTATGGAGCTGGTGCATCGGCATTTTGGTATACCAAACAGGCCATTGAATTTGGTCATTTGTTTGAGACTAATACTATCACAGTTCCGGTTGAATCATCCTACAGAATAAGAAAGCCGGAATTGTATTTCGGAACATTCAATCTTTCATTAGGGCTGAGTGCGGCACTTAAAAATGGAAAACGTCTTGAAACTTCATTAGTGCATAAAACTAATCTTGGCAAGTTGGGCTCGGAGCAAGTTGCATCGAATTTTATTGGAGTAAAGGCATCTTATTTATTTAAAGCTAGATAAAAAATCACTTGTTTATGAAAAGGACTATTGCTGGCATATTCTTTATGCTTAACGTAACAGGTATTTCCATATGTTGTTCTCAAAGTAAAATTTCAGGAGGGGATTCAATTACCATTCATAAAAATTTTGAAAAAAAGCAGAATTTAAGGAAAGCAACTAAACTGCCCTTTTACTTGATTTCTGCAGGATTGCTTTCGTATATAGACTCTGATATCATTGGGAGAGAGGAGATTGCAGAAGAAAGGAATGAAAGTATTCCCGATTTTCACACTAGCACAGACGATTATCTTCAGTACGCACCAATAGCACTGGCATATGGTCTGGATCTATTCGGAGTAGAAGCACGTCATGACCTTAAAACCAGAACTAAGCTTTTAATAAAGTCAGAACTGCTAATGATGTTGGCAGTAGTACCTTTGAAACAGATCACGCATCAGCTTCGTCCGGATGGCAGCAATTATTCATCATTTCCATCAGGCCATACGGCACAGGCTTTTGTTGCTGCCACTTTTATGCATAAGGAATATGGACACTTAAGCCCATGGTATAGTATTGGAGCTTACACAATAGCATCTTCGGTAGGAATTTTAAGAGTACTCAATAACAGACACTTTTCGTCAGATGTGTTAGTAGGAGCGGGCTTAGGTATTTTAGCTACAAATTTTGTTTATCTATCTCACAAAGTAAAAAATAAAAAGAAATACCATCTAATTATGAGCCCCATTTATAACGATAGGAATATTGGTTTGGCTGTAACAATGAGGTTTAATTAACCATTAAACAAAATAAAATTACAAGCGTTATGCAAAGAATGTAATTTAGAACATACTTAAAAAGAGACATTTTTTTATGATATTTATAATAGGTAGAAGACTGACAGTCGGGAATATTTTTTCATATTTTTTAAAGCCAATAGTAGTACTTTGTTTTATTACTTCATTTAGTTCATTAACTCTTTTTGGACAAGTAAAGGAAGCTAGTATTTCGGGTACTATTAGGGAAAAAGTTTCTAACGAGAGCTTATCTTTTGTAACTGTAGCCATTCGGACTACTACTGATTCTACTCTTATAGGTGGAACAATTACAAACGAAAGAGGCCTGTTTACAGTAGATAAAGTTAAGCCTGGTGACTATTTAATTGAAGTATCATTTATTGGTTATAAAAAGTATCTAAGTACTTTGTATGTAGGTTCAAATTCGGAATATCTTGATTTAGGCGTTATAACATTGGAAGAAGATGTACAGCAACTTGATGAAGTTGTGGTTACGGGACAACGCGATGCAGTAACTGGTGCAATGGATAAGAAGACCTACAGTGTTGATGATAATGTTAGCCAAAGTGGAGGGAGTGTTTTACAAGCTATGAATAATCTTCCTGGTGTTACTACTCAGGATGGTCAGGTACAACTAAGGGGCAATAGTCAGGTAGTGGTTCTGATTGACGGAAAACAAACAGCCATCACAGGATTTGGTAGCCAAAATGGTTTAGATAATCTACCAGCCTCTGCCATAGATGAAATTCAGATCATTAATAATCCGTCAGCGAAATATGATGCTAATGGCAATGCAGGAATCATCAACATTGTCTTAAAAAAAGAAGAACAAAAAGGGTTTAATGGTAAAGTTGGCCTATCAACTGGATTGGGCGCTTTATGGGTTCGAAAAGATAATCTTCCGGGTATTCGTCCACAATATCAAGCTACACCAAAGATTAACCCTTCTATAGCATTGAATTACAGAAAAAAGAAAGTTAACCTGTTCTTGCAAGCAGATAATCTTTATACAGAAACATTGAATAGAAATGAATTTGTAACCAGAACCTATGATGACGGTACTGTAATTGACCAGCAATTGAAGCGTAATAGGGATACCAATTTTTTTACTTCAAAAGTAGGAATGGACTGGTTTATCAATGATCAAAATTCCCTAACGATTTCTGGATTTTTTAGTCAGGAGTCTATCAAAGATTATGGTGACCAACCTTTTTTCAGTAGAAATACAGGAGAAAACCTTAGACTTTGGCAGTTTCTGGAAGATGAAGTATTGACTGCTGCAATGGCCTCTGTAGCTTATGAACATAAATTTGAGCAGCCCGGCCATAAACTCAATGTGGGTTTTAATTACACGTTTGATAGAGAAGATGAGAAGTATTTTTTCACCAATACCCGACCTTCAGTAACTACGGAAGAATCATTCTTTCTTATAGCTGACCAAAAAGTAGCCGATTTTACGCTTGATTATACAAAACCCATGAAACACGGGCTTTTGGAGGCAGGAATCAAGTTTCGCAGAAGAGCCATTCCAACTGATATGCAATTTAATCCTTCAACAACTAACTCTGTGCTGGACACAGGTGCTGATGGTTTAGCAACCTATAAAGAAACCATCCCGGCACTTTATGGAAATTACACTTACGAAGTCAAAAAGCTTGAAGCAGAAATAGGGATGAGGTTAGAATATGTTGATTTACAGTATGATGTTGATCCGAATCATAATACCTACCAAAGTGATGGTTATGATTATTTACAGCCTTTTCCGAATGCTCGTTTAACTTACAAACTAAATGATAGAAACCAATTATCGGCATTTTATAACCGTAGGGTTGACAGGCCTGATGAAGTGGATATCCGTATTTTTCCAAAATATGATGATGCAGAGATTATTAAAGTGGGTAACCCAGCTTTGCAACCACAATTTACCAACAGCTTTGAACTTGGTTTTAAGAATGGTTGGAACAATGGTTATTTTTATGGTGCAGGATATCATCGTATTTCAGAAGGAACCATAACTCGTGCGGCCACAACAGTAGGCACGTCAAACTTGATTTATAATATTTCTCAGAATGCTGGAAACAGCTATAACACCGGGTTTGAAGTTGTTATTAGTCAGGAAATTTCGGATAAGGTAAATATGAATTTAAACCTTAATGGTTATTACAATCAGATTGATGCATTCACGGTTGTGAATCAATATCCAATTGAAAACACTTTTACAGCTGTTCAACAGGATGTGTATTCTGGAAATATAAAACTCAATGCGAACTTTAAGTTTAGTAAAAGTACTGAGGCTCAGTTGACTGCCATTTATTTAGCTCCTGATATCATACCTCAAGGAACCATTGATTCACGTTTTTCTATTGATTTTGGAGTAAAGAAATCTATTCAAAATGGTAAGGGAGAGCTGTTTTTGAATGCAAACGACCTTTTGAATACAATGGTGATAAGAAAAGAATTTAAAGGCAATAACTTCTCATATACCAGTACAAATTACTACGAAACTCAGGTTATGAGGCTTGGGTACAGCTATAAATTTTAAGGGTATATATAATATTATAATCAACTATCCATCCAGCTTTTGAAAGTACTTACCCTGTCACGGCTTACAATTACTTCTTCATTAAAGGAAGGGGAGAGTATTAGCAGAAGCCTGCTGTTGAAATAAGTATGTATTTCTGATATCGCTGTGGCCTTTACTATAAGCTGGCGGTTAACCCTTAGAAAATCGGCCGGATTTAGAAGCTCTTCCAGCTGATCCAGGGAGTAGTCCACAGGAAGTTTTTTATCGTCAGTTGTACAAACATTACAACTTCCATTCTGATAGTAGAGATAAGCTATATTTTCAACGTCAATGTTCTTAAACTGCTCACCAATTTTTATTAAAAACCGTTTCTTGTACTCTCCAGTTATGGATTTTTCAACATTTTCGATTTTCTTGACAAAGGCAGAATCGTAAATTGGTTGTCTGTTGATCTGTCCAAATTTTTGCAAAGCCGTTTCCAGCTCATTTTTATCAATTGGTTTTAGCAAATACTCTATGCTGTTGTATTTAAATGCCTTTAAGGCATACTCGTCATAGGCGGTTGTGAAGATAACGCATGGCAAGGCCGACATAGTGGTGAGGATGTCAAAGCCAGTACCGTCACTCAACTGGATGTCCAATAACACAATGTCAGGAGGAGAGTTGTCCCTGAACCATTCTGTGGCCTCGCTTACAGAAGAAAGCATGCCAACCACTTCGATTTTTGGGTCAATTTGATGAACCAGCGATTTTAGCCTTTCGGCACTCAGTTTTTCGTCTTCAACAATTACCAGATTCATGCAAATTTGATTGATGTGAGAATGGGAAGTTTTACTTTAAAGGTTTCTTCCGATTGATAGATGATCACTTTCTTGTCCGACTGCAGATGATACCTGCTCTTGATATTTTCAAGGCCTACTTTGGTGGAACGTGCAGGTTGTTTTTTCAAACTTATTTTATTCTGAACAATAATAAACTGCTCATCTTCAGTAAAGATCTTTATATGTAGCGGATGCTCTTTGTTAAAACTATTGTGCTTTACGGCATTCTCTATCAGCATTTGAAGGGATAATGTGGGTATGTAAAAGTTGTCCGGGTTGATGGTCACATTCCGCTCCAGAAATATGCAGTTCTCGTGCCTGATCTGCAGCAGAAACATATAGGAGTCAAGTAACTCAAGCTCCCTTGAGAGGGGCACCATCTCATTTTCCCTATTATCCAAAATATAGCGGTAAAGCTTTGAAAGCTGATTTAAGAAGTCAGAGGCCAACACCTGATTGGTATGGATGAGGGCGTCCAGCACACTGAAATTGTTAAATAAGAAGTGTGGATTAATTTGATTTTTAAGGCTTTCATATTGTGTCCTCAGTATTTCCTTTTGCATCCTGTTCTTCTCCACTTCCATGTTCTTGATGTGGGTATAGTACACTTTCAATATTTCAACGGTTATTAACAGCCAGGCCACAACAAAGGCTTGTGGCAGGTCGGTAAAGAACTCCTCATACGAATCCCTGACACAATTGAGCCAAATCTTTAGGTAATAATTTTCAAAATATATAAATGCCGTAAGCAGCGGAAAGGTAGCGAGGGTAGTGGCCAGGAACAGGAAAAACAACCACCTTTTTGACGTTAAGTAATGTGTAAAATTTCTGGCAAAGTACAGGATTACCCTGTCACAGACTTCCCAAATAAAAAGGACTACAAAAATTGCAAAGAGCAATAGGAAAGGCCATACGGTGATATTGCTGGCCTTTTCACTGTACATCGGCTCTGAGGTAAGCCTGAAGAATAAATAAATAGAGGCCGCGATTAGTACTCTCAGCCCATATTTTTTAACGTTTTCTGTCATTATAATGCTTAAAAGACATGTATGCGCTTGTAACTAACGTCACCTCGAATCCGCCAGGTGGCGGAGAGAGGTCTCCTTTATTTGTGATGAGGCCTTTTCATAACAATCAGGAGACTTCTCAGTCGTTCCTCCTTCGAAGTGACGAACTAATACCTTTAAAATTACAAAAATCTACAGGTATTAATCATTAGACGTAGCAATTTGACTGCTGTTCATATTGACAGTTACAGCCAAACCGCGCACTTTGTGGGCATTTTTGCCTTCACCTTTAATGATTAGTGTAAAGTTGTTGTCTGCGGCAGTTTTATCAGCAGTTAAGGTTAGATGATAGAGGTCATTCTGTTCCTCATCTTGTACAAACTCGGCTTTAATACCTTCGGGTGTTCTGGCAGTAAGACCACCAAATTCAGCTTTCTGGTACCTTTTAGATCTTAAAAGTGAGAGGTCAGCGGTTAAAGGCTCACCAGAAGTTAAGATCAGCTTCTTGTCTTCAATAGTAATAACTGCACCATCTTTGGGCAGCTCCTGGGCGTAAGTGTCAGCTATATTGATGAAAACTACGACAAGCAGGATTGTGAAAAAGTTTTTCATGGGATGTTTCTTTTTGGTTTATCAAACCAAACGCATCGCCTCCGAACTGTTTTGGTTAAACTATGTGGGCTGTAGTATGATTATGCTGAGTTGTAATGTGAGCAGTGTGAGTTGTAGGCTTCTTTTCAATAATTAGAAGCGATATGATGTCACTCACCGCCAAATAAATCACTTTGACCAGAACAGGTATGCAGGTTTAAAGCATCTGCGTATACTTGAAACATAAAGCCAACTATAGACAACGATTCGTCCCTTGAGACCAGGTTCTCAAGGGACGTTTTGTTTTAGAGCCTTTCCTGGTTGGGCTGCCTACCTTCAACAGCTCATCATTTAGTACCTCAGTATATAATAATCTTACTTTTAGAAAGATAAGTGCATAATACCCAAATTGTATTGCGGATATGTGCCATTCGATATAATGCGGATATCAGCAATTTTTGATATTGGGATGTTAGGTTTTATTATTTCATCAAACCTCAAAAATCAGAAACTTTTTATTAATTAAGTACGTATATTGGTACGTAAAAAATAATAAAAGACAATGATTGCTGCTAATTACTCCGAATTTAGAATTGGACTAAAAAGTTATCTTGACAGTGTCGAAGATAATAATGAGACCCTCATCATTAAACGTAAATCTGGCAAAGGGGCTGTATTGATTTCTTTGGATGAGTATAATTCTATTATGGAGACACTGCATCTATTAAGTTCCAAAAAGAACGCTGACCGATTATACGAATCCATTAATCAGATGAAATCTGGTAAAACAGTCAAACCAAATTTGGACTTGTAATATGGTTTTAACTTTTACCGAGAATGCCTGGGAGGACTACCTTTACTGGCAAAAGATTGACAAGAAAACGGTTAAGAAGATAAACGAACTTATTAAAGAAATAAAAAGAGATCCATTTCACGGAATAGGAAAGCCCGAACCTCTTAAGTATGATCTTGCCGGCTATTGGTCTAGACGAATTGACCAAGAACACAGACTGGTTTATAAAGTTGTTGACGAGGACTTGCAAGTATATGCATGCAGATATCACTACGACTAAAAAATAAATAAAGCCTAACATCAACTAAAACGTCATAATAAGCGTAGTGAAGTAATCCTTTATTGAGAGGTTCCTTCGCTTTTTTCAAAACCTCGGATGACGAAATAAATTAGCACGTCATTCCTGATGGAGTGAAACGAAAGTCAGGAATCCAATGCGTTAAGAGGGCAGCTGAAAATTTGACGAACGGTGTGCGATGGTGCCAAGCCTTTTGTCACTCTGAGCGAGTCGAAGTGTAAAAAGGCTTATGGTTCGACAAGCCTGACCGGCTTTGTCATTCAGGTGGGCTCACCATGACAGTCTTTTTGGTCTTCTGAAATGAACATAACGTAATTGCGAACGCAATGAAGCAATCTTATAGCAACTATGTCATTCCCGTCCCATTAGCTTTCAATACCTAAGCCAATGCCTTACATGAATCACCTATTTTATGATAATAATAACAAGATAGAATTTGATATATTAGTCCTCATTATTAAAACTAACAACACCTTTTGTCCTGTTATTTTTCAGATAAAAAGATATACCGAACATTAATGTTTGTTATCGAGTTGTTCTCTGCAAGCTATAAGAAATGAACAGTGCCTCTCGAAAAAATATCGAAGCTATCGTACATGTGCTTTTCTGGCTATTCATTTTTAGCGCGGTGAATGTTGATTGGAATTCAGATTGGTTTGATAAAACGATCCGAACAAATACGCCCCCACCACTCTCTGTACTGATATTTCCTTTCATTTTTTATGCGCATTCGTTATGGGCTATTCCTAAATTTTTGAATAGGAGCAAATGGAAAACCTATATTTTGTCGTTCCTCTTGATCTTTATTTTCCCAGAAATCATTCGCTCTGGTCTTCTTGACTTTAATGACCCTGCCATTACGTTTAGGGAAGAGTTCCGTAGCAGGGATAGCCTGATTCTTGGACAACCTAGTGTACTTTGGATGGCGTTTACGCTCTCAGCTGCCTATCGCTTTACGAAAGATTGGTTTGTCAAGCAATACCATATTGAACATTTGGGCAATCAACTGTCAGAGCTCCTGAAGCCAAAGGGCCCCGTCATTCAGCCATTAAATGAAGTTGAAGCATCTGATTTACAGCAGAAGCTGGAAATAACTTTGCGCGAAAATAAACTTTACCTGAACCAGGAACTTTCCCTTGCCGAATTGGCACAACAGGTCGATACATCTGATAAAAAACTTTCCACGCTTCTCAATCAAAATTTGCGAACCAATTTTTATGATTACATCAATTCATTTCGCATAGCCACCTTCAAACAGGGTGTAATAGAAGGAAAGCTGAGTAACCTTTCCATTGTTGGACTTGCTTTTCAGTGTGGTTTCAAGTCCAAGAGTAGCTTTTACAGGGCGTTCAAGAAGGAAACTGGAATGTCTCCCTCCCAATTTATCAAATAGTATTCCATTCAGATATGTCCCATTGATTTTTTTGGGACGACCTTCTCCTTTACAAATTTGTCCCGCTGCTTCTTTTGGGATAGATACAGCAGAGAAATGCACTCATGTCTCGACTAAAATTGGGAATTTGGACCTGTTCAAAACTCTCAAATAATTGCTTTGGAACTTGGACACTAACTACTACCAAAGTCGATAAATCATGATGTTGTCTATTCAAAGCCTGACAAAAACCTATCCTAATGGCGTCAAAGCCCTGGATGAAATAAACCTTGAAATTCGCCCGGGAATGTTTGGTCTCTTAGGGCCAAATGGTGCAGGCAAATCATCCCTGATGAGAACAATCGCTACGCTACAAAGACTCGACAAAGGGAACTTGAGTTTCAATGGTATTGATATCGGAAATGATCCCATGAGCTTACGGAAAACCCTGGGCTATTTGCCTCAGGAATTTGGGGTGTATCCAAAAGAAACAGCGGAAAACCTGTTGGATTATTTCGCAATTCTGAAGGGTTTATCTTCTCGGAAAGAGCGTAAAGCAAAAGTCGAAGAAGTGCTGCACCTCACCAATCTACTGGAGATCAGGAATAAACATGTTAGTTCCTATTCAGGTGGTATGCGTCAACGTTTTGGTATTGCACAACTGCTACTAAATGACCCTCGATTAATTATTGTGGATGAACCGACAGCAGGATTAGACCCTGAAGAAAGAAACCGATTTCTTAACGTTTTACGTGGAATTGGGACGGAGAATATTGTTTTGTTTTCCACACACCTGGTAGAAGATGTGAAAGAGCTTTGCACGGATATGGCAATCATGAGACAAGGTAAAATTCACAAACATGCTACTCCCTCCGAAGCTATAAAAGAATTGGAATCTAAAGTCTGGACCAAAACTATATCCTCCGCTGAACTTGAATTTCACAAGACCACCTTCCACTATTTATCATCCTCTTTCAATGAAGATCATTCACTATCTGTCAGGATTTATGCCGAAGACAGACCAGATCAGACTTTTGTAAAAACAGAGAAAGTGACGCTGGAAGATGTGTATTTCAATTCTCTGGGACAGCAAGCTGAAGAATATGCTTAAGTCTATCTATACCTACGAATTGAAAAGCCTGTTAAAGCAGCCTGCTACCTATTTCTATTTCGTGGTTTTCTTTGGGATTGCGCTATTATCCATTCTTGGAACTGGAGGCTTCTTTGATGGAATACCTGAAACAGATAAGGAACTGCGCTTGCTCAATTCTGCTCATGAAATCAACTTCATTTTTCAATACTTCAACAAGTTTTTCCTATTTCTACTACCAGCGATTATTGGGATGGTGATTTACAAGGACTATAGAAGTAATGTACATCCCATTCTTTACAGCTATCCCATCAAAAAATCAGATTACCTGCTTGGAAAGTTTCTCAGTTCACTGACCCTTGTTTTTTTGATAACTCTTTCTATAGGCATTGCTTTTTATCTGGGAGAATTGATCCTAGGTAAAGGGAACCCTATGATCGGGCAAACTAACTATTGGGGATACGCAAGTGCTTATTTCATATTCGTTTGGCCCAATATGCTTGCTTATGGCTTGCTGGTATTTGTTGTTGTGGCTTCACTCCGAAATATTTATGCAGGTTTTATCACACTGATCTTGTTGTTTTTCTTTCAGATAGTGATAGACAGCCTTTTTGAAGGTACACCAGTTCTTTTTGCTCTTCTCGATCCATTTGGACAAAATGCAGTGGCATATGAAACTCGGTTTTGGACGATTTCTGAACAAAACACACAACAAATTCCAGTACTCGGAATAGTGCTTTGGAACAGATTGTTCTGGCTGATTCTGAGCTTTTCACTTTTTGGACTTTTCTACAAAAAATTCCAATTGGAGCAGGAGTCTTTTAGCCTGCTTCCGAATGTAGGTAAGAAAAAAGCAGTCAAAAATAATTTAGCAAGGCCACTTCAACCGATGCAGCCTCACACCAAAGTATCGACTGATTTCTCCTTTCCAATACAACTAAAGGCGATGCTACAACTTTCGGGTACCGATTTTAGGTTTATCGTAAAAAACTGGCTTTTCCACCTGCTCGCATTAGTCGGATTATTTGCCATGATTTTTGCCATGAGTCGGGTCACCAATCTTGCGGATATGACCTTCTTACCCCTGACCCGAATTGTGCTTTCCGTGCCCATGTTTTTCTTTTCCACCGTTATCATGCTGTTGACTTTTATCTATGCAGGGATGTTAGTACATCGTTCTCGAATGACAAAAACCAACCAACTTATTGATACGACTGCCACCAGCAGCTGGGTGCTTCTGGGTTCGAAAATACTGGCCTTGATGTATGTACAAATCCTTTTGTTATTTACAATGATGCTATGTGGAATTGGACTACAGCTTTACATTGGATACTATCATTTTGAATTTGATTTATACCTTTTTCAATTGTTTCTCATCACCTTTCCGACTCTAATTATTTGGGCTGCACTTTCTTTATTTGTACATAACACAATTCCCAATTTGTACCTGGGTATTTTCCTTCTTCTCTTAATTTGGATTGGAAAAGACCAGATACCTCAATTCGGAATAGAAACTTACCTGTTCAGATTCAATTCTGCCCCTCAAATCACTTACAGTGATTTAAATGGATTTGGTCATAATTTATTAGGCAATTTTATCCTCAACTTCTATTGGTTGGCTTTTTCAGCTCTACTAATTATAGTTACTTATCTTTTCTGGGAACGTGGATATGTGTATTCACTCAAAGAACGCTTTCAAAAGGCTTTTCAGCAATTGAATAGGGTTATTTCTTTCTTCTTGCTCTTGTTCATAGTTATCTTTTTTTGCCTTGGATACATCATTTACAAAGAGGAAAACAACGATTTCAGTGCTGTTGCAAATAGTGGTGAAATACTACGGGAATTCAGGTTCAATTTCGGGAAATACAAGTCTGCAGTTCAACCCAAAATAGTATCTGTCAAATTGAATATTGAGATTTTCCCAGAAAGTAATTCGTTCTTGGCAACAGGGCATTATCTCCTCATCAATAAGACGCCTGAGAATATAGACACCTTATTGATAAAGACCGGCTATGACGAAATCACTCAATTCTCACTAAGCGTCCCATCTACAATTGTACAAAAAGATGAGAACATGCAATTTGAAGTGCATGCATTGGAAAATCCCATGGAATCCGGAGATTCAATCCAGATGCACTTTGAGATCAAAAACAAGCCAAATACACTTTTTTACCAAAATTCCAGTGTCCTTCAGAATGGTACCTTTCTACGCACAGATATACTCCCACGTTTGGGGTATTTTTTTGATAAGGAATACAGACAGCCAACGGATAATCTTTCCAATTATTCAAATTTTTATTCACCTGACGCTGATTTGGTAGATATAGAAACGGTTATCAGTACACATGGTTCACAAATGGCCATAGCCCCTGGAACGCTGCTCAATCGATGGACAGAAAATAGCCGCAACTATTTTCTTTATAAAACAGAACAGAAAATCAAATTCGCTTTTGCCTTTAACTCGGGTGACTTTTCAGTAAGCAAGTCAAACCACAATGGTTTCTATTTGGAAATTTATCATGATAAAGACCATATCTACAACCTGAAAGATATGACTGACGGACTGAATGCTTCACTTGATTATAATACTCAGTTTTTCGGGCCTTATCAATATGCCGAAATAAGGACGGTCGAATTTCCGCTCACCGAAGGAACCTATGCCTCAGTGATGAACAATGCCATTCCCACTTCTGAAGTGCGGTTTGTTCTGAGAAATGAGGATGCGAAAAATAAAATTAATTTATCCTTTTATGTTCAGGCACATGAGCTAACCCACCAATGGTGGGGTAATCAAATCGTGCCAGCAGCTGCTCTCGGTGCGAAAATGCTAACAGAAAGTATTACTGAATATATCAGTTTGAGGATATATGAAAAAGAATTCGGGGAAGAGAAGGCATTGCATTTTCTGAGCTTGCAACGCCAACGCTATTTAAAAGGAAGGACAAAAGATGGAGGTAAGGAAAGTCCATTATATCTGGTCAGAACTGATCAGGAATACATCGCCTATGGAAAAGGAGCCATGGCATTTAATACATTGCAGTATTATGTGGGAGAGGAAAAACTAAATAAAGTTTTATTTGATTTTTTATTGGAGCATAGATTCAGAACTGATCGATATCCAACTTCATTAGACTTGATAGCATATTTAAAGAGTTCCCTTCCCCTTCAGTTCCATTATATCATTTATGACATGATGGAAACGGTCACCTTCTACGACAATAAAATAATTGATATTAAAGAGCTATCGAATAACCAACTTGAGATTATCTACTCCATAAAAAGAATGGATAGTACCCCAGAAAATGAACAAGATGCAACCGAAGTATTTCTCACTTTCGGTCAATATGATGCTGATGGAAACCTGCTTCATATTGAAAAGGTCAAAGCAACGACAGGAGAAAACCGAACAACTTTTTACAAGAAGGAAGGTGCTACCAGTATCTTGCTTGACCCTTTCCTTCATTTTATTGAGATGAATATCGAGAATAATCGAGAGTATATTGTGAACTAAGATTAAGGCAAGCAAAGAACATTGTATAGGCGTAATGCGGGCTGCAATGTTCAAATTGAGTAATTTGCATCTATCAGAGTTTAGTACGGGCAGACAGTTTATTTCTCTGAAATTCCACACTACGCTTATACGATACCGTTACATACACTCCACTCAATTTTTTTACACAGCTAACAGGTCTTAAACGCTCCTCACCGCCAAATAAATCACTTTGACCAGAACAGGTATGCAGGTTTAAAGCATCTGCGTATACTTGAAACATAAAGCCAACTATAGACAACGATTCATCCCTTGAGACCAGGTTCCCAAGGGATGTTTTGTTTTAAACCTTTCCTGGTTGGGCTGACTACCTTCAACAGGTAATCATTTAATGCCTCAGTATATAATAAATTCTTTATTATTCTTACTTTTAGAAAGATAAGTGCACTATACCCAACAAATATTGCGGATATGTGCCATTAGATATAA
>NZ_JAVJQL010000025.1:0-132182 GCF_040218215.1 Fulvivirga sp.
GGCCACAAGCCCAACATCTTTTTTTGCACTTTTCATATACAAAAAAAAGCTCATTGAAACGATTTTCAATGAACCATACATATCCTATTGATTATCTGTGAGTTACAAGGATTTTACCAACCATTTTTGTCCATTATATCGAAGTTTAAACTACTATCCTTTCACTTATTCTCTGGACGAAATCACCTTTAAACTTAATAAGTGAAGATGGTGAAAAATGAGGGACATTAACTTCCACTAGTTTTTCAACAAGCTTATTCAACTTATCTACCTTATTTCTCTTAACATCACTAATTGCTGTCTTCAGAATTTTAGTATAGATAATAATATGCTCACACCTATCTTTTCCTAGCAATCGAATTTGTCTTTGAATACTATTTATCAACTGATTGAATAGCTCAAAATCATTTTGCATGCAGTATTGTACTGCCAATACAATCTTTATTTCCAGCTGGATATAAGGGAATTTCTTCATGCTAACTTCATTAAGCAAACCATTTATCCATTTGCTGGCCTCATCGTACTTACCAACATAATATGCCGATATAGCGCGGTACATGGTATAGGTAAGGTAAGTTGGAACATCCAACTTATCAAGCTCAAAGTCCTGAAATGCTCCTTCATTTTCCTCATACATAGATTGCTCAGTCCCCATCCGTAGATGCCTGTTCATCTTAGTAATTAAGAATTGCGCAGGATAGGTATAAAGTGTATAATTCGTCAGTAAGTTGTCAGCGGCATCATTTACTTCCTCAAAGTAACGTTCAGCCTTTCTGTATACTTTATAATGATTGTAATACTCTAATTTGAGAAACTCAAAAACCAAATTTAGGTGATAGTAAATTGAGTCAAGCTGGTACTGTGCAAAAATCTTTTCTACATTATCCAGTATGTCTTCTATTGGCTCCTGACCGTCATCCATTGATTCTTCCTGATCCACAAACAGTCTATGGAAAATAATCATGCAACTCTCATATACATAAAGCCTGTGTGACTCATAAAGTGCCGCTACATTACTCATTTCTTTTAAGAGCAAGCCAAGTCCCATTTTATCAATTTCATCTCCAGAAAGAGCAAATTGACCATACTTTTTAAAATACTCGGCCAACAGATCCTCAGCTTTATCTACTGCCAGCATATAGGCTACATGGCGGTTATATAACTGTGAATAATTGAAGTAATCCGGAGAGTTTAAGTGCAGCTTTTTTAATGATTTATAGACTACTGTCAGTTCATTAGAGAGGTCATAATCCAACAATTCCTTCTCTAGCTTTTTAAGCGTAGCAACTGCAATCGCCTTCTTTTTAGTAAATATTATTTCATTAATGTTCGCTACTTTCTTCAGAATATCAGTTCTGGGGCTTTCCATCTGCTGAAGCAAGTGCTCCTCTATTTTTTGATTAAGCCTCGATCTTAGGGTATAGTAGGCGTTGGTGTTAACATCAAGCTCTGCCATTACTTTGTTATCTGATAGGCTGCGCTCACGCATTGACTGAAGTAAATAAGCTGATTTTTCTGCATTGCTTTCAATCAATGAGGTGTATATAGCCTCATAATCTTTTAAAGAAAGCTGCTTTATAATGTTTTTTAATTTGGCCATTTAAGACAGAACCCGCTAGGGTTAAAAATTAGTTGGTTTTAAAAAAATGTATTTTAAAATCATCAATGAAATTAAATACTAATTTGAAAAGATAGTAAATATCTTACACAGAATTTTAAAGATTGCTTAATAATTTGAACACTTGAAGATATTAAACTTCATTTTTTAGTAGTTAAAAAAGACTAAAATATTGCAAAACCTTTTCTTAAGTAACTCTTAACTCTAATTGTGAAATTAAAACAATAACACTGAAGGGTACAGTACAATCTTGAAATAAGTTGACTCTAAATTGGCAAATTACTTAGTTATAATTTCTACACACAGATTTCAGAACGATCAATTGCTTCCTGAAACCATTTCAATTCCCAATCTGAGGCGTCTCTGGTATACTTTGATCTTGATTTTTTGTGATCTTAGAATCGGTTATCCAAATCTTGGTTATCAACAACATAATAGCAATCTCGGGTAGCGCTATAGGTTAGAAGGAAAATGTATGGTAATAAAAAAGCACTCCGAAGAGTGCTTTTGGTGGAGAAGATGGGATTCGAACCCACGACCTCTTGACTGCCAGTCAAGCGCTCTAGCCAACTGAGCTACATCCCCAAAATAGGAACGCAAATATAGATATTTCTCTATTATTAAAAAGGCCTCCTCGCAGTGATATATCGTTTATCATAATATTCTGTATCCAGATAGCTCTCAACAACACCAAGAGATGAGGAGCTGTGTATAAATTTAACTCTCCCTCCTCTTGTATCTGTTACCAATCCCACATGGGTAATTTTTCTTCTTTTCTTTCCGGTTGCAAAGAAAACCAGGTCACCCGGTGCCAGCAATCTTCTTTTAACCTTGCTGCCTACTTTACTTTGTGCATCTGATGTTCTCGGTAATACATAGTTGGCAGACCTGAAGGAATTACAAAGTAGTCCAGAGCAGTCAATTCCTGTTCTGGAAGTTCCGCCCCATTTATAAGGCGTTCCCGTGTAAGCCCTGGCAGTTTGTATAACAGTGTTAATTCTCTGCTCTCTAATTCTCGCCCTTTTGGCGGATCCACAAGAATAAAAAATGATGGTGATGAGAGCAAAAACAATGAACTTTAGCTTCATTGGTTATTATTATAATAGTTTAAAAAATCAACTTAAACTTAACGAATTCTTTTTAAGCGAAGTAAAAACATTCTAATTTTCGACTCTTATTGATCGCATATGGAAGACATTGGTAATGCACTGGGTAGATTAAAATCGGAATTGGAGGGTGAGCTGTTTTCAGATGAGGCAATTAAGCGTATATATGCAACTGATGCATCTTCTTATAGGGCAATTCCGCTGGCTGTTGCTTTGCCAAAATCTAAAAACGACCTGAAAAAACTGATCGGGTTTGCCAAAAAATATAAAACCTCTTTAATACCCAGAACTGCAGGCACATCTTTGGCCGGCCAGGTTGTAGGGAACGGAATCATAGTAGATGTCTCAAAGCATTTTACACAAATACTGGAGGTTAATAAAGATGAAAAGTGGGTTAAAGTGCAACCCGGTGTAATTCGCGATGAGCTAAATATGCATTTAAATGCTCACGGCCTTTATTTTGGTCCTGAGACATCCACTGCTAACCGTGCCATGATTGGCGGTATGATTGGCAACAACTCTTGTGGATCCAACTCAATAATATACGGTAGCACGAGAGAACACCTCATTGAAGCAGAAGTATTACTTTCTGATGGCTCTGAAATAGTCTTAAAAGCTATTTCAAAAAGTGAGTTTGATGAAAAATGTAGTTATGAATCACTAGAGGGTGAGTTATATAAAAATATAAAAGCCATCCTTACTGATAAAGACAATAGAAAAAGAATTGTTGATAACTATCCAAAAGCTAGTGTTACAAGACGGAATACCGGCTATGCAATTGATTTATTGATGGGCTCAGAGCCCTTTATAGATGGAGCAGAGCTCTTTAACTTTTGTAAACTGTTAGCTGGTTCAGAGGGAACCCTCGCATTTATTACTCAAGCCACTTTAAATGTTGAGCCATTACCTCCAAAAATAAGCGGTTTACTGTGCATCCATTTTGAGAGCGTTTACGATTCGCTAAAAGGCAACTTAGCAGCTTTAAAATATAATCCTTCAGCTTCAGAACTGATGGATCACTACATTTTGGAGTGCACAAAGGGAAATATAGCGCAGCGTGAAAATCGCTTTTTTGTGCAGGGTGACCCACAGGCAGTATTGGTTGTCGAGCTCTATGGTGAAACGGAAGAAGAACTTCATCATAAAAAAGAATCCTTAATTACTGATTTAAAATCTCAAAAGCTCGGATATCATTTTCCTTTTGTGGAAGGTGATGATATCAAAAAAGTATGGGGTCTAAGAAAAGCCGGGCTTGGACTACTAAGTAATATGCCTGGAGATGCTAAGCCGGTACCAGTTATTGAAGACACTGCAGTTGATGTAAATGACCTGCCAGAGTATATAACGGAGTTCAATGCAGTACTAAAAAAATACGATCTATACTGTGTGCATTATGCCCATGCCGGTTCTGGAGAACTGCACCTAAGACCCATAATCGATCTAAAAACAGAAGAAGGAAATAAACTTTTTAGAACAATACTAGAAGAAATTGCCATACTGGTGAAAAAATATAAAGGCTCCTTAAGTGGTGAACATGGTGATGGCAGATTGCGAGGTGAGTTCATACCGTTCATGATTGGTGAGGAAAATTATCAGCTACTTAAAGAAGTTAAGAATGCGTGGGATCCTGACAATATTTTCAACCCTGGAAAAATTGTTGATACACCCTCCATGAACTCTTCACTAAGATTTAAGCCAGGGCAGATAACCCGTGAGTTTGATTCTATATTAAACTTTGACAACACCTACGGAGTGCTTCGTGCTGCGGAACAATGTAATGGATCGGGAGACTGCCGCAAGACACAACTGTCTGGAGGAACAATGTGCCCTTCTTACATGGCTACAAAAAATGAAAAGGACACGACCAGGGCCCGGGCCAACATACTCAGAGAAGTACTCACTAACTCAGAAAAGGCCAATGCTTTTGACAGTGCTGAAATAAAAGAAGTGATGGATTTATGCCTCTCATGCAAAGGCTGCAAGTCTGAGTGCCCTTCAAATGTTGATGTTGGAAAATTAAAGGCAGAATTTCAATATCAGTATCAAAAAGCCAATGGCATTCCCTTTAGATCAAAAATTATTGGGAATTTTGCCGGACTTAACAAAATTGCCTCTAAAGTTCCCTGGCTTTACAAATTAGGAATGAATTCACCATTATCAGGATTGAGCAAGTCTCTGATAGGTTTTCATGCTCAGCGAAGTATGCCAGAACTATCCAAAATAACACTGTCAAGCTGGTACAAGAGGGAATATCACAAGCTTCCCAAAAACAAGAATCCTAAAGGTTCTCTTTACCTTTTTATAGACGAGTTTACCAACTACAATGATGCTGAAATTGGCATAACTGCTATCAAGCTTTTAAATGCTTTGGGATTCGATGTGAAATTTATTGAACACCCTGAAAGTGGAAGATCATTTATCTCAAAAGGAATGCTTGATAAAGCTAAAGCCTTAGCGCAGAGACAAGTAACTCTTTTCAAAGATCTTGTTACTGATGATCAGCCTTTGGTTGGAATCGAGCCATCAGCCATCTTATCTTTTAGAGATGAGTATCCAGACCTAGTGGATAGACCAGATAGAGAAAGTGCTGTCAAACTTGCTAAAAACGTTTATACTTTTGAGGAATTTCTTGCCAGGCACATTGATACAATTGATAAAGCCATATTTACTTCAGAAGAGAGGCTGATAAAGCTGCATGGTCATTGCCACCAGAAGTCATTATCATC
Source organism: Fulvivirga sp. (assembly GCF_040218215.1). Classification (NCBI taxonomy): domain Bacteria; kingdom Pseudomonadati; phylum Bacteroidota; class Cytophagia; order Cytophagales; family Fulvivirgaceae; genus Fulvivirga; species Fulvivirga sp. The sequence goes on from NZ_JAVJQL010000025.1 coordinate 5,451, forward strand.
ATTGGTACCAAGCAAGAAACTTCTTTCCCTTCCTTCCGGTTATCGGGTAGAGATTATACCATCTGGATGCTGTGGCATGGCAGGTTCTTTTGGTTACGAAAAGGAGCATTATGAAACCTCCATGCAAATTGGTGAATTGGTACTATTTCCAACTATCAGAAAGCAACCAAGTGAAGTAATAATTGCTGCCGCAGGTACAAGCTGTAGGCATCAAATAAAGGATGGCGTGCATCGTAAAGCACTACATCCTGCTCAAATTCTATACAGCGCCATTTTAGATGAATATAAGTTATGAAAATATTATACCTTGTTCGTCATGCCAAATCAAGTTGGGATTATCCTAACCTGTCTGATTTTGACAGGCCATTGTCAGCCAGGGGAGAACGAGATGCTCCAAAAATGGGGCAGCGATTGGCAGATAAGTCTGTCTTACCTGATTTAATTATTAGTAGTCCTGCAAACAGGGCCCTTACCACCTGTCAGATCATTGCCAAAAGCATTGGCTATGATCCAAAGAAAATCAAAACACAGCAATCCATCTATCATGCTGGTGAAGGCACTTTATTAAAGGTGGTTAAAAACACTGAAGACCATGTAAATTCATTAATGCTGTTTGGACACAATCCTGGTTTTACAGACTTTGCTTGCTCCCTTGCCAATGAAGAGATTTACAATATACCTACATGCGGTATAGTTGCCATAAAATTGGACACTAATGATTGGTATGAAGTTAACTTCGGCACAGGCCAGTTAGAATTCTTTGATTATCCTAAAAACGGCAAATAGTCGCTATAATAAGGACAAAAACCACCTTATGGCTTTTAACTCTTCTGAAAATAGTTTTGTGTTAAAGCTTCCAGTAACACCTTCATATTCCGAAACAGTTGTCTGTGCTATTTGTGCTTTCGGGACAACAACGGCTTGTTCTGTAAAACCTATTTTCTCGTATTCGAGGTTTACTTCATCAATTAGCCATTGAATGTCTTTAGCACTTATAATTTCTAATTTTGATACATCTGCGAAAAGTAAAAATCTCTTGCTATCACGTTTTATTAAAGGTACCTGCTCCCGGTATATCTTCAGGGATTCAAGTACCAGGTTATGGAAAATAGTAGTTGAAAGTACGCCAGACCAGACTTCTTTAATAAATTCTACACCATTTATCTCTTCTTTAGTGATAACAAGCTTTTCATGTTTAAAAAGCTTCATTAATTGTTGGTTGTTGGTTTTTAATGTTGCCTCAATGTTGCTAAACTTCCATCAAAGAAACCAACCGATGTAATATATAATGTGAAATTTTTCGATAAATAATTGATGATCCGTTCTCTTTTTTGGTATGTAAATCTAAAAAAGCTCCTTCTTCAGCACCCCAAATTCTTGGAGCCTTAACCCGAAGAATATTTTGATATTGCCAGATCGGCTGTTGACATTGAGGTTGTCAATCTTGGTAGAAACAATTTTCGCATTGGTGGTAATGCCCGCAAAGAACTTTTCGCCATTGTAGCCTATTGCTCCACGCAGCCCAAGTACCGGCCTGAATTTAATATCTTCCTTCTCGAAATCCCCTCGATTGTACTTTATCCACAAATGCCCAGGACCTAAAGAGAATGAAGCATTGACATAAAAGTGGTTTTTTGTAAGTGTATAGGTATATCCCGGCAATAAGGCCAGTGTAGTAGTTCGCATCATTCTGAACTCCTCGTTTTCAGGATAAAGTACCTTGGCGCTTTCTGGAATTAGGGTAGAATCTGCACTAAAACTAAACGTTGATACAAACATGGAAAGCAAAAACGACCCTTGCCTTTTCAATTGCCTATCTGCTTGCACATAGGGAGATCGCAAAGAAAATCTCTCGTGGTTGAACAAATAGAAACCATTGAGTTGGAAGTACCTCAATGCGAGGTCTTCCCGAATCGGGTACGGGTCACCCGGAATCCAATCGGCATAATGACTTGCCGGATCTTCCATATACATGCTGCTATATCTCTGGAAAGAGATGTCAGCACCCCACTTTTTAGCATAAATATTGGTTTGAAAATCAAAAGATTCCGTCTCACCAAAAATTTCCTTTGGTGTTTCCTCCTCATTTTGAGGAAGTTTAAAAGACAGTTCCACACCCAGGTCAAAAGCATATAGGCCAAACCCAAAGAAGTTGTTCGAGCTGGGACTGTAAACAATTTCATTTGCTCGTCTGTTCTCATCATCTATTATCAGGTTAAGAAACCTGACAGTCAAGATGGGTTTTATGTAAAACTTATCAGACCAGGTTTGAATATAATCCTTCCTGGCAGAGTCATACCTGACTTTCTTTGCCTGCTTTAAGGAATCAAAATAAGAGGTTTGTGCATCTGATGTTTCAGAGACCAATAACAGGATAATTATAGCACAAACACTCGCTAATTTCACTTTTATAATATGAACTCGCTTAAGTCCTTATTCTTAACCAAACCTTGTAATTTCTCTCTTACCAGTTCCTTGTTCACAACAATCTTTGCATTAGGGCCTATTTTATCTGGCACATCAAATAAAAATTCATTGAGTAGCTGGCTCATTACAGTATGAAGTCTGCGTGCTCCAATATTTTCAACCTCAGTGTTAATGTTAAAGGCCGTTTCTGCCAGTTCTTCTAAAGCATCTTCCTGAAAGGACAGCTCAACATCTTCTGACTCAAGCAGTGCAGTATACTGTTTTGTCAAAGCATTTTTTGGCTCTTTTAAAATGTGGAAGAAGTCATCCTTAGTCAGGTTTTCCAGTTCCACTCTAATCGGGAACCTACCTTGCAGTTCGGGAATCAAATCAGAAGGCTTTGCCACATGAAATGCTCCAGCAGCAATAAATAATATATGATCCGACTTTATAACTCCATACTTAGTATTGATGGTACTGCCTTCAACTATTGGTAATAGATCTCGCTGCACACCCTCGCGGCTAACATCTGCTCCACCTTGACCTCCTCCACTTTTGGCTATTTTATCTATCTCATCAATAAAGATGATACCTGTGTTTTCCGCTCTTTGAATAGCCAGGTCCTTCACCTCATCCATGTCGATAAGTTTAGAAGATTCTTCTTCTATCAAAATCTTTCTGGCTTCTTCAATGGTAACCTTACGCTTCTTGGTTTTCTTGGGCATCATATTGCCAATCATTTCCTGAAGGTTAATCATAGATGATTCATCCATCATTCCTCCACCAATCATTCCTACACCTCCACCTGAAGGCTTTTGAACATTAATGTCAATTTTACGATCTTCCAGTTCACCATTTCTGATCTTTTCCCTAAAGCGCTCGCGAGTACGCTCATTGAGCTCTAGTTCGGTTTTCGGCTCTTCCTCAGTTTGATTAGCAGAAGTTGTGGTTACACTACCATTTTGTCTCAGTGGCGGAATTAATGCATCAAGTATTATATCCTCAACAATCTGCTCCGCACGTTGCTTCACCTCTTCTTTCTTCTCTGCCTTAACCAGATTAACGGATTGCTCAACAAGATCTCTCACCATGCTTTCCACATCACGACCTACATAGCCAACTTCGGTAAACTTTGAAGCTTCTACTTTGGTAAAAGGCGCATTGGCCAATTTGGCCAATCTTCTGGCTATTTCAGTTTTACCAACCCCGGTAGCCCCAATCATTAAAATATTGTTCGGAACGATTTCTCCTTTCATGTCACCCTTGACATTCATTCGTCTCCACCTGTTTCTTAGAGCAATGGCCACATTTCGCTTTGCATCTTTCTGTCCAATTATATATTTATCAAGTTCTTCAACAATTTGTCGAGGAGTTAGATAATGTTCCTTGCTAATCATAATATTGATTTTGTTCTTTTCAAAAATAAGTTTGTGTTCGCAGTAATCCCAAAACTGTTGGAACCGCCTGCCGCATGATACCCCCCTCTGCTATAGGCAAACTCAAATGCTTTCACTCTAAACATTAAACCAAATGAAAATCCGGCTCCACCATTGGTGTCATTAAGTTTTAACTCCTGTTTGATTAAATGGTTGTAACCAAACCTGAAGTTAACATTCTTGCCAAGAAGTAATTCAGCCCCAATATTCAGATGTCTTAGTGCATTATCCAAACCGCCTTTGTCTTCCAGGCCCTCGGTGTTGTTCGGATCAAAGTAACTAATATCCCCTTGCCTTAAATTATAGCCCGTAAGTGAAAACCTGAATGGCATATGCTCTGGTTTAAAGGTCATACCTAGCTGAATATCAAAAGGTAACTTGGTATCACTGGTTTCTGTATACTCACTTAAAACAAATCCCATATTTTTAAAAGTAAGACCAACGGTAAATTGTTTTTCAGGATGCTGAAATATACCTCCCAGATCAAGTGCAATTGCATTGGAGCTAAAGCCTGAAACATTGGAGTTCAAAAATTTAAAAGACCCTCCAAGCGTAAATACACCAACCTGATGACTTCTTCCAATGATAAGTAATGTTTCATTGTTACTAAAACTTCCTAATGGTGCCCCTGTTGCATCATAGCTATCTATATCACCATAATTAATGTGGTTGATACCTATAAACCATGATCCATATTTACCGAAATCATGTTGATAAACAGTTGATATTATGTTTACATCGGCAAAGTAATCCAAGTATGAAAATGAAACCAAACCCGAGAGCGTATCTCCATTTAGGGCTGGGTTTGAAAATGCTAAATTCACATCTTCATTAGCCAAAGAAACATTTACACCTCCCAACCCTGCCAGTCGGGGATTAGAAGGTATATTGATAAATTCAAAAGATCGCTTACCACCTATCTGTCCAAGTGCGAGCAACGGACTAACATATAGAAGTAAGATTAAAGCGATTCTAGACATGCAAACAGTTTAGTTCGCTATATTAACCTTTTCAGGAAAAGTAAATTGCATTGGCGACTTTACTTTTTCTTTCATTAGTGCCAGTTCAAGTACTTGTTCAACATCAGTAACATAATGCACAGTCAAATTTTTGGTGTACTTCTCGTCAATTTCCAGAATATCACGTTTATTTCTTTCTGACAAGATCAGCTCTTTGATGCCCGCCCGTCTTGCTGCCAAAATCTTCTCCTTTATCCCACCAACAGGCAGCACTTTACCTCGAAGGGTGATCTCGCCTGTCATTGCGAGTTTAGACTTTATCTTCCGTTGTGTATAGATGGAAGCCAGGGAAGTAAGCATTGTGATACCAGCTGAAGGTCCATCTTTAGGTACAGCACCTGCCGGAACGTGCACATGCAAATCATAATTATCAAAAACCCTGTAATCTATTCCATATGTCTCAGCATTGGCCTTCAGATAAGAAATGGCCGCCATAGCCGATTCTTTCATTACATCACCCAACTGGCCAGATAAGGTTAATTTACCCTTGCCTCTTGAAAGACTGGATTCTATAAATAATATCTCACCTCCTACTGATGTCCAGGCCAGGCCAGTAACTACTCCAGCCACATTATTGCCTTGGTAAAGTTCTTTATCAAAAATCTCTGCACCCAGAATCTTCACTACCTCATCACCGGTGATGGTTTTTTCAAACTCCTGTTCCATAGCGACAGATTTTGCCGCATGACGAACAACAGAGCCTACTTTACGCTCTAAATTACGAACCCCGGATTCGCGGGTATACCCTTCTATTAATTTTGTGATGGCACTCTTATGAAAATTAACATCACCTGATTTCAAGCCATGTTCCTTTTTCTGTTTAGGAATAAGGTGCTTTTTAGCAATCTCAGTTTTCTCTTCCAGTGTATAGCCTGTCAATTCAATGATCTCCATTCTATCGCGCAATGCAGGGTGAATGGTATCCAAAGAGTTGGCTGTAGCGATGAACAATACTTTTGAAAGGTCATATTCCAACTCAAGATAGTTATCCATAAACGAGTTGTTCTGCTCAGGGTCAAGTACCTCAAGCAAAGCAGATGCAGGATCACCTCTAAAGTTTGAATTCACCTTGTCAATCTCATCGAGAATAAACACCGGGTTAGAGGATTTTGCCTTTTTCAGGTTCTGAATAACTTTTCCTGGCAATGCCCCAACATAAGTTTTTCTATGGCCTCTTATCTCAGCCTCATCATGAACGCCCCCAAGTGACATTCTGACATACTTTCTTTTCAATGCCTTGGCAATGGATCTGCCTAACGAAGTTTTACCCACCCCAGGAGGGCCATAAAGACAAAGTATCGGCCCCTTCATATCTTGCTTCAACTTTAAGACAGCAAGGTATTCGATGATTCTTTCTTTAACCTTTTCCATGCCGAAATGATCTTTATCCAAAATCTTTCTGGCCCTTTTTAGGTCAAAATCATCCTGAGTGCATTCATCCCAAGGAAGGTCAAGTAAAAGCTCAACGTAATTCATTGCCACTGGATATTCAGCAGCTTGTGGATTCATTCTTAGTATTTTATCAAGCTCCTTATCAAAATGTTTTTTAACCTCTTTAGACCATTGCTTTTTCTCACCTTTCAAACGAAGCTCTTCCACTTCCCTGTCTGCCCCATCAAAACCCAACTCATCCTGCATCACTTTAATCTGCTGGCGCAGGTAGTAGTCACGTTGTTGCTGATCTATATCGGTATGTACTTTCTTTTGAATATCATACTTAAGCTCCAAAAGTTGAATTTCTTTAAGCATATATTCCAAGAGCAGGGTCGCTCTTTCTATCCCATCATTAATTTCCAGAAGTTTCTGTTTGTCACTTACTTCTGCATTTAAATTGGAGGCCAAGAAGTGAGTAAGGAATCCTAGATCATGAATGTTATCCAGCGCCATCTGAGCCTCCTGAGGTATCTCAGGATTAAGCCTGAGTATTTTGGTAGCAGAATCCTTTAAGCTCTGTTTTAAAGCTTTGGTTTCTTTGGTTTTCTTAGACGGAAATATACTTTTTAACGAACTGATTTTGGCCTTAAAATAAGGATCTTCCGTCAGCATTTCATCTACCTTAAACCTTGATTTTCCTTGAATGATTATGGTTGTATTACCATCAGGCTGAGCCAACATCTTTATGATCTTTGCCACAGTACCTACTTCGTAAATATCCTTCACCGATGGGTCTTCAGTATCTACATTTTTCTGAGCTACAACCCCAATAATCCTGTCACCTTTAAACGCCTTCTTCACCAACTTGATAGACTTCTCCCTACCTACAGTGATGGGAATAACAACACCCGGAAAAAGGACTGTATTTCTTATTGGCAGTAAGCCTACTTCCTCGGGCACCTCATCATCCTTTAATTTAGTGTCTTCATCAGGGCTTATTATCTGAATTAAATCTTCAGCATCACCTTCCGTCAAATCAGATAAAAATATTTTTTTAAACATTTAATTCTCTTTTATTCTGGTAATAGAATGTCAAAATGACACACTTATGCGTATATTTCAGTAGTTTTTAATTGGCTTATATATGTTTCAATAGCTATGCCAAATTGAATATGGGCGTCAACTTGTTAAAAATACATTTTTATAACATCTTTATTCTCAGCATAATTAACACAGGTTGGTAGTGAACAGGATTTTTTATACGTGGTTTTTTTGCCTTCTCATACTAGTTTTAGTTGTAAAGCCCTCTAAAGCACAGAAAACGAAAGACAAACAGAAGTCCCTTGGTGTTCTTTCAGTGAACGATACATTGGCTACTTTCAGTGAATCTCATCTTTTTGATTTCCCCAACCTCAACAAAGTTCCATATTACCGCAATCAGTCAAAGTTAAAAACTATTAGAAAACTTGATGCCGATGCCGATTGGGAGAAACTGTACCCAGTACTAAAAGAGTATGTAAAAAACTTTGGTGTAATCAACTTTTACCGTGACACTTACTTACTTTGGAGGCTTGCCAAGTTAACCGAAGTATATGGCAATCTTTCTGAAGCCAAACTGCTGTACAAATTAGTACTAAAACATCACCGTGAGGATATTGATATCCGGACTATTGAACTCTACTACGAAAAGCTTGCTGAGAACGATAAGGAGTACTACGTACCACTTGACTACTACTATGAACTGGTAGATTATAGAAAAGAGATTGACACGCTACGGCCACCAAGGAGTGTGCTCTTAAATATGGGCGCCACTGTTAATTCTGATCAGTCTGATTATGCCCCGGCATTAGGTGGCAGTGATGATCTTATTATTTTCACATCCAAAAGGAACTCTCATAACCGTGGGCTTGATCCAGTGCATGACGAAGACCTTTTCTACACAACCAACGAATATGATAGCTGGGGCAAAGCCGTAGAGTTTAGAGGGCTGAATACCAAATACAACGAAGGCTCCGCAACCATGAGCAAAGACGGTAATACTTTGTTTTTCGCCAGGTGTAATGCGCCAGACGGACTGGGAGATTGTGATATTTATACCGCCAAAAAATTGGATGAGGAAAATTGGGGTGAAGTAAAATCACTAGGAACCAATGTTAATAGCATTTCTTGGGATAGCCACCCTAGCCTTTCACATGGAGAAGATACTTTATATTTCGCCTCTGACCGGCTAGGAGGATTCGGGCTTTCGGACATCTATTTCTCTGTAAAAGGGTCTGATGGTAACTGGCAAAAAGCCAAAAATGTAGGCCCTATAATTAACACCCGAAATTCAGAAGTAAGCCCCTTTTACCATCATGTTTTTGAAGTGTTGTATTTCAGTTCTAACGGCCAAAATCTGAATTTCGGAGAGTTTGATATTTACAAATCATACCATGATGGTAAGAACTGGGGCGAGCCTAAAAACATAGGCCCTCTGGTTAATGGGCCAGGAAGTGAGTTTTACTTTACCATTGATGCCAAATCTGAAGATTTATACTATGCCCGGTCTGTGGGCAATAATATGGCCAACCTTGATCTGTACTCATTTCCACTGCCTATGGAAGCTCAGCCAGGAGCTAATACAACCGTGACTGGCTCTTTGATGAATGAAGAAACTGGAAAGCCTTTTAAAGGAATAGTATCAATAATTGACTTAGACAATGGAATAGAAGTCGCTCCAAAGTTTTTAAGGCCTGATGGTTCCTTTCAGTTTGATCTTATCAACAACAATAACTACCTACTCGTTATACAAGGTGAAGAATTCTTTAGAATAGAAGAACTGTTCTATCTGGATGGTGAAATGCAGCTAAATAAGACCACTGAGCCCATTTCCAGCAAATTGAAATTTGAATCAATAGAATTTGAGGAAGGTAAGGCCGAAATGTCAACACCAATGTACAGTGACCTTGACAAGCTAGCAGACTTCCTGCTAGACAACCCAGAATTTAAGCTGCATATATCCGGACATACAGATTCTGATGGCAGAGAAGATTTTAACCTTAAATTATCTCAAGAAAGGGCTGACATCATTAAAGAATACCTTGTCTATTTTGGCAATGTCAATGAGTCTAAAATAAGTGCTAAAGGCTATGGTAGTTCAAAACCTATAGCAACAGGCTCAGAAAAGAAAAGCCTGAACAGGCGTGTTGAATTTGAAATCTACAAAGGCCAGGAAAAGCCGCAGTACGAAAAATAGGATCCCGGAATTAAATCATGATAAAGAGAATTAGCAGAAAGTTGTTTGCCATTGTGGATTTGTTTTTCAGAAAGGGAGATAGAAAATTCATTGCCCGAACTAACAACATTCAAAATATACCAGGCCTAAGGTACAGACGGGGTGGAAAGGTGTCCTATGCTGAATGGGCGCATGTTATTGGCATCTTCCAAACTACTTTTTATAACATTTTGGACAAGAAAAGTGGCAATAAGATTCTTGATGTTGGTTGTGGCACGGGTTTGCTGGCCATTGCCGCTCAAAATTTTATAAAGGATAATGGTAAATACACTGGGTTAGATGTCCTCAAAAAGGATGTTGATTTTGATGCAAGTCATTACGACCCAAAATACTACGAGTTCATACACTTTGACCTTGCCAACCCAACCTATGTCAAGAATCAATCAGAGGAGAAAAAACCATGGCCGGTGCCTTCAGAAACTTACGATTTGGTAACGGCCCTATCCGTCTGGACACATTTGAAAGAAGATGATGCCATCTACTATTTCAAAGAAATAAAAAGAGTGCTTAAGCCAGGAGGCAAAGCTGTAATTACCTTTTTTATTCTAGACAGAACTTATGAATTCTCTGTAAAAGAAAAATCAGGCAAAAAAGGCAAGTACCATAACACCCCATCCAATAAATGGATTTTTGATGAACCAGCATACGAGTCTAAAGATTGGTTTGCTCCTAAATGGGTCAAATATCCAGAAGATGCTATTGGTGTAACTGAAAATGGGCTGAATCTGCTTTTAAACGAATCAGGTTTAAAGCTTAAGGAGCTTCATCATGGCAACTGGAAAGAAGTACCCGGCCTTTACTTTCAGGATGTGTTGATATTGGAGGCTTAGCCAGGAGTAGTTGCAGGAAGGTCAATTCTTTTTTCACAAATAATTGAACCATTTTCATCAACTTCCGACTAACATATGTCATTAAGTACTTTCGATGAATAAAGATAAAATCTTTGATGAGCTGCTGATTTTGAAATGTCATGAAGGTGATTACAGAGCCTTTGCATTGCTGATCAAAAGATGGAACAAGAAGCTGATCTACTTTGCCTGCAAGTTTACACATGATATTGAAACCGCTCAGGATGTAGTCCAGAATGCGTGGATTGCCATCCATAAAGGGCTATACAAACTTCAGGATCCTTCAAAGTTTAGCACCTGGGCATTCCGCATCACCTACAACAAATCAATGGACGCAATTAGAAGTGCTAAAAACAAAAGTGAGGTGACGCTAAATGAAAAGATGGATGTTGAGGATTCAATAGAAGAGGACGATTCGTGGAATACCATTAGTGACCTATTAAAGAAATTGCCAGAACAGCATAAGTTAATATTGACGCTATTTTATCTGGAACAGCAATCCGTAAAGCAGATAGCATCGGTATTAAAACTGCCAGAAGGCACTGTTAAATCAAGAATTTTTTACGCAAGAGAATTATTAAAAAGAAAATATAAGGAGGTGAATCATGAAAAAAACTAATGAACAAATCGACAAAATCATTTATGAAGCTTTGAGCAAAGAAGAAGCTGAATTTTATGATCAACTTGGGGAGCAGAATATTATTGATATGACATTAGGTGTATTTCAGGGCAAAAACAAGAACCTATACATTCTAACATTCATTATGGCCTTTGTGCTTTTTATTGCAGTGGTCTATTGTGGCGTTCAATTCTACCAGGCAGAAACCGTTAAGGAAATGTTGGTGTACATCGGTATTGGCTTTTTTTGCATGACGGGTGTAATGGGAATAAAAATGTGGCATTGGATGCAAATGAACAACAATGTGATTTTAAGGGAAATGAAAAGACTGGAGCTACAAATTGCAGCATCAAACAGTCAAAATAAATAGAAAACAAAAAGCCAGACCTGAGATTCAGATCTGGCTTTTTTAGTTGTTGTTCAATTAGAAATTGAAGAACACCTTGAATATATCGTTTCCTATTATAAACACCATCAATAATAGTAAAAAGGCCATTCCTATTTTTTGGGCATTCTCCAAGAATTTGTCTGACGGCTTACGCCCTGAGATCATCTCGTAAGATAAGAACATTACATGACCACCATCCAAAGCTGGTATTGGCAGTAAGTTCATAAATGCCAGCACCATAGAAAGTAAACCTGTCAGCCTCCAGAACCTTTGCCAGTCCCAAGTGCCACCATAAGCTTTAGCTATCCCTATCGGGCCTGAAAGTGACTTTCTCACATTAAGCTCGCCCCTAAACATTTTACCAAAGGCCTGTATTTGGGTAAAGATCACACCAAATGCCCTTTCGGCTCCCATTGGTACAGATTCTGCCAATCCATATTCTTTAGTTGTAAAGAAACCTTCTGGTAAGCCAACCATTACACCTAAAACACTATCACCTTTAACTGCACCAGCATAGGTCATCAACTCATTGCCTCGTCTTACAGTAGCAGTTATTGAGTCTTCTTTATAACCAGAAATAATACTCTTAACATCACCCAACTCAACAATATCCTGTCCTGCCAGGCTGACAAAAATATCACCCTCCTTTAAACCCATGCGCTGCGCCAGGGTATTATCATTCATTTCAACAATTGAGATGGGGATTTTAGGAACGATGAAGTTTCCAAATGCGTCTTCATCGCTAAATTTCTCAATAAAATCATTGGGTATTTGAATGTTTACCTGCTCGCTTCCTCTTTGTACTGTATAATATGCAGCATCACCAAGGAAAACTTTTGTATCCATCACATCACTGAAATCAACAAAGTCTTTACCGTTGATTTTAACAATTTTATCACCATCCTGAAGTCCGAGCTCTTTACCAAGGTCTCTTACTATAATCCCGCCATTGGCATTTACCTGATCTTTAGAGATAATCTGATCTCCGAAAATATAGGTCAATGAAATGAAAATCAAGATCCCAACAACCACATTGACGAAGATTCCGCCTAGCATAACGATTAATCGTTGCCATGCCGGCTTAGAGCGAAATTCCCAAGGTTGTGGTGGCTGTTTCATTTGCTCTTTGTCCATTGATTCGTCTATCATCCCAGAGATTTTTACAAATCCTCCTAATGGAATGGCACTAAGTGCATATTCCGTTTCGCCATATTTGAAACTGAATAATTTTGGTGGAAAACCAATTGAAAACTGTTCCACACGCATGCCAAAAAACTTGGCAGCTAATAGGTGACCCATCTCATGTACCCCTACTAAAATTGATAAGCTCAGTATTATCTGAGCCGCCATTACTAATCCGTCCATCTATTTATTTACTATTTCTAATGCTTTAATTCTTACTTCTTTATCTGTCTGTACGTAATCTTCGTAAGAAGGTGCTTTAATAAAAGCAATATTACCCATACATTGTTCCACAACATCAGACATTTCAAGAAAACCTATATTATCTTTTAAAAATTCCTCAACAGCAATTTCATTTGCTGCATTCAAAATGCAAGGCATATTACCTCCTTTGTCCAGTGCATCATAAGCCAAACCTAGATTACGAAATGTTTTAAGGTCAGGTTGTTCAAATGTTAAGGCAGGGTATTTGGTGAAATCAAACCTCGGAAAATCAGATTTAAGTCTATCTGGAAAACCCATGGCAAATTGAATCGGTAATTTCATATCAGGAAGTCCCATTTGTGCCTTTATTGAGCCGTCCTCAAACTGTACCATAGAGTGTATAATTGACTGAGGATGAACAATAACCTCTATCTGATCAGTATTAAGTCCAAAAAGCCACTTTGCTTCTATCACCTCTAACCCTTTATTCATCAATGAGGCTGAATCTATGGTAACCTTAGCGCCCATATCCCAATTAGGGTGTTTTAGCGCCTGGGCTTTAGTAACGGTCAATAACTCTTCTCTCGTTTTTCCGCGAAATGGGCCACCAGAAGCAGTTAATATTATTTTTTCAATTGGGTTATGAAATTCCCCAACAAGACACTGAAAAATAGCTGAATGCTCGGAATCTACAGGGTAAATATTAACCCCTTTTTCCTCTGCCAATTTGGTGATCAACTCACCGGCAACTACCAAAGTCTCCTTGTTGGCGAGGGCAATGCTCTTTCCAGATTCAATCGCTTTTATTGTTGGTCTCACACCCGCATAACCTACAAGTGCAGTAAGTACCAGATCAATGGTATCCATTTCAACAACAGAGGCCAGTGCCTTTTCTCCACAATATACCTTTATGTCATGCCCATCTAACTCAGAAAACACTTTATCATAAAGGTCTTCATTGCCTATGACAACAGTATTAGGTTTAAACTCAACGGCCTGCTGAATCAGTAGATCAGCATTATTCTGTGCAGTCAGTACTTCTACCTCAAATTTATCTTGATGTGATTTGATAACATCAAGTGCTTGAGTTCCTATGGAACCTGTAGAACCGAGTATTGCTATGTTTTTCATACGTCTTTCCAAATCAAACATCAGAGCTTAATGACACATAAAAATCAACTAACTCTTTTAATTCATCCATACTCCTAATCTCGCGATCTTTTGATTCTATATATTCATTGACTTCATTGAAATATTCACCAAACGCTATTTTTAGGCTTTGGGTATCAAACAGCCTAAATCCATTCATTGTCCGATATAAAATCAGCTGTGGAACAATCCCCTCTCTTGCGAGATAAAAATACTCAAGGACACCACCTAAAGCACCTCCTGTCTTTATATGAATATCCGATGGTTTATGTAGACTTCTTAAAATTACTATTCCTTCATTTTCATTCATAACCTCAAAAAAAACAACCCCATTACCTTCTACTGGAATAGAATAGTATTTATGAACAGCTTCGTCTTTGGCATATTCAAAATAAGAAATATTTAAAGCAGTGTGCGGTTTATCAAATTTTGGTGCACTCTCATAGACTATACCGGTTTCTTCATCATAAAACAAATCACATTTTATTTCACGATTGTCTGTAAATCTTATAAACCCCGTCTTCAATCTCTTTTTTCTTATCTTTTTATCAAGATTAATTGGTTTACTTCTTGAATTGTTCTGAGGAAAATATAATGAATTGACTTGACCAATGACTGGTAAAATTGATAGCAAGTTAAAAACTAGGATGAAGGTAAACGTAATTCTAAATTCTGTATTCAATATTCTTTATTGTAATAGATTAAGGCTTCAGCAATTTTCCTATCATTAGAAAGTCTAGGCACCTTATTCTGTCCACCTAGCTTTCCTTCTGATTTCATATAGTCTATAAATGAATTTTTTCTGAGCACGATGATTTCCAACCCTCTTAAAATGTTGCCTTTTATGAGGTCATCATAATAGGTATTCAATTTTTGAAGTTGCAAATTTAGCTCTTTTTCAAAGGCCACCAAATCTTTAGGCTCAGTAGCAAATTCAACATACCATTCATGCAAGGGCAAGCCTTCTTTAGGGGTTACATTTGGAGCAACGGTATATTCTATTAATTCCGTTTCAGGAAACTTCCCGCAAGTGTTTTTCATTGCTTTCTCTACCTCCTCTCCTATCACATGCTCCCCAAAAGCAGAAATGAAGTGCTTGATTCTTCCTGTAACTAATAACCTATAAGGTGTCTTAGAAATAAATTTTACAGTATCTCCTATAGAATATCCCCAAAGCCCTGCATTGCTATTAATAATCAAGGCATAGTTGAGGCCTAGCTCCACCTGATCTATTTTAAGTCTTGTAGGGTTCTCATTGAAATATTCATCTGCTGGTATAAACTCAAAAAAGATTCCGCTGTTTAATAATATCAATAACCCTGGTTCTATCTGAGAGTCCTGATAAGCAATAAAACCTTCAGATGCAGGATATGTTTCCACTGAATCAATCTTCTTTCCAATGGTATCGAATAGCTTGGCACGATAAGGCTCAAAATTAACCCCTCCATAGACGAACATGGAGAAATTCTCAAACACCTCTTTGATCTTCTTATCCCCTACTCTGTCTTGAATTCGATCAAAATACATTTGCACCCAAGGTGGTATTCCAGAGATTAAGGTCATGTCCTTATCGAGTGTCTCATCAATAATTTTCTCTAGCTTAGTTTCCCAATCGTCAATACAATTGGTCTCATAACTAGGCATCTGGTTAGTTCGTAAGTAACCAGGCACATGATGATTCACAATGCCCGACAACCTGCCTACGTGAATACCATTCTTCTTTGAAAGCTCTGGACTGCCCGATAGAAAGATAAGCTTTCCATCTAAAAAATCGGCATTCCCAGTTTCTGCCACATAAGCTAATACGGCATTCCTAGCACTTACAAAATGATTAGGAATGGAGTCTTTAGTAATAGGAATGTATTTTACACCAGAAGTGGTGCCTGATGTCTTCGACAAATAGATGGGTTTACCTGGCCATAAAACATCAGGTTTTCCCGCTACCATTTCCTCAATATATGGTTTCAGTTGCTCATAATCGCGTATGGGGACATTGGCCTTAAAATCATCATAACTCTTAATCTGGCCAAAGTTGTGATCCTTGCCAAATTTGGTTGAAGCAGCCTTTTTAATAAGATTATCAAGAACTTTTTGCTGTGATCCAGCTGGATCTGAAGACCACTTTTTAGTTTGGTTAGCAATGTATCTGGCAAATGGCTTTCCGAAAAACGAACGTATTCCCATAGATGACTATTTCTGAATATTCAAAGATGTGAAATTTATATCTTGACGGCTAATTTGAGTCTTTAATTCAGAATGAATCTTTTATATAATTTTAGCAACACCTTACATTTTGTCACGTTGTAGAAATCAGCACAATTTTTGTTTACATCAAAGAAAAATTAAAATACTATGCGTAAAACAGTCTTGTATATTTTAGTTTCATTTTTTGCCGGACTTGGTGGCGCTTTTACTTATGATCAGATTAAAATTGATCAGAATACTCAAAGTGAATTCCAATCTACACCTGTTGTCAACTTTGCTTCCAACAATTCTACTAGCACACCACTTCCCTCCAGAGATATCTCCTCTAGCTTAAGCGAAGATTTTGTTGGTGCAAGTCAGGCCAGTACAAAAAGCGTAGTTTATATTAAAAACATTTCGGAGCGCTCATACGGCCGCAGTTATTTAGACTACATTTTTGACAGAGATCCTGGAAGTCAAACACAAATAAGCAGTGGCTCTGGTGTTATTTTCTCAAAAGACGGGTATATAGTCTCAAACAATCATGTGGTGCAAGATGCTGATAAACTACAAGTGGTTTATAATAAAAAAGTCTACGATGCCAAGTTGATAGGAACTGACCCTTCAACTGACTTATCGGTATTAAAGATTGAGGATAATAATTTGCCTGCTATAACAATTGGAAGTTCCAAGACTCTGAACGTTGGTGAATGGGTAATAGCAGTGGGCAACCCTTTTAACTTAACCTCTACTGTAACTGCAGGTATCGTTTCTGCCAAGGGTAGAGAGATCAATATTTTGCAGGGTAAGTTTCCAATCGAATCGTTTATACAAACTGATGCCGCTATTAACCCAGGAAATAGTGGTGGTGCATTGGTCAATAAAAATGGCGAACTGGTAGGTATCAATACCGCTATTCTATCAAAGACTGGCTCTTATGCTGGGTATGGCTTTGCTGTGCCTGTAGATATTGTTAAAAAGATAGTCACTGACATTATAGAATATGGAGAGGTGCAAAAGGCATTCTTCGGTGGTGAAGTTGCTGACTTTGATGCTACTATAGCAGAAAGGCTGGATATTAATGTTGACCAGGACAATATCAATGGTGTTTTGTTATCTTATGTTCAAAAGGATGGTACTGCAGAGAAAGCAGGCCTGAAAGAAGGTGACATTATTGTCAAATTTAATAACCAGGTTGTGGACAGCCGCAGTCAGTTTGAAGAAGAATTGAGCTACCATTCGCCAGGAGATGAAGTGATGATCACCTATGAAAGAAAAGGGCAAACGGGAAATGCTAACCTTGTTTTAACCAACAGAGAAGGGACAACAAGCATTCTTAAAAGAGAGATTTACACATCAGAGTCTTTAGGTGCCAAATTTGAAACTGTGCCTAAAGTCGAGCGTGATCTTTTAAATATCGATTATGGTGTTAGAGTATTTAACATCGACAACGGCCTTATTAAAAGAATAGGGATTAGTGAAGATTTCATTATTACTGATATCAACAGAAATGCTATTAAAGACCCTGAAAGACTGGTTGAAATTCTAGAAAAAATTAGAGGCCGCGTAATTATTGAAGGGGTAAACAGTAAAGGTAGACAGGGCTATTACTCTTTCTATCTGAGATAAAAAGAGGCTGATCGAATGATCAGCCTCTTTTTTTTATTCTTCTTTCAATCCATTAACTGGATTTGATTTTGCCACATTCACTAAGAGTATACTTACTACAGTCCATAGCACAACTATTAAGATTATACCCGACATTAAAACGCTACCAAAATTTGATGGAACATGATAGGTGTAAACAGTATCAAAAAAGAATTCCACTAAATAGTAGCTAATTGGAGCACCCAAAATGATCGAAATGGTGAAAAGCCACATGTAGTCTTTCATAATGTTTTTACCTAGGTGACTTACTCTGGCGCCTAGCACTTTTTTGATGCTAAACTCTTTAACTCTGCCAGAAACATTTAGTGAAATAAGACCGAATAATCCCAAAGCCGCCATAAAAACTGTTACATAAGCAATCATTCGCCAAAACTCTCCGTGCCATTCTAAGGAAGAAAAATATTCCCCCCAAACATCTCCCTGAAGACCTCCTCTAAACGGAGTTTCAGGAAATAAACTTGCCCACTCATTTTTTAAATTTTGCAATGATTCCATCTCTGTTCCCTTAGCCACCTTAAAAGCAAGACTATTGTATTTATCTTCCGCTACAAGCATGAAAATAATAGGTTCAATCTCACTAGAAAAACTATTAAAATGAAAGTCTTTAGCTACGCCTACAATTGTATACTTTGCAGTATCTATTTCAAACTCTTCATCGATAGGATTTGCTAAGGACAATTGATTCATAAATGTTTCATTGACAATAATGGAAAATTTATCAGCTGTAGGGCTCTTCATGAAATCACGTCCTGCTAAAACTTCCACCCCCATTAACTCTAAATAATTGGCATCTACAGCAATGGATGAAATTTCGTATTGTTTATCCTGCTTTTTAAGCACCTTCAGACTTTTATGAACACCAATATGATCTGATCCACCACTTACAAGCTCCACATTAGGGTATTGTTGTATTTTATTTCTGAGCTTATCATACATAGTAAAGTCATCTACTTCAGCGTGCAGAACACTATTTGGTTGGTAACCCCAACTGCGCTCTTGTAAATAGACGCTGTTCTGTGTAAACATTATGGCACAAACTATTAATATACCTGATAAGATAAGTTGAAATCCGAGCAAGCCTCTGGTAACCAAGTTGCCTTTACCAAACTTAATTTTCCCTCTAAAAATATTAACCGCCTGAAAGCTAGATATATATAGTGAAGGATAAAGTCCAGAGATTAATGCTGTAACTAACATTACAGCACCTAAGTAAAGCCAAAGGTTTACATCTAAAAAATGAAAGCCTGAACTATAGCCATTTTGATATTCAAACCATGGCACCAAAATAAATTTACCGAATGCCATTCCTAATACTAAAGCCAAAACCGTAGTTAAGATGTTCTCCACCAAGTGTTGAAAAATCAGCATCATCCTATTGGCGCCAATGGTCTTTCTCAATGCAATCTCCTTCAACCTTTTCGCAGAAGTGGCTATTGAAATGTTAATGTAATTGACTGACGCCAGAGCAAGCATAAAAATCGCTAGTATTGTCAGAATACTATGCGCCATTTTATTTGTTTTATAGTGGCGAGAAGAGATGGTCTTATTGATATCTGGTGAATTCTGATAAAGTGTTGCCAGCGGCTCAAACTTAAAATCAGCCACTTTCCAGTCTTCCATGGCCTCATTTTGCAGCACTTTGTACTTCTCCATTCCTGCTTTTACAACCTCTAAATCTTCAGGGTCTTTCACCTGAACTAGGGTGGCACCTATAGTTTGAGTCCAATCGTCCTGATCATAATTCGGTATTGCCCATGATGAATTTTGGTAATTAACTAGAAAATCAAAATCAATGGCATGTGTACTTGGAAACTCTTCAGCTACTCCAGTTACCTTAAATAATTTTGTCTCTTCACCACTTACTATTAGTAACAAATCCTCTCCAATAGGATCATTCTCCCCAAAATACTTTTTGGCCATTTCAGCACTAAGTATAATACTCGAATTATCGGTTAGCGATGACGGATACCCTTTCTCCAGAGGGAATGTGAACATTTCCAAGTAAGATGGGTCCACCAAGGTTGTTTTTTCATTGAATACCTTATCTTCTAGTTTTATCACAACATTCTGCTCCTTTACTCTGCAGATGTTATCTATTTGATGAAAATCATCCTTCATCATTTCTCCCAAAGGTCTGGGTGAAATTCCCCATTGCTGCATCTTACCATTTCTGTTTATGAATGCTGTGGTAAGATAAACGTTGTCCTTGTTTTCATGATGCTGATCAGTCTTTTCAATCCAGTAACCAAAAGAGTACACTAATACACAGATACCGATGGCAATGGCTATTCCCAATATATTGATAACCGAACTGACAGGATGCTTTAAAAGCCTTCTTAAAGAGGTTTTAGTATAATTATTTAGCATGGTGGAGAATAGTAATGATTTAATTGAAAATCTTCTTTTTTGAGTTCTAAACTCTTCCTGAGCCATAACGGGAATCTCCCCAAACTCACTCACAGCTTGTTCAAACGCTTCCTGAGCAACAATACCGTCAGACATAAGGTCGTCAATATGATCTCTTAAATGAAGCTCCATCTCCCTGATTTCACCATCATCAAAAGCACGGTGCTTTCTTAATTGCTTCAGCCACATTTCTATTGCTATATCTAAATCAAACATGGCTTAATTTTTAGATGGTTTAACATTCCAGATAGCATCAAGGACAGAATTCACTTGGGACCATTGGGCTTGTTCCTGTGCTAATTCTTGTTTACCGGCCTCAGTTATTTCATAATATTTCCTTGGCCTGACCGAGTCATCTTCCATTACCCATTTAGAAACTATTAACCCATCTTTTTCCAGTCGATGAAGAACCGGATATAACATTCCATCTGAATATTTCATCTTACCCCCAGAAAGCTCTTTTATCTTTTTAATAATTAAATAGCCATAGCTATTTCCTTGTTTTAAAATTCCAAGAATAATGGGCTTGGTTGATGCCGCGGTCAAATTTTTTGAAATCATATTATATTACTTTTAATTCTATATACATAGAATAACAAAGTATAACGAGACAACAAATCAAAGGTTACATAGCGCCTTAATAATTTGTAAAAAGTATGGGTAAAATGAATTAGAGCTTTCCCGAGCGACCTACCGCTTGCTAATATTATTTAACGAAATGCTCTTTTGTCTGCTACATTTAAATCTTGAACCTTGCGCTTGATGTAGTTGAGTATGTTTGGTAGACCTGCCCTGAACTCTTTTCCGCCACATCTTAAAGCTTGATGGCTTCATGTTTGTCCTCATGATTTTTATAACCTCTTTTTCAGGAATCCCGAATTGACTTTCTATGGCATCAAAGGGTGTTCTGTCTTCCCAAGCCATTTCTATTATTCTGTCAATTTCTATATCTGAATACTGCATGATAGCCTAACAACAGAATAAACACAATGTTGAAATTCCTCTCTTACAACTTAAAGTATTTTGGTTTATCTGGAAGTTAGATATTGATAGTCCTTTACTACCATGTAAAGAAATTTAATAGGTGGCATATCTGTCTGAATATTCAAAAGGCCTTGTACCTTTTCTGATAATCTAATAGCCGGTTCGCGTATGGCGTTTTCCCTATTTGCCTCTAATGCCTGATTGATCAATCTAATTTGTTCAGGAGACAACTGAGTTACCTGAGGAAAAGTTACTACATAGTGCTCATCAGCCTCCAGGCTTTTAATTAATTCATGAGAGCTGACCTTTTTTACACTTTGCAATTTTACAACGGTAGTTCCTGCAGCCAGATCTCCCAACCTTTGGTTATTTTGAGTTAGCAATATTGAAGTTACTGCCACCCCTCCGTTAATAAAACTAATATCGATTATTCTTAACATCCACCGCAATAGATAGGCTCCTAATTCTGGTGGTGTTCCATCCAGTTTAAGCACCCTTATTTTCATCTGCCGCTTTCCAATTGACTGGCCATTAAAAAACACTTCAGAAGTTAAATGATAGAAGAAAATCGGCAAGAAAAAGACTATTGCAATCCAACCCGGGTCATTAAAAAAGGTGGCTAAAATATAGATGCAAATAATGACATAGGCTGCCATAATCAACCCGTCTAACAAAAATGCAAATATCCTGTCAGACAAACTTGCTGGTTGATAATTTATGTCTACATTTTGAGTAGTTCTAATATTGACAGTTGACATGATTATTTTATAAGCAAAATTCAAATTTAATAATCAAATAGTTATAGATTCACAAATTCATGTAAAATACTGAGAACTTTTTCTCAGACCTTATTTGACTATTCAGTTTGATCAACTGTAATTGGGACTATTGATCTATGAAGGAAGCTATATTCGTAAAGCAAAATATCGACAAGTGGAAAGAGTTTGAAGAAAGCTTATCATCAAACACAAAGATTGAACCTGACAGACTTGCTGACTTATTTATTCAGATTACGGACGATTTATCATTCTCCAGAACACAATACCCAAAATCAGAAACAACTGTATACCTAAATCAAATAGCCTCAAAGGCGCACGGTCAGATCTATAAAAACAAGAAAGAAGACAAAAAAAGATTTATCACCTTTTGGAAATATGAGCTACCTCAACTCTATTATTCGGCACACAAGCAGCTTTTATATTCTTTTTTAATCTTCATTGTTGCAGCATTAATTGGTTGTGTATCAGTGCTAAATGATGAAACTTTTGTAAGGCTTATACTTGGAGATAGCTATGTAAATATGACACTGGAAAACATCAAGGATAATAATCCATTGGCTGTTTATGGCAAAAGTGGTGAAGCAGATATGTTTTTCATGATCACATTTAATAACATCAGGGTTTCGTTTATGGCATTTGCAGCTGGTATATTACTGTCAGTTGGCACCGGCTACCTACTTTTTTCAAACGGTCTTATGGTGGGTGCATTTCTTACATTTCTTGCCAAAGAAGGGTTTCTCGCCCACAGCCTGCTGGTAGTTATGTTGCACGGCACCCTGGAGCTATCGGCTATAGTCATTGCCGGGTCAGCAGGATTTTTAATGGGCAATAGCATACTCTTTCCTAAAACCTATAGCAGAATTGAATCATTTAAAAAAGGGGCTAAGAATGGACTTAAAATTATAGTTGGCCTAATTCCCGTTTTTATTATGGCAGGGTTTATTGAATCCTTCCTGACCAGATATACTAAAATGCACTGGTCCATTCAATTGATATTGATCGGTCTGTCAGCCTCTTTTATTATTTATTACTTCATTATTTACCCTATTCAACTGAATCGTAATGCAACTAAAACAAATTGAACTTCATAAACAGCGTGACTTTGGGAGTAAACTGAATGTTACGATAGAATTTGTTAAAAGGAATTTTAAGCCGCTTTATAAAAGTATCATTTACATTGCCGGACCATTTCTTCTGTTAGGAAGTCTTCTCATGACTTCAGTTTTTAATTACTCATTCCAATCAATGGGCAATCCTACGGGCAAACCACCTGATGCCGATTTGTTTTTAAGTTTAGGTATTAAAGGTATTGGCTCTTTTGTATTTCTTCTTCTTGCATCTGTAGCGTTGATATCTGTGGTATATGAGTTTTTGAAACTCTATGAGAAAAAAGGAAGTGGTGCTATAGAAGTGGAAGAAGTATACGCAAAAGTAAAATCCTCCTTTTGGAATGTATTAGGAACAGTGTTTTTGTATGCATTGCTGATAATAGCCATTTACATTGCTCTATTGATCCCTGCATTTGCATTTGGAGCCTTAGGAGGTGCCTTTGCATTCATGATTGTTATAGTTGTAATGGTTGGCCTTGTTTATTTCTTTATTGCATCGTCTCTGATTTTCATTATCCGTGCCTATGAAAATGTAGGTTTTATAACTGCTCTAACCAGAAGTTTGAAACTTATTAAGGGGAAATGGTGGAGCACTTTTGGTTTATTATTCGTTATTGGTCTGATACAAGGAGTTGTGTCATCAATTTTTATGATCCCCTACTATGTCAACACAATAATATCTACCATGCACACTGTTGAAACTGGTGTTTTTCAAGAGCCTTCACAAACTTCCATTGTTATCAATCAAGTACTTCTATTATTATACTTCCTATTAAGTTATCTCATGTATGCTTTACCGTTGTTGGGCATTGCATTTCAATATTTTAACCTACGGGAAATGAAGGAAGCTGCAGGGCTGATTGATAAAATAGATGCTTTCGAAGATTTATCGAATGACAGTAAAGATGAGGATCATTATTAGAATCATATTTCTACTATTTATTCTTTCTCAGGCAACTATTTGTCTTGGGTTGCCTGACAGTACCCTTCAGGACAACACAAATATTAGTATCAGAAAATTTGATCAGGGTGCTATTTCAGATTATAAGGCAGATGAGGCCTTCAATTATGGCTATAAGCCTGTTGAAGGGCTTTCACTCTGGGACAGCTTTGTGCAATGGCTTGGTCGCCTATTAAGTGGCCTTTTTTATTTTGGGACCGAAACACCTATTGGTAAATATACTTTAATAGCACTTGCCGTTGCCATCTCTATTTATGCACTACTAAAAATTCTCAAAGTTAAAACCAACATATTCCATAGTAACAAGACCATTTACAAAGCCCAGGAAAATATTCATGATGAAAATATTCATGAACTGGATTTGGCAGCACTTATAGCGCAAGCTTTGAAGGAAGAAAATTACAGAAATGCCATTCGCCTTACATATCTGGCAGCACTTAAAGCGCTCTCCGACAAAGACCTTGTCAGGTGGATACCTGGGAAAACAAATAATGATTATCTGTATGAAATAAAGTCCTCAGAAATAAAATCAGGATTTAAAGATCTTGGCTACTATTTTACCTATACGTGGTATGGGAATTTCAAGGTTAACGAAAGTCATTATTTCAAAGTAAAATCAATTTTTGATGATTGGAATTCTAATGTGAATAAATGAAAGGCGAGCGCAAATACATATTCATATTGGTAGGCATAGCCTTACTTTACCTTATTGCAGAAATAGCAAGTCCTAAAAAAATAAATTGGACGGTAACGTTAAATGAGAATGACAAAAATCCGTTTGGCAGTTATTTAATAATGGAGAGGCTGCCAGACCTGTTTGATAATGTAGAGCATTCTTATCTTACTATTTATGAGTTAGCCGACTCTTTAGCAGGCAATTTGTTTATTCTTTCAGAAAGTTTTAGTCCCAGCGATGAGGATACCAAATCACTATTAAAGTTTATTTCAAAAGGCAACAATGCTTTTGTTTCATCTGAATATTTTGGCAAATCCAAACTTTTGGACACATTGGATTTAACAGTTAAAAACTTAATATTCGATCAAAATATAATCAATGGATTAACCATGGCGGACACCCTCCTTGTCAATTTTACAAATAGCCAGTTGAGGCACAATGCCGGTTATCCTTATGAAAAAAGCACCATTTCCAATTATTTTGAAGAGTTAGGCAGCAGCGTTGTTGTTGGCCAATTAACTACTGACGAGCCTGTTCTTATAAAATTAAAAATAGGTGAAGGCCATTTGTATTTATCCACTACACCACTAGCTTTTACAAACAATTACCTGTTGATTGAAGACAATAATGAATTTGTAAGCAAAGCAATGTCTTACTTGCCTAACGAAAAGCTCCATTGGACAGCATATTACCAAACTGGAAGGCTTGAATCCCAGACCCCATTGAGATATATACTTTCTAATGATTCACTAAGTATAACCTATTATCTAGTGATCATTTCCTTGTTGCTCTTCATAGTTTTTGAGGTAAAACGAAGGCAACGTATTATCCCAATAATAGAACCTCCAAAGAATACAACACTAGAGTTTGTAGGCACATTGGGTAATTTATATTATCAAAACTCTAATCATAAAAACATAGCTGAAAAGCGAATAGCCTTCTTTACTGAAAAAGTAAGGTCCAACTACTATATGAAAAATAAGGACTGGTCTGAAGAGTTCATGAATGAAGTAGCTCAAAAAACCGGTAATGATATAGGATTAACCAAAGCGCTATTTGCTCAAATAAGTAAAATAAGAAACAGCAGTTCTGTAGATGAAAGGGATCTTAATGAACTCAGTAAAAATCTGGATAATTTCAAATTTAATTGAACATGGAAAACGAATTCGAAAGTAGAATTGATTTAACCGAATTACATAATAGTGTAAGTGCCATCAAGGCTGAAATTGGTAAGGTAATTATAGGTCAGGAAAGAATGATTGAACTACTTATTACAGCCATATTAGCAGACGGCCATGTATTAATTGAAGGTGTGCCTGGTGTTGCCAAAACACTGACAGCAAAGCTATTATCTGGAGTGATTGATTCAGATTTTTCAAGGATTCAATTCACACCTGATTTGATGCCTTCTGACATCCTCGGTACCTCTGTTTTTAATATGAAATCCACGGACTTCGAGTTAAAAAAAGGCCCTATTTTCTCCAATATAGTTTTAATTGATGAAATCAACCGATCCCCGGCCAAGACTCAGGCTGCCCTCTTTGAGGTAATGGAAGAAAGACAGGTGACAATTGGTGGAGAAACAAACAAAATGGAGGAACCCTACCTCGTTATTGCAACTCAAAACCCCATTGAGCAAGAGGGCACATATAGACTACCTGAAGCCCAGCTAGACAGGTTTATTTTCAAGATATCGGTAGATTATCCAACATATGAGCAAGAAGTTGAAATATTAGTTGGTCATAATACACGTGAAAATAAAAGTGAACTGGCCGCTATTGACAAAGTTCTTTCTAAGGAGCAGATTATTGCATACCGTCAAAAAGTCTCACAAGTGCATGTAGAGAAAAACCTCTTAGAATATATTGCTAAAATCGTCAACAATAGTAGGTCTGATCATTCATTATATCTTGGTGCATCACCAAGGGCATCTGTGGCAATTTTAAAGACATCCAAGGCCTTTGCTGCTATCAATGGAAGGGATTTTGTTACCCCTGAGGATATAAAACAAATGGCTACTCCGGTAATGAGGCATCGGGTAATCTTAACTCCGGAAAAAGAAATGGAAGGGGTGCACCCAGATCAGATAATTGAAAGCTTAATTAACAATATCGAAATTCCGCGTTAATGTTTCGGGCCATAAAGGACATTTTTTTAAACACAAGGTTGTTTTATGCGATAGGATTCGTCTCATTAGTCCTTCTATTGAGTTATTTTTTCACTTTCCTTTTGCCTATAGGGAAACTGCTTCTTATGGCTTTAATAGTAGTTGTAATCACCGATATCATTCTACTTTTTAATGTGGCTAAAGGAATATTGGCTCATAGATTATTAGCAGATAGACTTTCAAATGGTGATGAAAATCTTATCAAACTGATTATTGATAATCGCTATAATTTTAATACTTCATTGACAATTATAGATGAGGTGCCCTTCCAGTTTCAGTATAGGGATCTCAAATTTAATATTAAGCTATCACCCAAAGGGAATGAAATTATAAAGTACAACTTAAGACCCGTTAAAAGAGGTGAATATGAATTTGGTCTAATAAATATATATGTATGCAGTCCTATTGGCTTAATATCCAGACGCTATCAACTTGATAAAAAAGTCACAGTTCCTGTTTACCCTTCATATATCCAAATGCGGAAATTTGAATTATTGGCTATTTCCAACCAATTAACAGCCATTGGGATAAAGAAAATAAGAAGGATTGGCCATAACATGGAGTTTGAACAAATCAAAGAATATACTGAGGGCGATGATTTCAGATCAATTAACTGGAAGGCTACCGCCAGGCATGGCGAACTAATGGTCAATACGTATCAGGATGAAAAGTCTCAGCAGGTATATTGTATCATTGACAAAAGTAGAGTGATGCAAATGCCATTTGATGGAATGTCCCTTTTGGATTATGCCATTAATACTAGCCTGGCCTTGGCAAACATTATTATCAAAAAAGATGACAAAGCCGGTCTGCTTACATTTCAACACAAGGTTGGAGCTCACTTAAAGGCCAGCGGCTCTAATAAGCAAATGCTTAAAATTTTAGAGACATTATATAATGAAAAAACAGCTTATAAGGAGGCTGATTATTCACGCCTTTATATTGACATAAAACAAAACATTAATCAAAGAAGTCTGCTCTTACTATTTACAAACTTCGAAACACGAAGTGCGATGAAAAGGCAATTGCCTTATCTACAAAAACTTGCCAGAGCTCATTTATTGGTTGTTATATTCTTTGAAAATACCGAAATGAGATCCTTGATTCATGAACCTGCAAGTAATACTAAAGGCATTTATTATAAAGCAATTGCAGAAAATCTGCACTTTGAGAAAAAACTTATAGCCCAGGAACTATCCAAACACGGCATTCATAGTGTGATATCGGCACCAAGCGAACTATCTATAAATAGTATAAACAAATACTTGGAATTGAAGTCGAGGGGAATGATATAAGTATCCAGAGTTTCGGGTAGGTAATGGCAATAAAAAAACTTCCCTGTAATTAACCTGCGAGAGCGCCTTAAGGGAAGTTTTTTCGAATCAATCAGAACTTGATATCTAAGGTCGCAGAATTGATGAAAGGTTCAATCCCCCAAATGGCGTGATTTTTTAATAATCACTTAAATTGGCCTTTTTAAGCCATTTTTTTGTTAAAAAAAAAGCTGAATTCTTAAAAATAACTACTTGATCCACTTCTGGTTCAAGTTTTAATTCTGATTGAGAATCATCATACAACCCTTTTATTATCAACCGATTGTCAATTTTGAAGTAGATTTTATCTCCCAGAAAGTTAAAATAAGAAATGCCTACAGTTTTTATAGTTCGAAGGTAATTGCCCAAATTATCAAATATTAAAATCCCTGATTTTTTATCACTTATAAATAACAGGTTTTGATATTCACGGATATGGGTTATTTCATAGTTGTTAGGGTTCAATATCAAATCAAATGGTCGTTCTATTTCTATTTGCGCATAGTTGATATTGTATTTTATCAAACCAAATTTTGCTAAGTCAATAAGCCAGAGGTTATTGTCTAAACTTACCGTTGCCAATCCCACATAGGACGAAATTTCCTTAATATCATACCTGTTGGCTGTAACCAGAAACCTGTCGAGAAAAGCATACTGCTGAAGTTGTTGATAGAAAACAAAAACCCTAAGTGGGTTCCAAGCCTCCAAAATTCCAATCTTGCCCTTTTGTACCGGTGAAAAGCGATCTGTTAGTTCCAGCTGAGTATTATATTTATCAACATTTCCGCTGTCATCACCAAGATAAATGGCGCCTTGCCTATCAACAGACACTTTATCGATATTGCTTACCTTAATACTATCAGTAACAACAAACTGCCCGGAGACATTAAAATGAATAATAAAAAGTAATATGAATAGAGAGCTAGCCTTCAAAGGTGAGTAAATCAAATTTGTCACCATCAAACACGCCATAAGTATTAAAATTAACCCACTCTCCTAAATTGAAATATCGGGCATTGGCCTCGCCCACTTCAAGGTTAAGGGGTAAATGTCTATGCCCAAAGATATAGTAATCGTGATGTTCATTTTTCTCAACATCTTTACTGTACTGCCATAGAAACTCGCGGTCTCCAAGAAATTTATCCTCCTCTTTTTTCTCATTACTCACCCGGCTGCTTCTCGACCAACGTGTGGCAAAACCAATACCTAAATTTGGATGGAACCTGGCAAATAACCAGTGCCAAAACTTCCCTTCGAAAATAAGTTTGAGAAATTTATAGGTATGGTCACCAGGGCCAAGACCATCACCATGACCGATAAGCAGTTTCTTATCACCTACAATGAGTTGTCTTGGCTCACGATACACTGGTATATCAAGCTCTTTTGGAAAGTAATCGAACATCCACATGTCATGATTACCAGTAAAAAATATTACCGGTATGCCAGCATCTTTTAATTCGGCCAATTTACCCTGCAAACGAATAAATCCTTTTGGAATAGCATGTTTATACTCAAACCAGAAATCAAAAATGTCACCCACCAAATAAATAGAATGGGCATCTTCCCTAATAGAGTCTAACCATCTCACTATCCTTCTTTCACGCTTCAGGCTTTCTTCCTTATTGGGCGCTCCCAGATGAAAGTCCGAAGCAAAATAAATCTTCTTGCCATCAAGTTTATCTACGCTACCAAGGTTGTCGAATTTCATAACCACTAAAAATAAAAAAATCAGACGCTCACACGCCTGATTCTTATCAATTTATTTTATTAAGCTTATTTAGTTTCTTCTTTATCAGAAGAATCACTGCTGCCAATTGAAGAACTATAAGTTGCTTCAGGCTCAGCTTTTACTTCAGCATCTACCTCTTTGGCTTGTTCAGCTTCTTTTGCTTTACCATTGGTATTGGTGAATGCCTGATATGAAGTTTGGTGTTCAAATGGTCTCTTACCAATTAATCTCTCCAAATCATTTTGGAATATAATTTCCTTTTCAAGAAGCTCCTTAGCAATCACTTCCAGCTCTGCTTTATGCTTACTCAGTAAATCCTTGGTTCTAATGTATTCACCATCAATTAGCTTTCTCACCTCAGCATCAATTGTCTGAGCTGTACTGTCAGAATATGGTTTAGTGAAATTGTAATCACTCTGCTTTGAGTCGTAGAACGAAACGTTTCCAATTTTCTCATTCATACCATAAACACTAACAATGCTATATGCCAT
Source organism: Fulvivirga sp. (assembly GCF_040218215.1). Lineage (NCBI taxonomy): Bacteria > Pseudomonadati > Bacteroidota > Cytophagia > Cytophagales > Fulvivirgaceae > Fulvivirga > Fulvivirga sp. The sequence goes on from NZ_JAVJQL010000025.1 coordinate 35,817, forward strand.
TTTAGTAACTCTTTCAAGGTCACTCAATGCACCTGTAGATATCTTATTAAAGATAATTTCTTCAGCAGCTCTACCACCAAGTGCCATACACATTTCATCTAGTAACTGCTCCGTTTGGTACAGGAACTGCTCTTTAGGCAAGTATTGTGCATACCCTAATGCAGCAACTCCCCTAGGAACAATACTTACTTTCACCAAGGGATCAGCATGCTCAAGGAACCAGCCCGCTACTGCATGACCGGCCTCATGATAGGCAACAATCTTTTTCTCTTCTGGAGAGATGATCTTGCTCTTTTTCTCCAATCCTCCTATAACCCTATCAATAGCATCCTGGAAATCCTGAAGATCAACAGCTTCTTTATCTCTACGAGCAGCAATAAGGGCTGCCTCATTACAGACATTGGCGATTTCAGCACCTGCAAAACCAGGTGTCTGAGCAGCCAATTTCTTAGGATCAACATCTTTGGCCATTTTCAAAGGCTTCAAATGCACCTTAAATATTGCTTCTCTACCAACAATATCTGGTTTATCAATGCTTATTTGTCTGTCAAATCGTCCTGGTCTCATTAAAGCTGAATCCAGCACGTCTGGACGGTTAGTTGCTGCCAGAATGATTACTCCAGAGTCAGTAGAGAATCCATCCATTTCAACTAATAATGAGTTCAATGTATTCTCACGCTCATCATTAGAGCCTGGCATCTGCCCCCTTCCCCTAGATCGGCCAATAGCATCAATCTCATCAATAAACACTATACAAGGCGCCTTCTCTTTTGCCTGCTTAAATAGGTCTCTAACTCTTGCAGCGCCAACGCCCACAAACATCTCCACAAAATCAGATCCTGAGAGTGTAAAGAATGGAACACCAGCTTCACCCGCTACGGCTTTTGCCAATAATGTTTTACCTGTTCCGGGAGGGCCTACCAGTAATGCACCTTTAGGTATTTTACCACCAAGCTTAGTAAACTTACTTGGTGTCTTCAGGAAGTCAACAATCTCCTTTACCTCTTCTTTGGCTTCATCTAGTCCAGCTACATTTCCAAAAGTGATTTTTACTTTATTCTCAGCATCAAACAATGCAGCCTTGGATTTACCAATATTAAATATCTGACCTCCGGGGCCTCCACCACCAGTCATTCTTCTCATTAAGAACCAGAATCCAAATAACAGTAGAACTAAGAATCCCCAGTTCCACAACATACTGGTAAAGTCTGACTTGTCCTCTACCTCATAGTCCATTTGCTGGTCTTTAGGCAGTTTTTTCTGAAGCTCTTTATAGTTTTCAACAAAACTGTCTACAGAAGCAATTTTCAATTTGTAGTGCGGGCCTTCCGTTACACCAAAAGAGTTTTGGCTTTCCAACTCTGACTTATACTTGGCATTGTTCAAAGCCTCACCTTTCAATGTGATCTCAACATATTTTTGATTTGGCACCAGCACAACCCTGCTCACATCATTACTCATCACCATGTTTTCAAACTTGGTCATAGTAATGATCACCAGATTATTGGCTCCATTGAAGTAAGTAATCCCAAAAATTAAAGCTATTAAAGCGGCAATTATCCAAACCTGATAGTTTGGTCTTTGAGGTTTATTCGGTAATATTTTTTTCTTATCCGGCATCTCTTATTTGTTTCTCAATTCAACGTACAACGTTTCTAATAACATTTAGTTTAGGCTTCAACTGACACAATGGTAGCATCACCCCATAAATTTTCTAATGAATAAAATTCTCTTTTGTCCTTCTTGAAGACATGCGCCACTACATCAACATAATCGATAAGCAGCCATTCTTTGTTAGTCTTACCTTCTTGATGCCAAGGATTTTGTTTGAGCGATTTAAATACAACTTCATCGATTGATTCTGCTATGGCATCAATTTGAGTATCTGAAGATCCTGAGCATATGACAAAATAGTCTGCCACAGCATTTTTCACTTTCCTCAAATCCATAACAACAATATCAGAAGCTTTTTTTTCCTGCATCCCCTTTACCACCGCTTCACTTAACTTTTCGGAAGGAGTGAAATCCTTATTTACATCCATTCACTATCTTTGGTTAGACTTATCAAAATTACGAAAATACTTGTATAAAATTCTTGCCAAAACATTATTTGTAGGCAAAAAGCTCGTTTTCCTGCCATCTTGTCATTCAACAAATGAAGTAGCGAGCCAGATGCTAAAAGATGAAAAACTGCCAGAAGGCACTATTATCATTACTAACAACCAAACTGCCGGAAAAGGTCAGCGTGGTAATTCATGGGAAGCGCAGCCGGAGAAAAACCTGACTTTTTCAATGATTCTGAGACCTCAATTTCTAGCAGCTAATGAGCAGTTTCAGCTTAATATGTCCATATCATTGGGTATTCTGGATTTCTTAAACCAATATAAAAACGGCTTCCTAGTGAAATGGCCTAATGATATCTACTATCATGAACAGAAAATAGCAGGAATTCTAATACAAAATAACCTGAAAGCCAGCAATATAGAAACGAGTGTAGTAGGTATTGGCCTTAATATTAATCAAGAGGATTTTTCGCACCCTAGAGCCACTTCATTAAAACTTGCTACCTCAAAAGAACTGACACTACAAGATTCACTTGACCAACTAGGGAGTTGCTTAGAATCAAGGTATATACAACTTAAAAAAGGTGATGCTGCCGCACTTAAAATTGAATATTTAAATCAAATGCTTGGTTTCTGTGAAGACCGACTTTTTAAGGCAGATGAAATCTTTAACGGCAAGATTACAGGGATAGACAAAGACGGTCGTTTAGAAATTGAAACCTCATCCGGACTTAGGTATTTTGCCTTTAAAGAAGTTGCTTTTCTATAATTTCTACCGCTAGTGGAAAAATACAATAATCGCCAGTAACATTGGTTGCTTCACTAAATATTTGATGCCATCTTTATTCAACTATTAAACCTAAACATCATTATGAATAATTATACCAAGTCTGGCATGCTACTAGGCATGTTAATGTTTTTTTGCTTCACACTAAAAGCCCAGAAGGTTGATATGTCTGTTTTCAAGGGCATGACACCACGAAGCATTGGCCCTGCAGGAATGAGTGGCCGCGTTACTGCCATTGATGCAGTAGACGATAATAAAGACATCATTTATGTTGGAACAGCCTCAGGTGGATTATGGAAATCAATTAATGGCGGCATCAGTTTTAACCCTGTATTTGATAAGGAAAAGGTAATGTCAATTGGCGCGGTGGCTATTCAGCAAAATAACCCTGATGTAGTTTGGGCAGGTACTGGAGAAGGAAACCCAAGAAATAGCCTAAATGGTGGATTTGGTATTTATAAAAGCTATGATGGCGGAAAGTCATGGAAGCTTATGGGGCTTGAAAAGACCCGTCATATTCATAGAATTGTAATCGATCCATTGAATCCAAATACGGTTTATGTCGGGGCTATCGGTTCTCCTTGGGGTGAGCATCCAGAAAGAGGTGTTTTTAAGACTACTGATGGTGGTGAGACCTGGACAAAAGTGCTTTTTGTTGACAATAAAACAGGTGCTGCAGATCTGGTAATGGATCCAACAAACCCAAACAAGCTTTTTGCTGCCATGTGGGAGCACCGCAGAAAACCATGGACTTTCACTTCTGGCGGACCTGGATCAGGATTGTACGTTACTGTTGATGGTGGCGAGAATTGGAAAAAGCTTACTGAAGACGATGGCTTTCCTAAAGGTGACTTAGGAAGAATAGGTGTAGCAGTTGCGCCAAGTAATCCAAATAGAGTATATGCTCTTGTAGAATCAAACAAAAATGGCTTGTACCGTTCTGATGATGGCGGGTACACCTGGTCTCTTATGTCAAACAAGGGCAATGAAATTGGTAACCGTCCATTTTACTACTCTGAAATATATGTTGACCCTGTAAATGACAATAGGCTGTATACCATTTTTACCTATGTGAATGTAAGTAATGATGGCGGCAAGAATTTCTCACAATTAATGGATGCCTATGGCACGAACAAGGGCATTCATCCTGATCATCACTCATTTTATATAAATCCGAAAGACCCTAATTTCATTATTGAAGGTAATGACGGTGGTCTTAACATATCGAGAGACAGAGGTGTTTCATGGCGTTTTGTTGAGAACCTTCCTTTAGCTCAATTCTACCACATCAATGTAGATATGGACTATCCATATAATGTTTATGGTGGTATGCAGGATAATGGCTCATGGGCTGGTCCTGCCTATGTCTGGAAGTCTCAGGGAATAAGAAATTCGTACTGGCAAGAGATCTCTTTTGGAGATGGTTTTGATGTTGTTCCTGATCCTGACAATTCGAGATATGGCTATACCATGTCTCAAGAAGGCTCGCTCTCAGTATACGATAAGGAAACTGGTCACAACCGTTTTGCACAACCAACACATCCTGATCCTGACATGAGATTGAGATTTAACTGGAATGCTGCCATAGCGCAGGATCCGTTTAATAACTCAACAGTTTATTATGGAAGCCAGTTTGTGCATAAGAGTACCAACAAAGGAAAAACATGGGAAGTTATTTCGCCAGATTTGACAACCAATGACCCTGAAAAACAAAAGCAATATGAAAGTGGTGGTTTGACTATGGATGCTACAGGTGCCGAGAACAACACCACCATTTTGGCCATTGCCCCTAGCCCTGTCCAAAAAGATATTATCTGGGTAGGAACAGATGATGGTTATGTACAAATAACAAGAGACGGAGGTAAGTCTTGGACTAATGTTACTTCTAAAATACCAGGAATGCCTAAAGCAGGTTGGGTAGCTCAAATTACAGCCTCTACCTACAATGCCGGTGAAGCTTTCGTGATTGTAAATAATTACAGAAACTTTGATTATCAGCCTTACTTATTCCACACTACAGACTTTGGAAATACCTGGACAAATATGGTTTCAGAAAGTCAGGTATGGAATTATACCTTATCATTTATTCAGGATCCATTAGAGCCCAAATTAATGTTTTTGGGGTCTGAAGGAGGTTTGTATGTAAGCTTCGATGGAGGTGCTAATTGGAACAAGTGGGAAGAAGGCTACTCCAGTGTACCAACTATGGATATGGCCATTCATCCAAGGGAGCATGACCTTGTAATTGGTACTTATGGAAGAGCTGCCTATGTTTTGGATGACATAAGGCCATTAAGAGCTATAGCCAAACAAGGTACTAATTCAGTAAAAAATACCTTAGACCTTTATGATACTCCGGATGCTTATATCACTTTGAATCAGCAGCCTTCAGGAACAAGGTTTGGTGCAGACGCCATATTTAATGGTGAGAATAGAAACCGTGGGGCGATGATTACCTATTTGGTTAATAAGCCCGAAAAGAAGAAAGAAGATGCCAAACCAGAAGAAGGTAAAGGCAAAAAGGGTAAGAAAAATACATCTGTAGAGGTTAAGACTGAGGATGTGAAAAAAGATGAGGTAAAATATGATTCTGTAATCCTGACCATTTATAATTCTAAAAATGAACTCATCAGGACTTTAAAATCTGAAGTTCCAAAGGAAAGTGGTGTGCATAGAATGTATTGGAGATTGGATGAAAAAGGAGTTAACGGCCCATCAAGACGGGTGCCTGAAAAAAATGCTCCTGAACGGTCTGGGTCAACGGTGCTTCCAGGTCAGTATAAGCTTAAAATGGCTTTTGGTGACAAAGTTGATTCCACTATGATTACTGTAAAGTATGATCCAAGGGTTAACATGACAATGGCCGTTCTTAAAGCTCAATATGATTTTGATAAGAAAATTGAAGCCAGTTCTGAAAAAGCAGGAAAAGCAACGGCCAGACTTGCCGAATCAAAAGAAATACTAGAAGATTTTACTAAGCGAATGAAAGAAAAAGATGAAGAAGGATTCAAAGAGCTAATAGATAAGAGTAAAGCTGCCATTGATTCGATTAACTCTTTGTTTGAACCTTTCGTTGGCAAAGATAATTCTGGAAAGCAGGGCATTATTGGCGAGAAACAACCTTCAATTCAAGATAGGATTAGAGCTGCTTCATACTATGCAGGAAGTGCCCTTTATGAGCCAGGTGATACTGAAAATAGATTGTTGCAACAGGCTAACTTAAAGCTAGATGAGGCCATCAAAAAAGTAGATGCTTTCTTTGAAACACAATGGAAGCCCCTGAGGGAAGAATTGGAAAAAGCCGACCTCTCTCCTTTCAAGGAATATGAGCCCCTGGATAATTAAACAGTCAGTGTCAAAATGAATCTAAGCCCTTGCCGATCTCGGTGAGGGCTTTTTTGTAACTTGGCACAATGGATTATCACAAAATTTTAGCAGAAATAAATGAAGAGGTATCACACCTTATAGGTAAGGGAAAAGTTGCTGATTATATTCCCGAACTTGCCAAAGTAAATAAAGAAAAGTTTGCCATTTACTTACTTACCCTTGATGGGGATTCTTATGAAATTGGGGATGCCCAGGAAGCCTTTTCCATTCAAAGTATTTCCAAGGTGTTTATGCTGGCTTTGATGATTTCAAAAATTGGTAAGCGCGTGTATAAACGAGTAGATGTTGAGCCGTCAGGCGATCCCTTCAATTCATTGGTTCAACTAGAACATGAAAACGGCATTCCAAGAAATCCCTTTATCAACTCTGGCGCTTTGGTTATAACCGATATGATGCTAAGTCATTTTGATAACCCCAAAGAAGAAATGATCAGTTTTATAAGGTCTCTGGCTGGGGACGATAATATTTTTTATAATGAGAGTGTGGCTATCTCAGAAATGCGTACCGGCTTTAAAAATGCAGCCATGGTCAACCTTATGAAGTCCTTCGGCAATATTGAAAACGACATTGACGATGTTTTAGAACTGTACTGCTACTGCTGCAGTATTGAAATGTCCTGTTGCCAGCTAGCCAAAGCTTTCAGGGTTTTTGCCAATCATGGAAAAGGTGTGGTAGATACACATCAATATATCTCCAAAAGCCAATTTAAAAGAATAGCTGCAATCATGCTTACCTGTGGTTTTTATGATGAAGCGGGTGAATTTGCATTTCAGGTAGGCCTTCCCGGCAAAAGTGGTGTTGGTGGTGGCATAGCCGCTATAATGCCTGGAGATTACAGCATTGTAGTTTGGAGCCCGGGATTAAATGAAAAGGGTAATTCGCTGGTGGGAATGAAGGCTTTGGAATTATTTACTACCAAAACAGGAAGTTCAATTTTTTGAGTTTAATTAAGATGTGGACAAAAAAAGAAGTGCTCCGGTCAAGAGCACTTCCAAGGTCAAAAACTCAAAATAAATAGGATAAGTTCTCAAGTTATCCCAATAACAACACTGCTAATATAACACAATTTTCTAAAAAAGGTTTTTCAGATGTAAGCTTTTATCATAAAAAGTGCACATTTCTTCAAATGCTTAAATTATTCATTGTTAAAACATTAATTAACCCCTTCTCGGTATGTAATGTTTGGCATGAATCATATCAGCATCAGGCATTGTTAGTCCTTTTTGGTTAAAAGACTATAGCCTTGTAGCTTACCATTTTTATTATAATTCTCAGATTTTACCATTCCTATTTCTTTTGCAATCCAGTCGGCACCGCTAGTTTCCATAGACATAATTGATTTGGTGTTGATGGTATAAGTAATCTTATAGCACTCAAACGTTCCGGCAGGAGTTGTAATGGATTCTTTACCCTCAACTTTCCTGTTCACAATATTAACTTCCATTTTAAAAGGTATGCTACCACTCATTTTTAGAGAGGCATCATTTAAAGACATTCCTACACTAAGGTCTGAGGGTATTTCCAAATTCTCAGTTTCAATAGTCATATCCATATCTTTAAAAGCCTGCATAGTTTCCTCAGGGAAGAACCTGTCCATATCAAGCTTAATTACTCCATCTTCGCAGCTTGCCTCTATATCTTTATCTAAGATTAACTCATCTTTCTTATCATAGCTTTTCATATTCATTTCTGCCTTCCATCCATTGCCCAGGTCATCCATTGATTTAATCATATTCACCTGCCTTCCAGTGACCTTATCTTTTGCGGAGTAATTGGTAATCTCCCAACTGGCTCCTTCCTTAAAATTGTAATAAGGATTACATTGGGCATAAAGGCCAGTGGTGCAACCTAACAAAGCGATGCTTAATAGTATGTTTTTCATATAATTTGGTGGTTTTTTGCTAAAGTTAATATACTGATAGCAGAACTTGCAATAATGTTTAACTAAATCCATAAATAGTGTTCGATTACGAACAATATTGTGCATTTTAGTACATGTCTTATGTCAAAAACAGTGTTTCCATAACCTGAGCGATTTGGCATTATTTTTAGCATAAGATGAGTAACCTAAACAAATAACTTGTGGAGAAAGAAATCGGCAAGATCCTAATGATCGATGATGATGAGGATGTGCTATTGGCAGCCAAGCTGCTTTTAAAAAAGCATGCCCATCAGGTAATTATTGAAAAGAACCCGAAGAAAATCCCTTTTCTTCTTAATAATGACACTTATGATGTGATTTTACTGGACATGAATTTCAGTAAAGATATCACCAGTGGTAAAGAAGGTTATTATTGGCTAAGCCAAATACTAGAGCATGACCCAGATGCAGTTGTGATATTAATAACGGCTTTCGGAGATGTTGAAATGGCGGTAAAGGCGCTTAAGGAAGGCGCTACCGATTTTGTACTTAAGCCTTGGCAGAATGAAAAGCTGCTGGCTACCGTATCAACTGCCATAAAACTAAAACACTCTTATAAAGAAGTTGACAAGCTTAAGAAGGCCAAGGAACAATTAGAAGCGGACCTTAACCAGCCTTTCAAGGATATAATTGGCTCCAGTTCTTCTATCAAAGAAGTATTTAGCTTAATAGAAAAAGTAGCAAAAACAGATGCCAACGTGCTCATATTAGGAGAGAATGGAACCGGTAAAGAGTTAGTGGCACGAGCCATCCATCAAAGATCTTTGCGTAAAGACCAAAGCTTTATAGGTGTGGATATGGGTGCTATCACCCAGACATTGTTTGAAAGCGAACTATTCGGTCACAAAAAAGGATCTTTCACAGATGCCAAAGACGATCGGGCAGGTAGGTTTGAGCTCGCCAATGGTGGAACCCTATTTCTAGATGAGATTGGGAACCTAAGCATGCCATTGCAGTCGAAATTATTAACAGTGCTTCAAAACAGGGAGGTAACAAGAATTGGCTCTAATACTTCAATACCCATTGACATTCGCCTTATATGTGCTACTAATATGAACGTGCATGATATGGTCAATGAAAGTACCTTCAGGCAAGATTTACTATACAGAATTAATACAGTAGAGATAAAAATCCCTGCTTTACGAGACCGCATTGAAGACATTCCCTTGCTGGCGAACCATTTTCTGACTAGTTATACCAAAAAATACAGGAAGGAAATCATGAGAATTTCGCCAGAGGCCATTACCAGCCTTCAAAAATACCATTGGCCAGGCAATATTCGTGAGCTGCAGCATGCCATAGAAAGAGCCGTGATTATGAGTGACAACCAGACGCTTGAAGTCAATGACTTTTTCTTTCTCAAAGGAGGTCAAAACTCAAGTGATGACGTAATTACTGACAACCTAAATCTGGATGATGTAGAAAGAAATGTGATCAAAAGAGCTATTAATATTCATGATGGCAATATATCTAAAGCAGCTAAGGAGTTAGGCCTTACACGTGCTTCCCTATACCGCAGGCTAGAAAAGCATGGACTTTAGTAATGTAAAAACAGCAGTACTTTTTAGGGTAGGTGCTTTATTGGTAACTATCTTTTCCCTGGCTTTTCTGATAGCCTCAAATGGGTATATTGTTACTGAGCTTATACTTATCATCTTGCTGGGCCTACAGGTAATTTCATTGATCAAGTATGTCCAGCGTGGCAATGAAGATATTCTGGAATTTCTGGAGTCTATCGAAAATGATGACATTACTCACAGATACAAAACCGATTTTGACAACCCCGAACTAAATAGGCTAAATGCAGCATTGAATAATGTGCTTAATAACCTTCATGAAGCCAGAAAGGAGAAAGAGGCCGATTATCAATACCTTAAAAATATCGTTCAACATATAGGTATTGGCCTTATCACCTTTGATAAGAAGGGCAAGATTCAAATTATTAATACTGCGGCTAAAAAGCTGCTCAAGGTAAGTCAACTTGAAAACATCAGTGACCTTAAAACACTGAATGAAAACCTGGTTGACATCATTATTAGATTGAGAACAGGTGGGCGTGACCTTATTAGGATGGAAATTGGAGGTGACATTGTTCAACTGGCCATTTATGCGATTGAGCTTACTTTGCGAGGCAAGATGTATAAGCTTATCTCTGTTCAAAATATTCAGAATGAGCTTGAAGAAAAAGAGATGGAAGCATGGCAAAACCTTGTGCGGGTTTTGACGCATGAGATTATGAACTCTGTAACCCCAATCAGCTCATTGGCAAATACCGTAGAAGATGAATTGAAACATCAGCTGAGTAACGATCAGGAAATAAATGCTATAAGCAATGAAGACATTGAAGACTTGCACCTGGCAGTGCAAACCATCAAAAAACGTAGCCAAGGCTTGATCAGGTTTGTTCAGGACTTCAGAAATCTGACACATATACCAAAACCAAAAATTGCCGAGATTGGTGTAAAACCGTTGTTGGTTGAAATGCTCATGTTGTTGAAGAAAGAAATTGAATCTAATGGTGTGAAGGCATCGATAAATGTAGATCCTCCTTCAATGACCATAAATGCCGATAAAGAACTTATAGAGCAAGTGTTGATTAATTTAATAAAAAATGCCACACAGGCATTTGATGAGCAAACTAACAAGCTGGTAGAAGTCAAGGCCTATTTTGATGAAAAAAGCAGGCCTATTATATCGGTAAAAGATAATGGCAATGGCATTGATGATGAAGCACTTCAGAAGATTTTTATTCCGTTTTTCACAACTAAAAAGAGTGGTTCGGGTATTGGGTTGAGTTTATCGCGTCAAATTATGAGGCAGCACCAGGGAATGCTCGGGGTAAAATCTAAAGTAGATGAAGGAACAGAGTTCTTTTTGCGATTTTAATTTATTTCATAGATTTACGGATTGCTAAAGCCAAAAAGGACTCCAATGGACATAAACGAAAAAATCACCAAAATATTAGTTGATAAATTAGGCATTGCTGAAACAGAAGTTACTCCTGATGCCAATTTTGTCAAAGATCTGGGAATAGATTCTTTGGATTATGCTGAATTGGTGATGGAGTTCGAACAAACTTTCAATATTCGTATCCCTGATGAAGATGCTGAAAAGCTACAGACCATGACTCAGGCTGTTGCATATATCAGCGAAAAAATGGGCTAAGCTTCTACTAGCATAGCCCTTTCAATCGCAGTATGAAATTCAGGGCAGCACGCCTTAATTTCAGTTCTCAAAGCAGAAAATTTAGAAGTATTTACATGAAGTATAACTTCACTTTCTGCGGTACAACTACTACACTTTAGAGGCTCTATGTCTTGTAAAATACCCTCACAAAGGTGGCCAACAATACTCGCTTCTCCTGTCGTAATCATGCTGCTTTCTATGCTAACTGATACTTTCATAACCTTTTCTTTTTTAGAACTTTGTAAAAGTTAATACTATATCCAAAAATTAAGCCAAAGGTCACCTCCTACTTTTTAAAAGTAGTTGGTGACTCATAATAACTGCAAAGTTTAACGCCTTTTTCCAATTCATATTTACTAAAAACTGAAGATTTTTTACCTTCCTCCCCAATCATCGCCCAGCCGTAACGCAATTCGTCCCAAACAATCATTCTCTTCTCAGTACCAAAAAGGAGAATGTCAGCCTCATAAACTTCTGTTTTATTTTTATCATAATGCCCTGTAAACTGCAAGAGGATATGGTCCTTCTTGAAAAGCACTCCCTTTTCGCAGTCAATCTGATTGAGGCGCATCATGAGTTGGGTTTCTTTATTCCAGGCCTTGAACTTAAATTTTCTGTCCATTTGCTAAAAGTAGTTAGGCAAATGTTAATTTGAAACATATATCTTTTACAGATTCGCCCATTGTCCTGATTTAAAGGTTAATTTCGCACAATAAATTAAATCCACATGTCTTTTACCTCTCTTAAGCTGCCAACCTCTCTTTCTACAGGCGTTGAAAAAGATCATTATAAAAAGCCATATCCTATTCAGGAAAAAGCAATTCCAGCCATAATTGAAGGTAATGATGTACTGGTAATTGCAAAGACAGGTTCTGGAAAGACCGCCAGTTATGTTCTTCCAATATTAGCTAAAGAAGCCGATAGAAAAACCACAAGAAATAGATTTGTTGCAAGTCTTGTATTAGTGCCAACCAGAGAGTTGGCCAATCAGGTGCTAGAGGTTTTCTTACAATTCAGTCCTTATCTAAATCATCCACCAAAAGTGATGGCTGTTTTTGGAGGTGCTTCTATTAACCCTCAGATGAAGAAAATGATGGGAACCCAAATTCTGATAGCAACACCAGGAAGGTTAATTGAGCTGGCAGAAAAAAATGCAGTACATCTTGATGATGTTAAAACTCTTGTGTTGGATGAAGCCGATAAAATGCTCAACATGGGTTTCAAAAAGGAGTTGGATGAAATACTTGCTCTTCTGCCAAAGAGAAGGCAAAACCTACTTTTCTCTGCTACCCTAAGTAATGACATAAAGTCGATGGATCGGCTGATACTTAACAATCCAATCACTATCAAGATTGAAGAAAAGGAAGCCACTGTTGATCTTATCAAGCAATCAGCTTACAAAGTAACCGAAGAAAGAAAGGGGCCGTTGTTGAGATACTTAATTAAGCATCTGGAGCTTAAGCAAGTTATGGTGTTTACCTCCTCCATTCATAAAGCTGATAGTGTAGCCGAAAAGCTTAATAAGAATGGGATTTACGCCAAGGCCATCCACGGTAAGAAAAGTCAGTTTGCCAGAATAGAGGGCCTTAAAAATTTTAAGAGTGGTAAACTGCCTGTGCTTGTTACAACAGACTTGCTTTCAAGAGGAATTGATATTGAATTTTTGCCCTATGTGATCAATTATGAATTGCCAAGATCACCAAAGGACTTTATCCATAGAATAGGAAGAACAGGCCGGGCAGAAAACCCTGGGGAGGCTATTTCTCTGATAACAGAAGATGAAGAGGATCATTTTCAGGTTATTATGAAGAAGATGAAAATATCCATAGAATTGTTGGAAAGCGACTCAATCAATCTTCATGGATATTAAAACTATTACTCCATCAGACTATAAAAAGACAGTGTGGTCTGGCGGAACAACCACCCAATTATATATCTACCCAACGCAGAAGGAATTCAAAGCCAATAATTACGACTTCCGATTAAGCATTGCGTCTGTTGAAATTGAAGAATCGATATTCACAAAATTGCCAAGTGTCAATCGCACGCTCATGGTACTGGATGGAGAAATAACACTAACACATGAAAGCCATCACGAAAAGAATTTGAAGAAATTTGAAAGTGATCAGTTTTTGGGTGACTGGACTACAAAATGTCTAGGAACCTGCACTGATTTCAATCTGATGACAAAAGGCGAAACTTCAGGTACTCTTACTCCCATTACTTTTGAAGGATCAAAAGGCTTAAAGCTTAGCGCTAGTAAACAGTTTACATTCTTTTATTTAAATAAAGGAATGGCTACAATCAAGATTGATGATAACAAACATCAACTTAACCAAAGTGAATTAATGGTGATAAGAGAACCACATGAATCAGAAATCACTATTAGTTCTTACGGGCTAACAGAAATTATTCAGATAGATATCAAATAAAATTTATTAGAAGTATTATGAAGTTAAATTCATTTCTTTATATTTACTTTGTAATTCAAAGTACTTTCTATGGACCAACAAAAATATATTGATGACTTAAAGGAAATCAAGTCAATCATGAGCCGATCATCAAGGCTCATATCGCTAAGTGGCCTCGCGGGAGTATTTGCAGGTGTGTTTGCACTGGCAGGGGCCTATCTGGCCTATGACACTGTCTACGCTGATCAAAATTATTTGGGCTACAGAGTGGCTGTTTTAACTAACGAAACGATCACAAGCCTGTTAACAATAGCCATTGCTACATTAATATTATCCATAAGTGCGGGAGTCTTTTTTACCTCGCGAAGGGCTAAGAAAACAAACGAAAAACTTTGGGATCATCAGACTAAAAGACTGTTAATCAACCTTTTTATACCCTTGGCCACTGGAGGCATTTTGTGCCTGATACTTCTATCTAAAGGCTACATTGGCATTGTTGCGCCACTAACCCTCATTTTTTATGGATTGGCACTGGTTAATGCAAGTAAATATACATTGGATGAAATCAGAAGCCTGGGACTGTTGGAGATAGCACTGGGTCTGTTTGCTACATATTTTATTGGCTACGGACTAATATTCTGGGGTATTGGATTTGGTGTATTGCACATCATCTACGGTTTAGTGATGCACAGAAGGTATGAGTCGTGAAGGAGATACTGAAGGATTTAAATAAAGCGTTTGAAAACAAAGTTCGGCTGGGTATTATGTCTGCCCTGGTGGTGAATGACTATCTGGATTTTAACACCTTAAAGGAACTATTGGATGTGACCGATGGTAATTTGGCCAGTCACTTAAAATCATTGGAAAATAGTAAATACATCATATTTAAAAAAGAATTTTTAGACCGAAAACCGAATACGAAATACGCAGCAACCAATGAAGGAAAAGATGCATTTGTCAAACACATTAAAGCAATTGAACAACTACTAAAATAATTTTTTTACCTGATTACTTTGTATTTCAAAGTACTTTTAAACAGATAATAAAATGGAAGAACAAAACACCACATTCGAAAAAGTTAACAGTTGGGTGAAGCACTCAATTATGTTAAAACTGGCTACCATCACTATACTGATGTTGCTACTACTGATCCCCACTTCTATGATAACAAGTGTTATTTACGAACGGGAAAGTCTAAGCGTAGAAGCTATGAATGAAGTCAGCGGCAAATGGGGCGGCAGTCAGATTATCACCGGGCCTATTTTAACTATTCCTTTGGTTTATGAATACCTGGATAAAGATAAAAACGCTACCTATCAAACTCAGGTCAATTGGTATATACTGCCAGAAGAGCTGAATATCAAAGGTGATGTAACCCCTGAAAAGCTCAAAAGAGGGATTTATGAAATTGCCGTTTATAAATCCGACCTCACCCTATCAGGTAAATTCAATTTTGAGAAAAATATTGATCAAACAAATCTGAAGCAGATAAAATATGATCAGGCTTTTATAACTATCGGTATTAAAGACTTGAGAGGTATTAAAGACCATATCAACTTCAACTGGAATAAGGAAGCTCAGACCGTAAAGCCGGGCTCCAAAATTTCAGATGTGGTGTATGCCGGTATGACCATCAATGTACCGAATATTGAAGAATATCTTAACACTGACATCCCTTTTGATTACACCTTAAAACTTCAGGGCAGTCAAAATATGTCATTTATTCCATTGGGCACCACCACCAATGTAAAGCTTAAATCCAACTGGGATACCCCAAGCTTTGATGGTAGCTTCTTGCCAGACAACAGAGAGGTAACAGAAACAGGTTTTACGGCTGACTGGAAAGTGCTAAACCTTAATAGAAATTTCCCTCAATCATGGACTCAGGGAGAAGTAAAACCGAGTTTGGAATCTTCAATGTTTGGTGTCAATTTTTTGATGCCCATGGACGATTATCAAAAATCCACGCGATCAGCAAAGTACGCTGTCATGACTATTGCACTAACTTTCCTGATCTTCTTTCTGGTGGAAGTGCTCAATGGCAAAAAGATTCACCCCTTCCAATATGCATTGGTAGGTTTAGCATTATGCCTTTTCTACATACTATTGGTCTCCATCTCAGAGCACTCCAACTTCAATTTCGCCTATGGCTTATCAGCCGCTGGTATTGTGAGTATGATTACACTTTACTCAATGAGTGTATTTAAAGCCAAAAAACTAACGCTACTGTTAGTCACTACCTTATCCGGAATTTATGGCTTCCTGTTCGTTACCTTACAACTGGCGGATTATGCATTGTTAATGGGTAGCATCGGCCTGACAGTCATTTTGGCGGCCACCATGTACTTCACAAGAAATATTAATTGGTATAAATTAAATATCGAAACTGAATAAATAACCATTTAAAAATTAATATTATGAGCTCAACGATAAAATTCGAAAGCGTAGTTAGCACCCTATTTGGCATGTATATATTTGCCCACGGAATGCTCAATGTGTTCAGAGGAAATGACTTTGAATTCGGAATAGCATTGATCATAGCTGCTATGGTTTTCCTTCCTCCAATAGATACATTGATAAGAAAATGGTCAGGATTAAATATCCATTACATCTTCAAGATTCTTCTGGCCGTTCTACTCACCTGGGTTACTTTGGCGGTAGGAGCCGTTAATGAAGGTTATTATCCGGAGATAACAGGTTGATAATTGCTGATTTTAATGAGGTGTCCTTTTAAATTAAAGGGATACCTCATTTTTATTAAATCAGAGAATTCTCTAATCGTAGCTATCTTTCTTCTAAACGGTTATTTTTTGAATTATGAATCAACTAATTTCATGGGAGCATCAACAGAATTACTGCCATGAAATTTACCCTAACAAGCCTATTTAATAGTTGCCTCATACTTATCATTGGAGCATCTATTGGCTGTACTAACCAGCCCAAAAGTATTTATTCCAACGAAGCAAGGCTGCTTTATAATGTTCAGATAGTAGATGTCGAGCAAGGGGCTCTTATGAAGGACAATGCCATTCTCATAGATAGCGGATTGATTCAAAAAATAGGCACTCTTGAGAACCTCAAGCAGCAAATTCCTGAAAACCAACAACAAGATTTTAATGGAAAGTATGTTATTCCCGGCCTATGGGACATGCACGTGCACATAGAAGGTGAAGATTTGGTGCCTGATAACAAAGATTTGCTCAACATCTATTTATCCTATGGCATAACTACTGTTAGAGATGCTGCCAGTGACTTGGGTGATACTGTTTTGGCTTGGAGAGATAAAATCAATAATGGTCAAATGAACGGACCTAGAATATTTACTGCAGGACGCAAACTAGAAGGTATCAATTCGATTTGGAAAGGTGATTTGGAGATAGCGAATGTGGAAGAGCTTGACCAAATGCTCAATTGGTTGGAATCTAAACAGGTTGATTTTGTAAAGATTACTGAAAACACGCTCAAAGCAGATTTATTTATAGAAAGTATAAAAAGAGCCGGAGCGAAAGGATTTAAAGTCTCCGGTCATGTGCCTTATGATGCTACTATTCAACAGTTGGTTGATGAGGGATTTTCAAGCATAGAGCATGCTAGTTATATGCTGAGACTGGGTTCGGATGAAAGTACTATTGTTGAACAAATAAATAACGATGAGCTGACCAAAGCAGAGGCCAATGATTATTATTTAGAGAATTTTGATCAGGAAAAAGCCATAGAGAATTATAAGAAGCTGGAAAAAGCTGGTGTTGCAGTAACTCCAACACTAATTGGAGGAAAGCAACTTGCTTATCTGGATGAAGATGATCATCAGGACGATGATTATTTAAAATACCTCACTTCAAGATTTAAGAGTAAATATCAGTGGCGCATCGACCGAATGGCCAATGATACAGAAGAAGATAAATTTAAAAGGAAAGAACGTTACCAACAGATAGCAGCACAACTTCCGCACTTACAAAAAGCAGGTGTATTATTACTTGCTGGTAGTGATGCAGCGGCTCTAAACACCTTTGTTTATCCTGCCCTGTCACTGCATGAAGAACTTACCCTATTTCAAAAAGCTGGAATGACACCATCTGAAATATTAAAAACAGCAACCATTAACGGAGCAATGTTTATGGAAAAGGAAAAAGAAACGGGGACAATTTCAGAAAACAAAGTTGCTGACCTTGTCATTTTAAGCAGCAATCCTTTGGAAGACATAGCAGCTACTCAAGATATTTATGCTGTGGTGCAAGATGGGGAAATACTTGACAGGGCAGCGCTAGACTCGTTGCAGGAATATGTAATACAACATCGCACAATCTTGGACTCAGTGAGAAAAGGTATAGAACAATAGGTCATGGCTTACAACGAGTATTTAAAAGAGCGCATAGAACGTATCCTCTCAGAAAGAAAAGCTCTCTATTTTGGAAAGAAAATGATGGGCGGATATTTGTTTATGGTAGATGAAAAAATGTGTATAGGCATTCATATCGATAAGAAAACCAATGAAGACTGGCTGATGGCACGTATTGGTGAAGAAGCGATGGAAGAGGCTTTTACCAAAACCGGATGCAAACCGATGGATTTCACCGGCAGGCCAATGAAAGGCTTTGTCTTTGTGAAACCGGAAGGTTTTGACATGGACGAAGACCTTGAATACTGGATAGATCTTGCCCTTACATTTAATCCCAAAGCCCAAAAGAGCAAGAAGTGAACCGCATTGATAAAGAATACCAACTCGAAAAATTTCCCGGCAAGGGCGGCTGGACTTATGCCCTAATTCCTGAAATACCGAGTAGCGGCAAGATTCCTTTTGGATGGGTAACGATTAATGGTAGCATTGATGGTTATCCTTTAGTGAAATACAAATTGATGCCTTTTGGTAACGGTCAACTGTTCCTGCCGGTAAAAGCTGAAATTAGAAAAAAAATTAAAAAGCAGGCAGGTGATATGGTACATATTATTGCTAAAGTCGACAATACCCCATTGACCATACCTGAGGAAATTTATGCCTGTTTTGATAATGAACCGAAGCAGGTAAAAACCTTCTTTGAAACGCTGAATGAAAGCGAGCAAAAGGCCTATATTGACTGGGTATATTACGCCAAAACAGAAGACAAAAGAGCCGAAAGAATAGTAACAATGATGGATAAACTGTTGGCTGGAAAGAAGTTGTATGATAGGTAGATTTTGGGGGGAAGTTTATATTTTAGATAATTGACCAGCATTCATAAACGGATATGGCAACCATTAAACATAGCAAAATAATTATTACAATAACGATTCTTGTTTTCTGCGGCAATCCAGTTGATAGCAGAAATGAATCTGCAAATTCTAAATCCAATATGACAGTTTTCAGCTTAGACGATGGTAATCAGTGCACCTTAATATATTCTATTAAAATCAAGCAGGAATGGCTAGATAGCCTTAAAGTAAAATACGTTTGGAATGACTTTGATGAATATGATAACCGACTTTGGGAACACATGTATACGCTATTTGATCCCATGGTTGAAAATAGTGGAGCTAAAAACAGTAACGAACTTTGGCAAAATCTGACAAGAGGTCAAAAACTGTTTTGGTCATTCTTAGCATTTAATGGAGATACGGACAATGGAGGTGTTTATCAGTTTTTCTCTAACCGTCCTGAACATGCTGTTTCAGTATTGGAAGTATGGCATGAACTTAATATTGATAGACTGGAAAAAGATTATAAAGCGACTTTGGAAGAACTTGTTGGTAAAACTGACAAAATATCTGAGTTCCGAACCAAATTCAATGAACAAGATTCTGACTGGAATGAGCGATGGGAAGCTTTTAACGAGGGATACAAAGAACTACCTAGTGCTGAGGCTATCGAAGAATATTATTATGACAAAGAATTCAAAAGAACTCTATTCAAAGCTTTAACTGATTATATCGAAAATAACATAGAACAATTTGCTTTAGTAACTGACAACTAAAACGTTTTCTAACGAAGGTTATAAATGAATTGCACTTCTTAACTAGCACAAGTGTCCGCTTGTAATATCAGACTGCAAAGTTTTCTGTCTATAATTAAATCCAAAACAATCTTCTTGGCTAACTTCATTTGGTGGAAAGTCAATTAAGAGCCCATATAGAAAAAACAATTTCACTAACTGATCAGGAATTTGATCATGTACTATCTCTTTTTGAACTTAATCATTTCAAAAAGAAGGAAGTGCTTTTTGAAGCAGGACAAAAGGTAGAGCATAGTTATTACATTGTTTCGGGGCTACTAAAATTAGTATTCACTGATAAAGATGTCAATGAACATATTGTTTCCTTTGCCATGGAAGACTGGTGGGAGAGTGACTTTCAAGCTTTCTTTATGGAAACTAAAGCTTCCATGTCTTTAACTTGTCTTGAAGACACTTCAGTTTACTGCATTACTCTTGACAACTACTGGAAATTGTGTGATAGCGTACCCAAACTTGAGCGGTTCCTTCTTAAAAAATCCAACATGGGTTTTATAGGTGCTCAGCAGCGTATTTTATCCCTTCTCACGACTAACGCAAAAGAACGATATGAGCAACTAATAAATCAAAACCCAGAGCTTCTTCAAAGTGTATCCAAAACACAGCTCGCATCCTACCTCGGTGTTTCCAGAGAGACTTTGAGCAGGATATTTGACTAGATCTTACAAATCGTGACAAATGTCACAGGACATTCTTTAATCCTTCATTGAGCTTTGTCATATCAATTAATTTAAATCATTGAATAAATGGAAAAGCGAATAATCAACCCATGGAAATGGCAGGACGAACGAAATTATGTGCAGGCTGTAGAAGTAAGTCAGGCTAATAGCACATTATATATTTCAGGCCAAACTGCGATAAGCCTAGAAGGACTGTCAAGTACTGCAGATATGAGAACACAACTTATTGAGGCAATTACCAATCTTGAAACAGTAATAAAAGAGGCTGGATATAAATGCGAGAATATTGTGAGGCTCAATATTTACACTACCTCTACTGAGCAGCTTCTATACTGCTTTGATGTATTTCAGAATTGGACAAATAGTCACGGAATGAAGCAAGCCACAACCGTACTTGAAGTTAAAGGTCTTTTTGAAACACTAGCTGTAGAGCTTGAAGCTACGGTAGTCAAATAAGGAAAGCATAACCTTCTCAGAGCCTCATAATAGTAACTCTGAGAAGGTTGTTATTTCTTACTCCTTAGGCACCGATATATGATTTCCTAAAAACAGTGCATTCAAAAACAGTCGGTTAGTGCCATACCATGAGCCTCGGAAATTCGGGTTATCGGCAAACATGACCACACGCCCACGGCCTACTGCACTTACTATCAATGAAGCCGATCCTTTCAGGTTCTCATTCAGGTTTTTCGGGGTTATAAACCCATCAATATGTGGGTTGGCCGTGTATCTGGCTACCGTACCATAGGCACTGGCACTTGGGGCTAACCATACATCACTATTTCTATAAACTGGCATCTTGTTATTTCTATAACCAAAGGCCAATGGATGTGTGAGATCAAGAGAAACTTCAAAAATAGCCCCTCCTACTTCCTGCTTACCAATATTTGGCCCTGCATCCACATACGGTTTTGACTTAACAGGTGCCTTGTCTTCTTCCTTCTTATCCTTCTCTTTATCCACCAACTTCTCTTTTACCAGCTTGCTGTTAATGGCCCATGATGTGGCTGTTCTTATGGTAATCAAGGTATTTCCGCTGCTCACCCATGAAGTTATTTTGGCCTTATCAGCAGAGTCCAGGTCATTATACCTACCACTCACCATTACCAAAGTATTGTAATCATTAAGATCAAGGCCGCCAAAATTTCTCATCGGCACTTTTGTAATTGGCATATCCACACGGGTATCCAGCAAATGCCAAACCTCCCCTGCTTCATAAGAAGAAACGCTTCCCTCCACCAACATCACTGCTTTAGGTTTTTGTACAGTCTCAAAATTGCTGCTACCCAAGTCAATACCACTGGAAGAATATCCGGTAGAGACAGGATAGATGTCAACCTTGTACTTATCGGTAACAGTTTTTAGCAATATATTCAATGAATCTTTGCTGATCTTCTGTTTTGATACAGGTATCATTATCGTACCATAATTAAAGCTTTTGGCACTGCTACCTACATTAATAGAAAATGGCTTGAAGGCTGACGTTGCTCGCACGTCATGGTCCTGCAGATAGTACAAGGCTGCAGGTGCGTTATAATCTTCCCACGACAAAAGGTAAGCATAATTAGAGCTCTCAACAGCAGCGACTTCCTTAACATTTTTTTCAGCAGTCACTTCAGAACCCAGGCTCAGGCTGCCAGTTAAAGGCGCATAAGGCATGTTGTAAAAATTGGCCACCGACCAGGCAGAAGCATCATAATAAACACTATCAGAATATTGACTGTAAGTCTCAAACATGGTCTGCACCATTCTGTATTGTGGCTGGGCGGCTGGTACAACATAGCTGTAATCGGTTTTAAATACTTTTCCATTTCTGGTAACATCGGCTGAAAGCTTGTGTACTTTTACCTTGTGCAACAATAGCTTATCAATAAATGCTCTCGTTCTATTCTCATCATAAGGATCACCAAAAACATAACCTTTCACACTACTTTTATTGGCGTTGGAAATGGCTGATTTAAAAAAGTCCTTTTGGTAATTCATCAACATACCTTTATTCTCAACAGCGGCTCTCACCGTGGCCATACTTGAGGTATATTGATTCCTGATAGTGAAGGCGAAAGTGATGTCTCCCATTGGCGTTTCCTGAACATGACCTCTGCTACTTGCCTGCTCAAAGAGTAAGGCAAGTCCACCTTGCAAATCAGGATAAGAAGAACCATAACCAGGATAAGTACCATCAAAGGCCTCTTTTGTAAAATAAAGCGACCCGATTTTATTCAGATCCTCTTCAAAATATTTAGCGAAAAGATCATTCAGTTTGGTGTAGTTCTCCTTTGGCATTATAGGGTCTTTAGAAGCAATAGGCTTCATGGGCTCGAAAAAATAGGTGCTATTTGTACCCATTTCATGGAAGTCAGTCACTACATTAGGATACCACTGATGGAACCACTTCAACTTGCCCCTGCTTTCTGGGTTGATGGCCAATAACCAATCTCTGTTCAAATCAAACCAGTAGTGATTGGTTCTACCTCTTGGCCATGCTTCATTATGTTCTGAATCTTCAGGGTCCTTCACTTTTGGGCTGCCCTTATACATATTGGCCCAATGAGTATGTCGGTCACGGCCATCAGGGTTTATGGTTGGGTCAATAAAAACTACCGACTTATTCAAATATTCTTTAACCGCAGCACTTTGTGAAGCCACTAAAGTATATGCAGTCAATAATGCTGCTTCAGAACTTGATGGTTCGTTGCCATGTACATTGTATCCCAGATTAATGAAAATCGGCATGTCCTCACTTGCCGTTTTAGCATTATTAGGGTCAACCAAAGCCATATGATCGGCCTGATGTTTCGATAGGTTGTTAAGGTTTTCTGGTGATGAAATATTCAATATGACCAACGGGCGGTACTCGTGCGTCATACCATAAGTGATAATACTGGCCTTGTCAGAAACATCGGCCAGCTTTTGCAGATAGGCAACAATACGGTCGTGCCTGGTATGGTGCTCACCAATAGGATATCCTAAAAACTGCTCCGGGCTTGGTATAGCAGGATCAAACGGCTCGAATTTTTTATAGAAATAATCTTGAGCAAGAAGCTGCGAAGAAAATGTAATAATAATAAGGGTTAAAAGTTGACGCATAGTTAATCTGATTGGTTGATCACTAAATTTAGTCAAATGACATGAACTCACTAACTATTTTATATGATCGGTTTGTGCTAACGAATTCTGAGGGTTACTCATAATCTTTTATGAAATATTAGGCTTTCCTTTAATCATGAAGTTGATATTTGCATAAATTGCTTTCATCTTGAACGAGCTACTTTTAATTACCCCGCCCTTTACACAGTTAAACACGCCTTATCCGGCTACCGCATATTTGAAGGGCTTCCTGAATACAAAGGGTATTTCTTCACATCAAATGGATTTGGGAATAGAGGTAATATTGGAGCTGTTCTCTAAAAGGAACCTGATTAAAATCTTTGATCTGACAGAAGAAAATCAAACGATCCAGTCGGAAAATGCCAAGCGTATTTATGCACTAAAGGAGCACTATATTTCAAAAATTGAAGCTGTTATCACTTTCCTTCAGGGAAAGAACCAGTCCTTAGCCAGGTCTATAACTGCGCCTGACTTTCTACCGCAAGCCTCAAGGTTTGATCAGCTGGAAGACCTTGATTGGGCATTTGGCAATATGGGCCTACAGGATAAAGCCAAACATTTGGCTACCCTGTTTTTAGAAGACCTTTCAGATTTTATCATTGAGTGTATTGATGAGAATTTTGGTTTTAGCAGATATGCTGAAAGGCTTGGCATGAGCGCCAATAGTTTTGATGAATTGCATCAAAGCTTAACGTCACAACCAACATTTATTGATCAGCTCACGCTTCAGATTCTAGAAGAAAAGGTGAGTGCTATAAAACCAAAACTAGTCTGTTTTTCGGTTCCTTTTCCTGGTAACTTATATAGTGCCTTCCGCTGTGCACAATGGATAAAAGCTCATGATTCTAGTATTAAAATTGCCATGGGTGGTGGCTTTCCTAATACCGAGTTAAGATCAGTTACTGATGTTAGAGTGTTTGAATATTTTGATTTTATAGCACTTGATGATGGAGAGTTGCCTATTGAATTATTGGTTGAGAATCTTGGTAAAGAAACTGACAAAGCTGATTTCAAAAGAACTTTCCATTTAAAAGGCGGACAGGTTTTTTACAATAACCTTTCTCCAAGATCAGACTACAAACAGGCACAAGTTGGAACTCCTGATTATTCAGACTTATTGCTGGACAAGTACATATCAGTAATTGAGATTGCCAATCCGATGCATAGTTTGTGGAGTGACGGCAGATGGAATAAACTGACGATGGCGCATGGCTGCTATTGGGGCAAATGCACGTTTTGTGATATCTCGCTAGATTATATAAAACTTTATGAGCCGATCGCTGCCAAAGTATTGGTCGATAGAATGGAATCGCTTGTAGAACAAACAGGTGACAGAGGTTTCCACTTTGTTGATGAGGCCGCGCCTCCTGCCCTTATGCGTGAGCTGGCTTTGGAAATATTGAGAAGGGATTTAGTCGTTACCTGGTGGACTAATATTCGGTTTGAAAAGAGCTTTACCTATGACTTATGCCAGCTGCTCAAAGCGTCCGGCTGTGTGGCAGTGTCAGGAGGACTGGAAGTAGCTTCTGATCGGTTATTAAAATTGATTGATAAAGGAGTGACCGTTGCTCAAGTAGCCAGAGTTACCAGAAATTTTACCGAGTCCGGCATTATGGTGCATTCCTACCTGATGTATGGCTACCCAACCCAAACAGTGCAAGAGACTATTGACAGTCTGGAAATGGTGCGTCAGATGTTTGAGCAGGGCATTTTACACTCAGGATTTTGGCACCAGTTTGCACTCACGGCCCATAGCCCTGTTGGCCTAGAGCCTTCGGCTTATGGTGTTTCTCCTATTAAGGAAAAAATCTCCTTCGCCCACAATGACATTCAATTCACTGATGAGACAGGCATAGATCATAACCAATTCAGCTACGGGTTAAAGAAGTCATTGTTCAACTACATGCACGGTATCTGTTTTGAATATGATTTGCAAGAGTGGTTCGATTTCAAAATACCTAAAACCACCATCGACTCTGACTACATTTTTAATTGTCTTGAGAATGAAGGCTTTCAAGAACCACCGGCTACTGCTAAGGTTATCTGGTTGGGACAGCAGCCTATATTAGAGGAAGGTAAAAAAGTGAAATTGACATTCTACAGAAATTCAGATTCAGCCCAGATATCACTGGAAAAAGATAAGGTTGAATGGCTGCTTAAGTTTTTGGACCAAGCCAAGCCAGGTTCAACACCAACATTAACTTTAGGAGCAGCTAAAAAATCATTTGAATCTCAGTTTGAAGATTTTGAATTGTTTTGGTACTCTAAGCCCATCAATAAACTTCGTGAAGTAGGTCTGTTAATTTTATAAGCCATAAAAAACGGAAGCGCAGAACCTTTCGATCCCACGCCTCCACCTCTGGACACTATATGAAGAAGTAACCTGCTTTAGTTAAAAGTAGAAGCATATTACTTAAAAAATAAGGACTGTGGGATTAACAGCATTAAATTGTTGATTAACAGTAGGATAATGTAGTAAGAGCTATTATATTAATTAATTCATTTTTCGGATCGAATCAGTTTGTAATATATGAGGTACCTATTGTTGGCATTGTTCCTCCTTTTTACTGGTAGCAAGTTGCAAAGTCAGTCTAAGCTAGACAGTTTGGAATCCATTGTTGACGATAAAACAGGAACTGAGAAAGTAGATATACTCAATACTTTGGGTTTCGATTATGCATTCTCCTCTTTAGAAAAAGCAAAGAAATACTCCTATCAAGGACTAGAGGAAGCAAAAGCTATCAATTATGGAATTGGTCAGGCCAGGGCATTGATAAATGTTGGCTATAACAATCTGGATTATAATAAAAACGATAGTGCGGCCTATTATTTCAACGAAGCCATAGCATATTCCAAATCAATAGCAGATACTGTAGGAACAGCCAATGCATATAATGCCCTGGGAAACCTAAGCCTAAGTAGGAGCGACTTTAAACAAGCAGCTTCAAACTTTAATGACGCCCTGTTTTACCAACAAAAAATGAATAATTCAGGGGGAATTTCCAGTGCCTATAATAATCTGGGGAAGACATTGGAAAAAGTTGGTAGTTATGATAAAGCCATTGAATATTATCTCAAAGCCTTAAAGATTAATAAAGAAAATAACCTGGAAAGCAAGGTGGCTTTGAACCTGCTAAACATTACTATGGCGTACTTCTATCAGGCAGAATATAGCATTCCGATACCCTATCTTGAAGAGGCCAGTAAACTTCCCGTATTAAAAACCAATCTTTCGCTTCAATCAAATTACAACAATCAATTAGGCCTGCTAAAAATGAACATTAAGGAGTTTGATAGCGCTGTTTTCTATTTTAATAAGACAATAGAAATTGATAACAAACGAGGGAAAAACTTTGCTGTACCGCTCCATAATTTATCAGAGACTTATTTTTTAATGGGTGAATATTCGAAAGCCTACTCAATAGCGAAACAAGGATTGGAACTCAAAAGAGAGCAAGGCAACAAAGCCAGTATCATCTTTTCACTTCATTTTTTAGCGCGGATTCATAACCAACTGGAACAACATAAAACTGCATTGGAATATTCGCAGGAGGCTTATGCTTTATCCAAAGAAATCAATCATAAAGACCGTGAGCAGAAATCAATGGAATACCTATCTGAAAGTTATAAGGGACTAGGCGACTATAAAAAAGCCTGGGACTACAGAATGCAACACGAAGCTTTAAAGGACAGCCTTTTCAATATCCAGAAAGCAGAGCAAATGGCAGCAATGTCTGCACTTTATGAAACTGAAAAAAAGCAGCAAACTATTGAGCTTCAACAGTCTGATTTGAAGGTGAAAGAAGCCAGCCTAAATCTTGCCCAAAGCAGTAATAACAGACTGATAATAGGTGTGGTGGCTTCAATCGTTGTAGGACTAAGTATATTATTGGCATTGATCATTAAACTTCGCAGCAACAAAAAACTTGCTCAACAGAAGATGGAAATAGAAGCCAAGAACCATGAGAATGAAACCTTGCTTAAAGAAATCCATCACAGGGTCAAAAACAACTTGCAGATCATATCAAGCATTCTAAATATCCAATCTAGAAATCTTGAGCATCAGATTGCTAAAGATGCTGTTAATGAAGGCCGCAGCCGGATAAAGTCTATGTCACTAATCCATGAAAAGCTGTATGGCAATAACCATCTTTCGGTCATCAACATGAAGGAATATATTGAAGAACTCAATGATTTTCTGTTTAGCAGCTACAAACCAAAAAATGAAGTGACGCGAAACCTTGATATAGATTCTTTAGACCTTGACATTGACACTGCTGTTCCTATCGGACTGATATTAAATGAGCTTATTTCCAATTCGCTCAAATACGCCTTTAACAATCAGGATGGTGAATTAAAGATAAGTTTGAAAAGTGAAGCCAATAGCCACATTTTATCGGTAATGGATAGTGGCCCTGGTCTTCCTGAAGACTTCAGAACTAAAAAAAGTATGGGTATGCGACTTGTAAATGCTTTGACAGAACAGCTTAACGGAATACTTGAGATATCAGAAAATCAGGGGGCAGCATTTACTTTAAAATTCACAAGCCCCGTAACTGCGAGATAAAATATGGAGGGAATAAAAGTTGGCATTATTGAAGATGAAATGATCATTGCAGAGGATTTAAGGGATATCCTTGAATCCAACAGTTTTAAGGTGTGTGGAGTGGCCAAAAATTATGACAAAGCCATTGAGCTCATTGATAACACACAGCCTGACATTGTTCTTTTAGATATCAAAATTAAAGGTGAAAAGGACGGTATTGACCTGGCCCATAAAATTCGTGAAGACTATAATATTCCATTTGTTTTTATTTCCTCACACTCAGATGCCCAAACTGTAAAGCGTGCCACCGAAGTGCACCCCTATGGCTATCTGGTCAAGCCTTTTGAAGACCGTGATGTGCTGGTGGCCATAGAAGTTGCATTGAGCAATTTTAAATCAGAGCAGGTTAAAAATGAAGATGAACCCATGCTCTTGTCTGACTCACTTTTTGTGAGAACAAACAACCTAACGGTTAAAATTCCTTTAATTGATATCAGATATATAAAAGCTGATGGTAATTACTCTCAAATTCAAACTAAGGACAAGAGCTATGTACTACGCTCTACACTTAAAGAAATTGAGGGTAAACTTGACGGGAACAGATTTTACAGAACGCATAAATCATATATTGTAAACCTCGAACAGCTATCTGCCATCAATTCTGAGTATGTGGTTGTTAATGAAGAGAGGCTACCCATTGGCAGGGACCGACTTCACCATTTGATGGAAAGGATCAACAAACTTTAGAATTTTTGATTCAATGCTATAATTTTAATAAATTAAGCAACATCAAACAGTCAAAATATGGATCAGGCAGCACAAACCATGATAGATAACCTGCACAAAAACACAGGTAAATCACTAGAAGAATGGATTTCAGTTGTTAAAAAAGAGAATTTTTCCAAACATGGTGAAATCATCAAATTCCTAAAAGAAACTCACGGGTTTACTCATGGCTTTGCCAATCTGGTAGCCCACAAAAGTAAAGGGTCAGATGCTGGCTCGGCTGCCAATACCGATGATCTTATTGAAAACCAATACAAAGGTAAAGAGCATTTCAAACCACTCTATGATAAGCTCTTGGCGGACATCCTCAAGTTTGGTAAGGATGTAGAAGTTGCTCCAAAAAATGCTTATGTAAGCCTAAGAAGAAAAAAACAGTTCGCCTGTCTAAACCCCGCCACAAAAACCAGATTCGAAATTGGTATTAATCTCAAAGGTCAGCCTGCATCAGGTAAGCTTGAAGAAGTGACAGCAGCCAATGCCATGTTTTCACACAAAATCAATCTTGCTGATATCAATGATGCAAACAGCGAAGTACTTGACTGGCTAAAGAAAGCGTATGACAGCGCAGGATAATTTTTAGGAAAATTTTTAATTATTTTTTCAAGATCTGTGACATTTTCAAAGTCCGTTCGAATAATAGGTAAAATCTTTCATTCTTAATTATTTGAACATTGACGGCAGCACAGGAAATTGAATTCACTAACTATCTTGAGAAGCACAAAAAGCTGATCTATAAGGTGGCCAGGGTCTATTGTAATGACGCTGAAGACCTTAAAGATTTGATCCAGGATATTATCGTTCAATTATGGAAGGCATTTCCGTCATATAATGATCAATATGCCTTTTCAACCTGGACTTACAGGATAGCCCTTAATGTTTCAATATCTCAGTTGCGCAAGTCAGCATCCAAGAGCAAAAGGCTGGAGGAATATCTTGAGCAGTATGAATATTTGAATATTGATGAACAGCATGAAGATAAAAACCTGGCCAATCTCTTCAGGTTTATTGGTTTATTAAAGCCAATTGACAAAGCCATTATACTGCTTCATTTGGATGGAATTTCAAATAAAGAGGTGGCGGAGATTACTGGCTTAACAGCTTCAAATATCTCAACCAAAAAGCAACGCATCATTGAAGAATTGAAAGGTCATTTTGAAACCTTAAAAAATTAGCATCATGAATTTTGAAGAATTAGCATCGGCCTGGAAGGCAAACGACCGAACATTGGAAAGCACTATTAAAGTGAACAGGCTTTTAATTAAAAATCTCGCTTTTCGTAAAATCAAGTCGAGTTTGTATGAAATTAAATGGACTGGCTTCTTTGAGCTGGCAGTTAACGTATTGTTCTATTTCTTTTTACTCAATTTTATTAGGGATCATCTGACACAATATGAATTCTTAATTCCGGCACTGTTACTTTTCGTTTTGACAATGATTGAAATTGGTGTTGAAATATTCAAGCTGTATCAGATTTTAACATTAGATGCTCAGGAGTCAGTGATAAAAGTAAAGGGAAAACTGAGCACACTCAAACGATTAGAAATCATTGATGTCTACAGCCTTTACATTATAATCCCTGTTTTTTCAGGGCCATTCTTTCTGGTTTTAGCCAAAGGGCTATTAGGTATTAACTTATTTCAATTTGATCTGACCTGGATGGTTCAGTATTGTATTGGAAGTGTGGTTGTAGCAGTTATCCTGGTATTTATCCTTAAAAGATTTCCGAACGAGAAGCTAAAGTCTGCGATGGATTTTTTAAACAAACTGGAAGATAATGAGCCTTCTAATCAGTAATATATTTGGGCACTTCAGGGTTGCCTTCCCAGATATCGCCTTTGAGTCCGCGGCTCATCGTCCATTTCTCCAGCCATGAAATACCCCAATTACCAAACTTGGAAATTGGCTCGTGGTAGGCTACATCCTTTAAAGATGCTGCCTGCGATACAAAAGTATAGCCATGCTTTTTAAAAATCTCCAACAGCTTACCCATATAATCAGCATTCAGTTGGTTGGCGTGGGTAAGCATTGTTTGAGCAATGTGCCTGTCAAACAATGCTGTGGTCATCTTCTCATAGAACTCCAGCTTCTTCTCTGAGTGTTCTAAGTAAGCAATCCCTATTTTCTTCATTAATGCGCTATCCCCATTTATATAAGCCTTGGCATAAGCTTTAGCAAAAAGATAGTCCTCATTATCGATGGTAACTGGCGCCTCAATATAATTATGCTCTTCCAAGAACTGATTAAGTGAGTCAGTAGCACCTTTTGTATTACCACTATGCAGGAACGGATGCCGGAAATATTTTAGTTCATAACCATTCTTCTTTAACAAAGGCCTAATCAACTCCTCACCTTTCAGCACATCGGCAGTAAAATCTTTGAATGGCACCTTGTGATAGCTGCCGTGTGAATAGGTGTGATTCCCTAATTCAAAACCATTTTCGACCCAATAAACCAAAAGTTTGTATTTTTCCTGATCGAGTTTGCCTTCATTGTACAACTTGCCTTCATTGACATACCCAATGGCCGGAACATCATATTCTTTAAAGGTGGCCAGCAGTTTTTGTGTGATTTCAAACTGGGTAAAAGATGAAGAAACTCCATAAGGTACTATGGGCAGGTCATCAATGGTAATGCATATTTGCTTGGTCTGGGCTTGTGCCAAAAGACTAACTAAGACAAGAAAAAAAGTGGGAAGTAATTTCATATTCTTTTAAAAATAAAAAGACTGTCTCAAAAACATGTCGTCTTTGCGAACATAGTGAAGCAATCTCAATGAATTTAATACCAACAACATCAGGATTGCTTCGTTTCCTCGCAATGACGTTACTTTATTGTTTTTGAGACCGTCCATAAATCAATGTCACATTGAGCTTGTCGAAATGTAATGTCTCAAGACTTAACCGGTTTCGACAAGCTCAACCTGATAGTTGTTATCAACAGCCTTCCAGCGTTAATTTCGGGTCAACTGGTTTTCCATCTTCGTGGATCTCATAATGGAGGTGTGATCCTATGGACTGACCTGTATTACCAACATATCCGATCAACTGATCCTTAAACACTCTCTGGTTTTGCATCACCACAAAATTCTGCATGTGGGCATATTGCGTTGCA
This sequence comes from Fulvivirga sp., assembly GCF_040218215.1. Classification (NCBI taxonomy): domain Bacteria; kingdom Pseudomonadati; phylum Bacteroidota; class Cytophagia; order Cytophagales; family Fulvivirgaceae; genus Fulvivirga; species Fulvivirga sp. Next base: position 67,787 of record NZ_JAVJQL010000025.1, read on the forward strand.
TACTTATCACCATGTTTAATTTGCACATAATAACCTCTGAAGTAATCGAATTTGGCAATTTCTATTACCCCATCCGCTGTGGCATAAACAGGAGTACCTTCTTTGGCTTGTAAATCCACACCGTCATGATGTCTTTTTTCTTTCAGTAATGGATGCATTCTTTCGCCAAAAGTCGAAGTGATTTTGATTACTGACGGTATTTGAACAGGCCAGCCAGATGGCCTATTTTCTTCCACTATTAAATTGGTTAGTGGCTCAGCAAATTCAAGGATTGGGGCTTTAACCTCCGGGCGAGTGTTCATGGCCAATAAAGCAGCGGCCAAAGGAAGTGCACCAACAATAACGAGGCGTACCCAGTTTCGGGTTTTTGTTTTGTTCATCATACTTATTCTATTTTTAAGTGGTGCAGCAAAATTTGTTGTTATTGGGTACCTGTTGCTGCTTTCAAGTGATTGTGAAACGAGTAATGACTGATAGGCCAGGAGGTCTCCTCCCTGCAAGATCACCTGCCTGTCGGCAAGGTATTCCAGGTTAATTCTAATCGCCTTCTTGAGTTGATAAATGACAGGATTAAACCAGAATATGATTATTGACAATTCTATCAAGACAAGGTCAATAAAATGCTTTTTGTTAATGTGCTCCTTCTCGTGAAGGATTATCTCATAAGGCACATTTTCCTTCCAACTTGACGGAATATAGATTCTGTTAAACAGGGAAATAGGTTCCTTTATTTTAGCATTCGCATAAACTTCCTGACCATGAATCAGCAATTTTTCTGATTGCTTTACCATAAAAAATGCTGAGCGAATGCCCCATACCAACCTCGCCATTAATAAAATGGCAATAAGTATATAGACAGCAGGAATAACTACTGACCACAAGCTCTTAGAAGTGTTCATTTCACCCCACTCCCTTGAAATCTCTGTAATACCCAGGCTAGAAGACCCGGATAAAGTGCTGACTGTAGAAATGGCAGCAGGCAATTGTTCTGCTGTAATAAATAATGAGGCTAATGGAACGGTGAGACTTATAGCAAGTGCCCCGATCAAATACCACCTGTTCATAACAAAGAAGGTCTTGCCCCTCAGAAAAACATAATAGTAAAGCCAGAATAGTAACAAGCCAATACTAGACATCAGTAAATATTGCACCGGGCTCATTCGTTTTTCTTTTTAAGTTCTTTATCAATTTCTGCTTTTATGGCTTGAAGCTCATCTACAGTTAAATCTGAATTACTGAAGAAGGTAGCAAAGCCCTGCCATGAATTATCAAAGAAGTTGGACACCATTCCTTTAAAGTAATTTTTAAAGTAATCTTCCTTCTTTATCAATGGATAGTACTCATTGATTTTGCCGTAAGTATTATGCCCTACAAATTTTTTCTTCACCATTACCCTTATTACGGTAGAAACGGTTGGGTACGCTGGCTTGGGATCTGGAAGTGCTTCCACAATATCCTTCAGAAAGCCCTTTTTCAACTTCCAAAGTACCTGCATAATATTCTCTTCCGCCTTAGTTAATTCATTCATGTGTCAAATGTATAACTATATTTATAATTATAAAATTATTTTTATAATTATAAACCACAAATACTGTTAGGTATATTCAAATCAACTCTGCGTAACTCAGTGCGCTCTGTGGTTTTATTTTACCGCTGAGTGCGCAGAGATCACAGAGAAAACCTACCCAATCCCAAAAAACCGATGGGTAAATCACTACCGCCTTCTAATGCCAAATCAGCGAGAGCCTCACCAATGACCGGAGAAAATTTAAAACCATGGCCGCTGAAGCCGCAGGCTATCACCACACGCTCAGACATGTCAGGCAAAAGATCAACAATAAAATGTTCATCAGGGGTGTAGGTGTATTTGCAGGATTTAATGGTTTCTATCTTACGATTGACTTTAGTGAAATACTGTCTTAAAAATTCATTTAACCTTGCCTCTTCTTTCACCAATATCTCCTTGTCTTCAACCTCATCAAAGATTTCTCCAGGATGGTGGTATCCAAATTTCATTCCCTGCGGACCACCAACTACTTCAGGCATTTGAGGAAAACCGTAAAATGCACCCTCTTTGCCTTCATCGGTCATAAGCCAACAAGGCATATTGCCAACATTGTATTTTAAATTATTATTTGGATTAACCCATCCCAGATATTGCCGAGTAACTTTCAATTTGACTTTTAGCGCTAACAATTGATCGGTAAATGCTCCTGATGTAAATATTATCCTACTCGCCTGATAGGTTCTTAAATTGGTGGTGACGGTTACGAAATTGCTGTGTGATTCCCAATGCAGCACCTGCTCGTTGATATGAATTTCAGCACCTTTCTGCTTTGCAAATTCGGTATAGGTTTTAATGCCCCGTTCAGGGGTGACAAAACCTGCTTCTGGTTCAAAAATGCATTGATAATCTTTAGGAACACTGAACTGCGGCCACAACTTAGTGTATTGATCATACTCTTTATGTTCTATCTTAAGATTATAAAGATCAGCTGATTTTTGTACTGATTGCAACATCTCATCATGTTCAGGGCCGAAATAGGACAAGCCTGTCTGCCAATAAAACTGTATGCTAGTGGCCTTCTCTAAAGCTCGCCACCCCTCATAAGATTTATGAAGCAATGGCACATAATCAGAATGCTCAAAATAGGCCTTGCGAATGATACGGCTCTGCCCGGTATGTGAGCCATTTTCATGGCTGATGCCAAACTGCTCAATACCCAAAACCTTAGCCCCTCTACTCGCCAGTTGCTCGCAAGTGGCCGAACCCATAGACCCCACCCCGATTACAATGACATCATATACCATGGAATAAATTTAATGTTAGTTATTGTATTAAAGATGGATGCGGTAAATTAAAGCGTTTTTATGATTAAAATGAAGTACAAAAAATATATTGGAATAGCTCTAGGTGCTATGTATGGAGTAGCCATTAGACTACTAATGAACCCAATAGAAAATGGTATTAAACTCTATGATATATATAATCTGTACAGTGTTACCTTTATTTGGATCACTCCTATAATCATAGGAATTATTCCTGTAATACTTGCAAAAAAGGAAATACTTGAGTCGCGTCTCAGGCAATTCACATATCCTGTCCTAAGTGTATTGTCTTTTTTCACCGTTGCGATAACAAGTAGAATTGAAGACTGGATCTGTCTTCTGATTTTAGTATTACCTTTTTTAATTGGTGCTGGATTAGCAGGAATTCTAACAGCAACTATTATTGAGAGAATTGATTCGAAAAAGTTATACTCAATACTGTTTCTTCCTGTAATACTAGGCGTTATGGAAGCAAGACTACCAAATCACAAAGAAAGTTTTGAAGTCAATTCCACAATAGAAATTAATGCAACAAAAAGCATTGTATGGAATTACTTAATTGAAGTGCCGGAAATTACAAATGATGAGTACGAAAAGGGAATTTTTAATTTTCTTGGGATACCAAGGCCCATAAAATCCCAACTTGAGATCATAGATGGAATTAAGTATCGAGTCGGATACTTTTCAGATAACTTGAAATTGGCAGAATCGATCGAATCTATAGATTCATTAACTTCAGTAAGTTTTAAAATTCATTTGGATAAGTCTCAATTAAGAGACTCCCCTACGGATGTGCATATTCTAAAAGGTCAATATTTCAAATTCAGAAACATCTCATACCACCTTGAAGAAGTTCAAGGAAACACACTACTTACTTTAAAATGCAATTATGAGATTGATTCAAAGATGAACTTTTATGGGAATTTCTGGGCCAAACAAATCATAAATGATTTTGAAGAGAGGCTTTTAAATAGTCTGAAAAGAAAGATTGAAATGGACAATTCTGAAGCACTCTAATATATTCCGCCTCTGTTGGTGTTATCACCAACAGATAATATCTACAGACTACTAATTATAAATTCCAATGAACTGAAAATTTCATAATTATGTATCTTTGATAAAACCTACCAGCCATGAATTTAGAATCAAGAAAAATAGAGTTTGTTCAAGAGTTCCTAAAACTGCAAAGCGAAGAAGTGATTTCTAAGCTGGAACAACTCTTAAAGAAAGAGAAAAAAACTGCTGCTGATCCTAATGTTCAACCGATGTCCAGAGAAGAACTCAACCGAAGAATTGAACAATCTGAATCGGATTTTCAAAACGGAAAGTTTAAAAGCGGAAAAGAGATTTTAGCCAAATACAACTCATAAAATTGAAAACCATTTGGTCTGAATTTGCAGAAAGTCAACTTGACGAAATCTTTGAGTATTATCAAGGAAAAGTAAGTCCAAAAATAGCATTAGAACTAATAAACGGAATTATAAACGAACCAGAAAAGTTAGCTAAATCGCCTTATATTGGACAAGAAGAGGAATTACTCAAAGAACGTGAAATAGAATATAGATACTTGGTTTACAAGAATTACAAACTCATTTACTCCGTTGATAAAACAAATGGTTTTATAAAAATTGCGGATGTATTTGACACTCGCCAAAACCCTCCTAAATTGAAACGTACCAAATAAAGACCACTTCGCCTCTATTGGTTTTGTCACCAAAGATAATATCTACAGACTACTTGCTTGTAACAACACCAGCAAGGGCACAAAAACCTCCCAGGTTTAATTTTCACCCTGCAGATAAACCTAGGAGGTTTATAGCCAACTACAAATCGCCCCTCATTGGCTCAATTATATCTTCCTCCTCAAGCATCTTTCTTATCTGCTTGTGCTCAGCCCAGAATTTATCCTTGACCTTTTTAAGTGTGCCTTTATAATCCGGATGTTTTTTCATCAGCTGATTAATAGGGTCTTTATCCAAAAACAGCACAACCCAATATTGATAATTATCCTCTTCAGAAAAAGCCTTAAAACGTTTAACTGCCTCATCAATATCGCCAACGCACGCATAGTAAGATGAATAAATCAGGTCTTTATACAACGACTGATCCTTTTCTACAAATTCAAGGTAGCTGTCATAATACTTCTTCGCTTCTTCCTTTCTGCCAAGTTGCTCCAACACAAAGCCTATCCTGGCATTCTCGCTCTGATAGAGATCAAGTTGCAAGGCTACTTTAATTTTGAGCATTTTATCATAATACTCCCATGCCTGCTCATACTCTCCCAAAGTGTAGCACACCTTGGCTATCTCTTGTATCACGTCTATCCTGGTGGTGTCCTTTTGCAAAATTTCTATCAGAGATGTCTTCGCACGGTTCAAATCAAAATGTTGTGCCAACCTGATATATACATACAAATACTGCGAATACAAATTATCAGGATTATACTCCAATGACTTATGAATATAAGTTTCAGCTTCATTGACAAAACCTGTCTGAGCTAATGCATTGCTCAAGTGCAAATAAGTATAACTGGTGGTAACAGAGTCTGCAACATCTACCGCTGCCTGAATACCCTGCAAGGCATGCATGAGATATTTTTCTGTATCGGGAAGTACCACCCCATAAATGTTGGACAAGAAATTATGCACCCATGCTGTATTTGGATAATATTCCAGCACCTCCTCCAGCGACTCCACGGCCTTTTGAAAATCACGGATCTGCATATAATATAACGATCTGGCAATAAGGCTCTCCCCTGCTTCAGCATCCAGCAACATGGCTTTGTCAGCATACTCTTTCAACTCCTCGGTGTACTTTGGCTCAGCAAGAAAAATATCGAGATAGTAGTACGATATGGCCACATAGGCATAAGCATTTGCAAATTGTCCATCTTCCTGAATAGCTTTCTTAAATTGTTCTAAACCTTCTGCTAAACCCGCTCCCGTTTCATCATTCAGCAAGGCTAATCCTTTCAGGTAATGATCATAAGCCACCAGATTTTGAGTAGGTATTTTTTCAATACGTTTTTGTTCTTCCGGGGTAATAATGGCATTGATCTCACTGGCAATGCTTTTGGCCACCTCACTTTGAAGTTCAAAAACATCTTTCAACTGACGCTTATATCTTTTAGACCACAGGTGTTTATCACTCGGTGCTTCTATCAACTGAATGGTAAGCAAAATCTCATCGCCAATCTTCTGCCCACTGCCCTCAATAAAATAGCTCACATTAAGCTCTTTGGATAATTCAGGAATGGATTTAGTGACATCCCGATACTTCTCCACCGTAGTTCTGCTGGTTACTTTTATGTCTTCTATCTTCTGAAAGTTATCCAAAATGGCCTCCATCAGCCCATTCATAAAGTAGATATTGGAGCTGTCGGCACTGTCATTTTTGAATGGAAGGACTGCAATTGATTTACTGAGTTTGCTTGATGCTGGGATTTCATCAATGGGCAGCATGTAAAACAATACTGCTATTATTGTTGCCACAGAAATTACCAACGCTATGACTTTAGTCAACTTACTGTTCTTAGTAGGTTGGGCTTTATGCTGCTGTTCTTTCTCTTCCTCTTCTACCCTACTTCCCTCTTCACCCGGGGTGTAGCCAAACAATTCCCTATAACATTTAGTAAAGTAAGAGGTGCTACTGAACCCAACCTTATAAGCTATTTCAGAGACGGTGAGCTCGTTTTTTTTTAATAATCCCTTTGCATGATGGAGCCTCACGTTTCTAATGAGTACACTTACCGACTCTCCTGTCTCTTGCTTAACCTTTCTAAGCAGGTTCGATCTGCTCATGCTAATACTTTCAGCCAGTTCGGTTACACCAAAGTGTTCATCAGCTAAATTGTCTTCTATTACAGCGACAACCTTTTGAAGAAACGTGTTCTTTGGCTTTAGAAAATCAGACATATGAATAAATGGTGGACATGCAATAATCGGCAATTTAAATACCACTCACAACTGCTCATTTTCCGTCTTTTGCGTCATAGTTTATAGTGTGTCATCATAATTTCTACACAAAACGCATAGCTACAAAACCCTGCCGCATGGTTGTTTAGTGCCTCATGAGCGTTCTAATGACCTTTGTGTTATCGAAATAAATATTAAACACGAAAAACAAAAACGATGAAAAATTTAATGTTAAAAGCAACGCAGAAATGGTTTATTGCAGGACTTATCATAGCCCTTTTAGGAGTAACTTCCTGCAACCAGGCACAGAACAAAACGAACGCTGAAGCCGAAGTAGAGGCACCAAGCACCGGTATTAATGAGGCAACATTTTATGGTAATATGGATGCCATAAAACAACATATCGCTGCCAAATCAGATTTGAATAAAAAAGATCCTTATGGTTCTGCTCCCTTACATGTGGCAGCGACATTTGGTAAAACAGATGTAGCCTTATTATTAATAAAAGGTGGCGCCAATGTAAATGAAACAAGTGCTGATGGTTCAACACCGTTGCACACTGCTGCTTTCTTTGGACGTACAGAAATTGTAAAGGCATTATTACAGAATGATGTGGATATCAATATTCGAAATACCTACAACTCTACTGCACTAGAGTCTGTTTCTGCTGATTTTGCTTCTGTAAAACCTATCTATGACCAGTTAAGCAAAGACCTTGGGCCATTAGGGTTAAAGTTAGACTATGATCAGTTGCAGAAAAGCCGTACTGTAATTGCCGAATTGATCAGAAACAGTAAGTAATCAGCTTGAAAATGTCTGAAAGAAGATACGATATTGATTGGCTCAGAGTCATAGCTATTGGGTTATTATTGATCTACCATATAGCCATTGGCTTTCAACCTTGGGGGGTGTTCATCGGATTTATCCAGAACACCGAATCCCTACAATGGATTTGGACGCCCATGGCCATGTTGAACATTTGGCGCATTCCGCTACTGTTCTTTGTTTCTGGTATGGGTGTATATTTCGCCATTCAAAGGCGGGATATCAAGGCACTGTTGTTAGAGCGCACTAAGCGGATTTTAGTCCCTTTCCTTTTTGGTATGGCTGCTATTGTGCCACTGCATGTTTTGTTATGGAAAAACTACTACCATCAGGATCTGGAGTATGTTTTTAACCCAATGCACCTGTGGTTTCTTGGCAACATATTCGTTTATGTACTGATCTTTACGCCATTGTTTTTCTATCTGAAAAATAATCCTGAAAACAAGTTTTATAAAGTACTCAGCAAAGTGATGGGAACACCTATAGGCTTGTTGTTATTGTTGATTCCATTTATTGCAGAAGCTGAGTTGGTGAACCCTGAAAGTTTTGAATATTATGCCATGAATGCCCACGGGTTTTGGCTGGGCATGCTCGCTTTCCTTACCGGATTTTTATGTGTATACAGTGGCAAGCCTTTCTGGAACAATGTAACCAAATGGCGATGGGTGCTGTTTGCTATTGCTGCCACATTATACATTCTTAGACTTCTGGAAGGTGAGTTTAATGCTCCGTATTATTTAAAGGCTATTGAATCCAACCTTTGGATATTTACAGTTCTTGGTTTTGGGCATAAATACCTTAACAAGCCAAGCAACATTTTGAGTTATTTGAGTCAGGCTGCTTACCCGGTTTATATCCTGCATATGGTTTTTCTTTATCTTGCTTCCTGGCTAATATTTCCATGGGAAATAGCTGCATTGATAAAGTTTGCACTGGTGATTATCATCACTTTTATCGGGTGTTTTGTTACTTATGAATTGATCGGGAGGGTCAAATGGTTAAGGCCGTTGTTCGGCTTGAAGTTGAAATAGTGTTCAATACTTTGAATTTAAATCATGGTACGAAAGCTCGTTATTGTAAATTGCTTACGGGAAGTTTTATGAAAATGCATTGTTGCGAGCAAATATAATATTTTGCAAAAGACACAAATAACTCGAATGATTAGAATCGCACTTATTATTGGGAGCATAAGCTCATTGGCGTTCGTGCCCTGGATTTTGGTAAAGGCCTGGATCTCACCACTGCCTGATACCGTTCAGGAACAGTTAAATGAGGCCATTGATCATGGATTTGATGGAATGATTGTTTATGTGGATCAAGCTGGAAAGCCACCAGAGTTTTACGCAGCAGGGTGGCATGACCGAAAAAACAAAATACCTGCCGATCCGAAAGCTTTATTCAAGATTGCCAGTATCAGCAAGTTATATGTGGCAGTTGCTGTTGCTAAACTAGTAAATGACAATCAGTTGTCTTTAGATAAAACACTGGCTGATTACTTTCCAGAACTGGCTGATAGAATTGAAAACTCAGACAGAATAACCTTAAGAATGATGGTGCAGCACAGGAGTGGCATTCCCAATTTTACCGACACCCCTGGCTATTGGGAAGCTCCACCAAAAACCAATAGGGGAAATCTTGAATTGGTACTTGATAAGCCTTCAGACTTTAAACCAGACAAAAAATACAGGTATTCCAATACGAATTATTTGTTGATAGGCGAAATCCTTGATAAAACATTGGGATACAGCCATCATCAATATATCAAAAGGAAAATTTTGATGCCACTTGATCTGAACCATACTTACAGTTTGCTTAGTGAAGTGAATATAGACAATGTGATGAGTGGGTATTACGTAGGGTATGATGACGATCTGAAGTATAATGATTTTGTCAACCCAGCTGGCTCAATGGTGGCTACAGCAGAGGATGTGGGTGTATTTTTGAGGGCATTAAACGATGGTTCGGTGTTCAATGAAGGGGAACAGGAAATCTATTCCTCTATTTACATATACGAACATACTGGTCTGCTTCCTGGCTATCAAAGTATTGCCAAATACCACAAATACATTGATGCTGTTGTTATCCAATTTAACAATACCACTGACTTTAATGGCTATGAATGGAGTTTGGCAGAAATCGCATATAAGCGGGTTGTGAAAATAGTGAGACGTAGAAATGACTCCTAACTCTATAGCCAAATGCAGGCTATTATCGCTTTTTCTTTCTGCCTATGTTGGATTTTGTTGTCTCAAACAGATAAAATGTAAGAATAATACAATGTTATTGTAGAAAGAAATATTTTAACTTAAAGAGTTAAAATGCTTATTAAATAACAAGATATGAAAATTCTAAAGCTAAGACTCTTACCTATTTTAATAATAAATGTGTTTACCCATTCATCTTACGGAATAGACCCAGACAGAAACTATATCTTGACTCCTGATTCCATTGGTTGGAGTTATGAACAAGCAGTAGTAGTAACAGAGGATGGGGCTCAGATAAATACATGGACATATGCTGCAAACCCTAAAACAGATAAAGACACTGTTTTAATATTAGCCTACCCGGATGCGGGTAACATGTCCTACTTTGTTTACCAGGCAGCTACTCTGGCCAATGCCGGTTACACTGTTGTCACTTTTGATTATCGGGGTTTTGGGCAAAGCACTGACTTTAAGATTGACCCAAATTATCTGTACTACACAGAGTTTTCTAATGACCTCGAAGTGGTTGCAGGAAAAACAGCAAAAAAGTTCAAGAATAAAAAACTTGGTATTTGGTGTATGTCAATGGGAACGACAGTTACTACCAGAGCATACCCAAATATCAAAGAGGATATTGATTTCATCATTGGAGAAGGTTTCGTAACAGATACTTCAATGATAGTTGAAAGATATAAACGATTGAATAAAGAGATAATCCTTCCAGAATCCTCGATGATTTATTCAAGTGCCATTAAAAGTATTCAAGTGCCAATACTTATTTTCTCGGCATCTGATGATACCATAACAACAACTTCTGATGCGCTCGAATTAAAGGATCTTTTAATCAACGCCTGTAATGTAATTGAGTATTCAGGAAAACATTTACAGGGCTTTCAGGCCTTTATTGATTCCAAAGGCTTTGGAGGATGGTACATTGAGAACATAAACTCTTTCTTGTCTGAAATTTAGGTTGCATAGCTTTTTTAAAAAAGTGTTGAACGCATTATAAATTCTAAACAAACAAAAGCCGCTTCTGGAAAATAACGACAAAAAAGGAGACCCTGAATTCAGGGCCTCCTACTAAACAAAACCAGCATTGATGCTAACCTTTTACATCAATGCCAACCTCCTCCTAATGCCTGATACATATTTACAAATGCACTTAGCTGTAGCTTCTTAGTTTCTATCAATTCAAATTTAGCTTCCAGAGCTTCACGTTGAGTCAATAGTACCTCCATATAATCTGCTCTTGCAGATCTGAATAGCGTGGTAGATATCGTAATCGACTGATTAAGTGCCTCCACCTGCTGAGCCTTTAACTCATAGCTGCTGTTCAAATTGTCAATTAGCGATAGTTTGTTAACTACATCCATGTAAGCATTTAAAACAGTCTGCTCATAATTGTAAACCGCCTGAATTTGAGCAGCATTGGCACTCATATAATCTGCTTTTATTGCATTTCTATTAACCAAAGGTGCCATTATATCACCCGCGAGTGAATACAACAATGACTCAGGGGTTTTAGCCAAATAACTTGGATTAAAAGCCTGAAAACCAATCCCAGCCGATATACCCAATGAAGGATAGAATCTTGCTTTAGCTACTTTCACATCAAGTTTGGCCGCTGCCAGTTCCATTTCTGCCTGCCTGATATCCGGACGGTTTTCTAACAACTGTGCGGGAACTCCTGCCTGGATGGATTGAGGAATCAGGTCAATAAAAGATTCTGAATCCCTTTCAACAGGTTGCGGGTATCTACCTACAAGAAAATTGATCTCATTTTCAACCTCAACAATCTCCTGCTTGATATAATACTGACGGCTTTGGTTTTTCAGCACCTCCGCTTCAAACCTCTTTACGGCCAACTCAGTAACACGGGCGGCATCTTTTTGAAGCTTAACGATTTTCAAAGCATCATTAAGAATCTGGATATTCTTCTGCACATTGTCCAATTCATTGTCCAATGCCAATAACTCGTAATATGAATTGGCTATTTCAGCTATCAGATTAGTCACCATAAAGTTTTTACCCTCTACAGAAGATAAATACCTCATCATGGCTGATTTTTTGGCATTTCTAAGTTTCTTCCAGATGTCTACCTCCCAGTTGGCATAAGCACCTATCATCAGGTCACCCAAAGGCTCGGGAAATTCCTTGCCTTCATCTATTTCCAGGTTAGACTCTACAGCACCATTTCTGGTATACCTACCCACCTTGTCAACACCTGCTGCTGCTCCAATACCAACAGATGGTAAGTACTCCCCTTTTTTGGCCCTCACCTCATTACGGGCAATTTGAATTTCCTGCAATGTGATGTTCAGCTCCTGATTATTGCTCAAGGCAGTGTCAATCAAAGCATTGAGATAAGGATCTGAAAAATAATCCTTCCAATGGGCGTTAGCCGTGTTGGTTGTATCCTGATCAAGAGAGTTATTAAAACTTTCAGGAGTCTTCGTATTCACCGATTTGTCAACTAGTGCAGGAATGGTGCACGCTGTAAAAATTACAGCCGTGCACGCTACTCCCAAACACTTATTTATGATATTCTTAATCATTTTTTTCTTTCGATTTATGATGTTGTGGAAGTTCAGTTAAAGGTCTGTCATACTCGTCTTTGATGATACTGCGACCTTCAATCATTTTCCCGAAAATGTAATACAGTCCGGGTATTATGATCACCCCGAAAACAGTACCAAGCAGCATCCCACCCATGGCTGAAGAACCAATAGTTCTATTACCAATGGCGCCAGCTCCATGTGCAATTACTAAAGGGATAAGGCCTGCAATGAATGCAAAGGATGTCATCAAAATAGGACGGAAACGAACCCTGGCACCTTCAATAGCTGCTTCTAAAATAGTAGCGCCATGGCGGTGTTTCTGCACAGCAAATTCTACTATTAGTACGGCATTTTTACCCAACAGACCTACCAACATAATTAGACCCACCTGAGCATAAATGTCATTATCTAATCCCATCAATTTGAGGAGTAGGAATGAACCAAATATCCCTACAGGCAATGAGAAGATTACCGCCAGTGGAAGGATGAAACTCTCGTACTGAGCTGCCAATACCAAATACACGAAGGCCAAAACAATAATGAAAGTATACAATGACTCATTACCTTGCCTCGATTGATCATATGACAAGTCTTCCCATGCGATATCGTACCCTCTTGGCAATGTACTGGCCGCTACTTCCCTAATAGCATCAATAGCATCACCAGTGGTAAAACCTTTTGCAGGCAAACCACGGATGGCTGCAGAGTTGTACATGTTATAACGGGTGATCTCGTTTGGCCCCTGCTTCTTCTCTATCTTCATAAAAGAAGAATAAGGCACCATTTCACCAGCTTCATTTCTCACAAACAGTTTCAGAATATCAGAAGGAAGCCTTCTAAACTCAGGACCAGACTGAACATATACTTTGAAGAATCGGTTGAACCTGATAAAACCCTGCTCATAAGTACTACCAATGAGTATATTAAGGTTTTCCATAGCTTTGCCAATAGAAACACCCTTCTGCATAGCCGCTTCATTGTCTATTACCAGTTCATATTGCGGATAGTTAGCAGCGAAAAAAGTAAACAGGCCCGCCAGCTCATCACGCTTGCGCAGGTTGTCCATAAATTCCTGATTTATCTTATCAAACTCCTGATAGTCGGTAGTGGTATTTTTATCCAACAGTCTAAGTGAGAACCCTCCGGAAGAGCCAAAACCCGGTACTGCCGGTGGTTCAAAGAACTCGACAATAGCACCAAGGCCTTTAGATTTCTCCTCAAGTTCTTCCATCACTTCGTGAACTGTATGTTCACGATCTGACCAGTTTTTGAGGTTGATCAAACAAGTACCAGCATTGGAACCACGACCCTCGGTCATAATCTCATAGCCAGCCAGAGATGACACAGATTCTACATCTTCAATCTCCTCACATATCTTTTGCAGCCTTTGAGAAACCTCATTGGTCCTTTCCAAAGTTGCCCCCGGAGGAGTTTGGATAATGGCATAGATAGTACCCTGATCTTCCCCTGGAATAAAACCTGATGGCAGAATCTGATTCTCGAAGAATATACCGATACAAAAGGCAATCAAAATACCCCATGTAAGCCACCTTCTGTTTACAATAACTTTCAACAAACCAACATATTTACCTGTCACATTATCAAAGCCACTATTGAAAGCGTCCAGTGCCTTAGTAAGTACATTTTTCTTTCTTGGCTTACCGTGATTGTTTTTCAATAGCATGGCACACAATACCGGAGTAAGTGTAAGCGCCACTAAAGCTGAGAGCACAATGGAACTTGCCATAGTGATAGAAAACTGTCGGTAAAAAGTACCCACCGGCCCGGTCATGAAAGAAATAGGAAGGAACACTGACACCATTACCATAGTTATGGCAATAATAGCACCGCTAATCTCACGCATCACTTTTTGCACCGCTTTGTAAGGGGAGATGTTTTCCTCCTCCATTTTGGCATGAACAGCCTCCACTACCACAATGGCGTCATCCACCACAATACCAATAGCCAATACAAGGGCAAAAAGTGTAACCAGGTTAATGGAAAGTCCAAAAAACTGCATGACAAAGAATGCACCAATTAACGATACCGGGACAGCCAAGATTGGGATCAATGTTGAACGCCAATCGCCAAGGAAAACGAACACTACCAGAGCAACTAGGATGAAAGCATCGCGTAAGGTATGCGTTACCTGCTCAATGGAGGCATCCAAAAATTGAGATACGTCATAAGAGATTTTATAATCTACACCAGGAGGAAACTCGGCTTTCATCTCTACGAGTTTTTCTTTCACCTCTTTAATAACCTCACTGGCATTACTACCATAGTTCTGTTTCAATACAATAGCCGCTGAAGGATGGCCATCCAGATTGGAATAAATATCGAAAAACTCACTACCTAACTCTACCTTGGCAATATCCCCTAAGTGAATACTTTCACCTTCAGAATTGGCCCTGATAATAATACCCTCATATTCTTCAGGCTTATTAAACCTTCCTTTATAAGTCAATACATATTCCAGTGATTGTGCTTCAATTCCGGAACTTTGTCCTAGCCTACCCGGGCGCCCAACAATACTCTGCTCCTGCATGGCCTCCATCACTTCCTCAATGGAGATGTTATAGGCACGCATACGGTCAGGGTTGAGCCATACACGCATGGCATAGGTTCTACTACCCAATATTTGTGTTCTTGCTACACCTTTGATCCTATTTATTTCAGGGATCATGTTAACATTGGCATAATTGTATAAGAACTTTTCATCCATGCTCTCTTCTGTACTATAGAGGTTGACATACATCAACATACTAGGCTGGATGGGCGTGATAATCACCCCTTCGCGCTGTACAAGTTCGGGCAGCAAAGGCATCACCTGATCGACCCGGGTTTTAACCCGGATAACTGCCTGATTGGGATCTGTTCCGGGCTCAAAAATCACACGAAGTGTAGCCTCACCTGCACTGGTAGCATCGGTAGCCATATAACGCATGCCCTCTACACCATTTATAGAATTTTCTAAGGTGATAAGGGTAGATTTTACTAATACATCGGCACTGGAACCAGGGTAAGCTATAAAAATATTTACTGTTGTGGGAGCAATTTGTGGAAATTGCGATATCGGTAACTGCTTGATAGCCAGCATTCCTGTAAAGACCAGAATAATGGAAATTACAATGGCGAAAACCGGTCTATGAATAATTTTACTAAACATTTCTTTTGTAGTTTGGGATACTTAATTATTCAGCGTAGAGGCTCAAATGCGATATCGCATAGTTGGGCTCTACAAATTCATAGCTTATTTCGTCATTCTGTCTAACCAAACGAAGGCCTTCAAGGAGGAGCTTATCATCTTCTTTCAAACCGCCTTCAATTATGTAAATGTGTGGCAACTCTGCGGCTACTTTAATCTCTCTTGATTTTATGGTATTATGCTCATCAATCACATATACATATCTTTTATCAAGTATTTCAAAAGTTGCCTTTTGTGGGATTAGCATGGCATTTTTGTAAGGCACTTTCATCAATATGTTGCCCGTTTCACCATGTCTTAGCAGGCCTTTAGGGTTAGGAAAAGTGGCCCTGAAAGCAATATTTCCAGTCTCATTATTAAAGTCGGCTTCTATCGTTTCGATCTTGCCAGGGTATTGGAACACTTTATTGTTCGCCATCATCAGGTTCACTTCCACAAGACTATCTTTGTTAATAGTAGTTTTATAGTCCAGGTATTCTGCTTCGGGCACATTAAAGTAAACCCACATTTTGCTGTTGTCAGACAAACTGGTAAGCAGCTCACCCTCATCAACAAGGCTTCCTATCCTCACATGAAAACGGTCCATAATACCATCAAAAGGTGCTTTTATTCTTGTAAAACCAAGGTGCACCTGAGCTAGTGACACTTCAGCTTTGGCTTTGTCAAATTTAGCCTTGGCCAAAGCCAATTCATTTTTGGATACCACATTGCTATCGGCCAGCGATTTAGTATTCATAAATTCGATTTCAGCAAAATTGGCTTCTGCCTGTGCTTTCTGCAGTTCAGCCTCATAAAGCATCGGCATCACCTGAAACATAAGCTGCCCCTTCCTGATAAACTGCCCTTCATCTACAAATACACTTTGTAAGTAGCCCTTTTCTAAGGCCCTTACTTCGATATGATTAACAGAATGGATCTGGCATACATAATCTTTAGTAATAGATGTATCCATTCTGGCCGGACTGGTCACCAAAAATTTGGTTTCCTCCTCCGCATGTTCACCATGGCCTGAGTTGCAGCTTGTACTATACATCAATGCCCCAAAACCCATGATTAAGAGAATTCTCTTCATTGTTTTAAATTTATTAACCAATAAAATTTTTGTGATTATTGTGAAGCGCAAACAGCACAACACAAAAGCCTGCCTTGCTTAAGCTATCGAATACAAGATGTTAAGAAAACAGGGATATTGTCAGGCAATAAAAAGCCTGCATGGATTTAAATCATATTAAAAATACCCCAAGCTCTACATTGAGGGGTATTTCATAAGAACAATAGGAACTCCGCTCACAGAATAATAAGCAGTTTTTGATAAAATGGGAATAAAATAGGGCTTGCTTGGTGTCAAGAAGAACAACATAGTAATCACTGATTTCCAATAACCTTTTGGAGGAAGATTCCTTATTCTCTTCAACCTCCTCTTCTTCTGCAAACTCAATAGGATCTTTGCTTTTTTCCTTTTCAGTTTGGGGGGTTATAATACCGGGGTTTGGCGCCTGATCCTCTGTAACATTAACATACGTTTGATACTGAGTGCTGGCATCAGAGGCAAATGTATCGTGGACAGTATGGGCAGACAGATAACCGTATCCACTCCAAAGAAGGATACATAGTGAAAGGATATATTTTGTGGCTACTCTAACCATCAGGAGCACAAATGTGCACTAACTTAAAATTATAAACAAACAGTAATTATCTGATTTTATTCAAAATTAATGACATAAATATCTGAAGGTCAGAAATATAAAGTATAACAAACGATTGAATCAATCATTATTACCGTGTAAGATTAATTGGTGAATATTTGAAAAATTGATGTCTTTTTAGAAAAATTCGTTGCCTCTCCATTAGCTGGTTCTCAAACAAATTGATTTAAGACCCCTCAATAAACCTCATTATAGTTTCCTGCACTTGCTGACGGTGGCTCCACCACTCACGGCTAAAGAAGCCTCTAAATCGCCAGTGCTTTTTGCTGAGGGTAAAAGGAGTATAAACATGAATATCCTTAATAGAAGGACTTTCAAAATATAGCTCATCATCGGTCATTATCAACGCTTTATAATCAGCTTTACTTTTAACAGTAATATCTGCAAAGGGCAACTCTTCTGAAAGCTCTACTGTATCGAGTTGCTCAGATGTCCACTTCTGCAAGGCTGCCTTTAGGTACCAGTCCGGACGATGTCCTTTAATTTGTGGCAATGACGGCTTGAATTGTCCCTGACTGACATGATAAGCGTATTCCAAATACTTCTTCAACAACTTAGGCCCTTCATTTTTACTATCCTCAACCTTCAGCTGATTAGGCATTATGCTGCTGATAATAATCACCTTTTCACGAGCACGTGTGACAGCTACATTCAACCTGTTCTCTCCATGTACTGCATTTAGACTACCAAACTGCATGTTCATTTTGCCCTTTTCATCAGGAGCATAAGCAGTGGAAAAAATGATCACATCCTTCTCATCTCCTTGCACATTTTCAATATTCTTCACAAACCAACCTTCCGGCCATAACACACCCTTTTCTATAAACTCCTCATCAATTTTATCCAGGATGTGCTGCTGCTGCTTCGCGTTAAAAGTAACAACACCCACTTGTTTCTGCTTATCTTCTTTGGCCAGATCAAGCAACATTTCCACTACTTTCTGAGCTTCGATATCATTGATATTGCTTTCCCAAACGCCATCTACTTTGTGATACTCAATACCTGGGACTTTGCTATTCACCACATCAAAATCAGGAAGGAGTTTCAACTTGCCACCATAAAAATGCTTGTTAGAAAAATCAATTAAATCCAATGATCGGCTTCTGTAATGGCCATTCAACTGAATACCCATCAAATATCTATCGGCCAGCTCGAGCAATGAATCTACTTCCAAATCAGGACTGTCATTTTCATCATCATACCTGGCCTGATAAAGGTCATTGGGGCGAAGCTGCATGCTATCACCGGCTATCAGCACCTTATTGCCTCGATACATCGCTGGTATTCCGCGCTCAGAGAAACATTGCGAAGCCTCATCGAAAATGACAAGGTCAAATATCTCATGCATGGGAAATATAGCAGACACAGCTTCTGGGCTTGCCAGCCAGCAAGGTACCAAATCAAATAACTCCCGTTGATGCTCAGCCACAACTTTCCTTATCGGCCATACCCTGCGCTTCTTGGTAACCTGATGGTATAAATCACGGTAGGTGACCATATTATTGAGCCTGTTATGCGTGGCATTGGCATAGGTTCTTTCTCTGGACCGCAATAGCAACATATCATTGCTAACCATTAACTTCTCTTTGACCAAATTCTGAAGTTCAGCTTCCAGCTTATGAAATTTTCGCGAAGACACAGAGCGCAAAATTGGAAACTTGGTCTCAATATGCTCTATCCAAGCCAGCCGCAGGCTGTTCTGGAAAATTTTCTCCAATGTCTGTGATTCTGTAATGTCAGTTTCCTGAATCAGTTTATCAATGGCTTTTATTTCATGAACAGCCATTTCATTTTTAACCCTGTCAAATTCACACAGCTCTTCAAAGTCTGTTCTAAGGGTTTCTTTCAGGCGATTCACATACTCAGGCTTTCGCTCCACCGCTGTAATCTGACTTTCTGTAAGATAAATCAGCCACCTTTCTTTCTTCTGGGGTATCTCCTTTATAATTTGAAATAGCTGTTCTATTCCATCTTTAAGTTCAGTATATTCCATCTTCTGAACACTGAAATACTGCTTGAAATTTCTGAGTGAATTGAAAATCAACTTAGCCTTAATGGTCAGCTTCAGCAAATGAAACCATGTCTGAAAATGTACCTTCTCATAGCTTGCAGGCACATCTGGCACCCATTCCCTGGATTTGAGTTTGGTAAGGTTGTGCTCCAGGTTCAACCTGTTATCAATGCGCTCAACCAACACCTTAAAGCCTTCCCGGTTTCTCTTCAGCCCGTTTTCAACAAGTACTCTCTTGATGAGGTATTTGTCTTTTGAAAACAACCTCCATTTCACCAAACGAAACAAACTTCTGCGTGCATCAATATTACGCTGCAAGGTCTCCTGAAACTTACCCAGCTGATCAGATGGTAGTGAAACTTCTGGGCCTTCACCCTTATAACATTCCATCAAAACCCTCTCAATATTTGATAACCACAGCGTACTTGTCTCTGCATCACTAAAACCCGATAAGTGCTGGAAGTAGCTGTAAGCCTTGTCGTTCTTTAATGTACCAAGCATCTCTACAATAAAATCACGCTTGCTCAGCATGAACTCAAAATCTTCAAGTGTTAGTCTGGAGCCTACAATTTTCTCTGCCCGCTCCGCAATCTCTTCCTGATAAGCAGGTATTTCGTCTAATATTTCATTGATTGTGCGTTGGTCCCCAACACTATAATGCTGAAAAGAACGCCTGTCAAACCACTCGTAATCAGGTCTTCCAAAAGCCTGGATGTGCTCGGCATAATCCTTTAAGTGCAGAATAAAATCATCCAGCTCATTGATCTTGAATTGGGTGTATTCCTGTTTGAAATTGATGGCCTCGCCTTCTAAATCTGAAGTAAGGTAAAGCTCTTTTACTGAAGCTCCCGCTTCACTTTCATCAAATAGAGCAAACTTAAACTCTTCGAGTTCTTCAGTAATCTGATCAATGCGCCTGCTTATTTGTAAAAATTTTCTTTCCAGCTGGATAGCATCAAGACCATTGTTGAGCATTTTATACTCGTCTATTCTATCAACCTGACTAGCTATTTTTTCAAATATGGTTTTTCTGTCATTCTTAAAATCATGAACAAGCCCCATAAAAGGAGTCATCTCCTTTTCATGCATTCTATTGTACACCACATCAAGTGCCGCTCGTTTTTGGCTTACTACCAGCACCTTTTTGCCTGTGGCAATATGGTCTGAAATTAAATTACAGATGAGTTGAGATTTACCAGTGCCGGGAGGTCCCTGAACAACAACAGAATTACCTTTCTTTATTGCCTTAAGGGCATTTTCCTGATGGGCATCCATCTTAAATGGAGTGAAGGTCTTTTCTTCTTCAACACTATCAAGAAATGAATATCGCTTATAAACCGAGGCCTCTTCCTTTGGCGTTCGGCCAATAAAAAACTCCTCGACATCCTGAACAGAATTATTGCTAAGCAATGTGTTATAATCTGGCACAAGATACGAGCCCGACTGAGGGAAAATACCCAAAACTGCTTCAGGAAATAGTTTTAATTCACCATCTCCAAATTTTTCCAAAAAATCGGCTTTCTTGTAATCTTCAAACTTCTGCAAGTCATCCTGAAAATTGTCTTGATTAAAATTAAGCTCTATATCACTGTCTTTAAAAAGCTGATATAAAGAAGTTCTGAATACGGTACTGTCGGTATCAAAATCTTCAAGGTTTCTATCAAGGAAATCATCTGAGATTTTCACTCCATTATAATGACCATAGGCCAGTAAAAATGACTTATTTAACGAAGGCCCTTCTTCAGCTCTGGGTTTTAATATCCATTTACCATTGGTTAGATCAAGGTCAACAGGAAAAAATAATAGTGGTGCACGCAACGGAGTGCCGTCAGACAGTTTGCCCTTTACAAATGGCCACCCTACATAAAGGTCTTTTGAACCACGTTCATCATAAATGAACTTTTCGGTTCTCGATATTTTTTTTAGCTGATGGCTTATTCTGTTAGTCTCCTCATCACGGCTATCAAATTGCTGACAAAGTGTATGTCTGTGCCCTCCGATAAGAGACTCTATTATCCCAAATGGCCCATTTTTATTTATAAATTGTAGCTCCTTTATATCAAGGTATTGGTCTTTATTCAATCTTAAAAGCAACAGCGACCTGTTGTTGGCTGATAGATTGGTCAGCCGTTTTAAATATGATTTGAGGACATCTAGCATAAGCAGAAACCAAGTAACCAAAAAATAATAAATAATTGAGACACTCCCGTGTATTAATTATGGTTCTTGAAATTTAATGTACGGTGTTATTTGCCGCAGCTTTAACGAATCCAATTGATGAATATTCTGTAAGTCAGCTACTTGATTGAATGGCCCATGTTGAAACCGATAATTAATAATTGCTTTTGCCAATGTTCTTGAAATGTAAGGGTGCTTAGATAAACCCCACTCATCTATTTTATTAATGTCTATTTGTGCTGGTGTAAATGTTGCCGATAAGGTAGACATAGAATCAAGTGCGAAGATGACAGAATCCTTTAATCCATAAACCTCTTTCAACTGATCTTTATTGGTAAAACCTCCCAAAAGATCACGGTATTTAATAATCCTTTTGGATAGAACACTTCCTATTCCCCTGATTTGCCTAAGCTTTATTGTATCGGCAGTGTTTAAATCAAAAATTTCAATTTTTGTTTTGTAAACCTTTTGTTTTGGCCTTTTATCAACTCTTTCGGTTGACTCAAAACGCTTATTCTTGAATTTACTATAGCGGTGTACTGCATAAGGCTCGATATCACCAGCGGAAGAATCGATAATAATCGACTTTCTCCAAACCGCAACAAGGCTATCCAACACAAGTTGATCTTCAATCTGCAACTCTGCATTTTGAGCCTTATAATTACGATACCAATAGGGTGAAATTATGAACAGGAACAACAAAGGAATCAGAATTACCATACCATTGGCTTCGGTTTTAGATATTCCTAATTGACTTCTTAACCAATGATTAATTCTATTCAATTATTCCTAATTATTTTTTATTCAAAATAATCATTAATTATTTATACATCAAAAAAAATAACAAACTGATTTTTATCATTTAAATATCTGACCTGAATAGGATTAATAAATATTGAGCTTTTTACCTTTGTAAGATGTAATAATTTGAATGCATTCTAAATAATGATGGGTGTTTTCAAAACAATTCATAACTGATTAGATTTGCAACTTAATGGAGAATAACTTCAAAGTCACCGGACTATCATTTAAAAGCACACCAATTGAGGTGCGCGAGAAGTTGGCATTGGATGAAACTCAGGCCAAAGAATTAATGCAGTTTATTAACAATAACACTGCTGCTACTGATATTCTGATACTTTCTACCTGTAATAGAACTGAGATTTATTACAACTTAGGCACTGACCTGAACAATGAAATTGCTACCGGCCTTGCTTTGATCAAAGGTGTTAAAAAAGATGTTGTTGCTTCATATTTATCGTGCATTGCAGAAAATCATGACGCTGTCAAGCATCTTTTTAATGTTTCTATGGGGCTTGACGCTCAGGTAGTTGGTGATATTCAAATCTCTAACCAGGTAAAGAAAGCTTATCAATGGAGTGCTGATGAAAATTCAGCAGGGCCATTTTTACATAGGTTGATGCACACTATCTTTTATGCTAATAAGCGTGTAGTACAGGAAACATCTTTCAGGGATGGTGCAGCTTCCGTATCGTATGCTACCAAAGAATTAATTGAAGATATTACCACTGAAATTGCAAACCCTAAGATATTGATCCTCGGATTGGGAGAAATTGGTCAGGATGTGTGTAGAAATTTTGTGGGTAGTAAAAAAGATATAGTTATTGCTAACCGCACAACAGAAAAAGCTGAAACATTGGGAGCTGAATGTGGCTTCCCAACAATGGGCTTTGAGTCTGCACTTACAAGCCTTTCTTCTTTTGATGTAATTGTTTCTTCTGTTGCTAAGAATGAACCTACCATTACTAAAGAAAGTGTTTCTCAGATAGAAATTTTAACCCCAAAGTTCTTCATTGACCTTTCTGTTCCAAGGAGTATCGAAATGACAATTGAAGATGTGCCGGGCGCATTACTTTACAATATTGACAATATTCAGAGCAAAGCTTCAGAAACACTGAATAAGCGAATAGCTGCGGTTCCAGATGTAGAAAATATTATCAATGAGTCGCTGGTAGATTTTGAAGATTGGTCAAAAGAAATGATCGTTTCCCCTACTATCAAAAAACTAAAAGGAGCTTTAGAAAATATTCGTCAGGAAGAAATTCAGCGTTATTTAAAAGATGCATCTAGCGATGAGGCCAAGGTTGTTGACACTGTAACAAAAAGTATGATGCAGAAAATCATGAAGTTGCCAGTACTACAGCTAAAAGCAGCATGTAAAAGAGGTGAAGCTGAAACCTTAATAGACGTACTTAATGACTTGTTCGATTTGGATAAGCAATCAGAACCGTCTAAATAAAAAAAATCAAATTTTATTTACACATCATTATTTATTAACAACCGTTAATAATGTTTTTGATATTTTTAGATTTTCAAAGATTAAGACATGGTTAGAGTTAGAGTAATCGCATTTTTATTAATTACGATTTTTAGTGTAGGGCAAGCATTTTCATGGGGACAAATTGGTCATCGTACTGTTGGGTTAGTAGCACAAAAGCACCTCAATAAGAAAACCAAAAAGAAGCTAAAGGAGCTGCTTTTTCATGAATCGCTAGCTATTATTAGTGTTTGGATGGACGATGAAAAGTCTAATCCGGATTTCAGGCATGCCAGTGACTGGCATTGGGTAACTATTCCGGAAGGTAAAACTTATGCCGAAACAGAAAAAAATGAAAATGGTGATGTCATACAGACTATCAATAGAGTCATATCAGAGTTAAAGTCTGGTAATCTAACGAAAGAACAGGAAGTTATGAATATCAAAATACTGGTTCATTTAGTAGGAGATATTCATCAACCATTACATGTTGGGACAGGCGAGGATATTGGGGGCAATGCCGTAAAAGTCAATTGGTTTAGTGATGATTCAAACCTTCATAGGGTATGGGATTCGGACATGATTCAAAGCAAAGAATTCAGTTATACAGAATTAGCGTCTTCCATAGATCATGTTGACCCAGATATCATCAAACTTTGGCAACAGGATGATGTGCTGGTATGGGCAAAAGAGTCCATGGATTTAAGGCCTCAGGTTTACAATCTGCCAGAAAATAAAAGACTTGGATACCAATACCTTTATGACAACTGGTCAACAGTAGAAAAAAGACTACAGCAAGCCGGAATAAGATTGGCCGGAATACTTAATGACATCTACTCATGAGTTCCATAGATCCATCTGTCTTCAAGTTTCTCAACAACCTTCGAAAGAATAATAACAGGGATTGGTTTGGTGAAAATAAAGATAAATATGTATCCGCGCATGAGGCCGTAATATCATTTGCCGATGACCTGTTAGCTGAAATGAAAAAACATGATGACCTTGAAACGATTTCAGGGAAAAAATCACTTTTCAGAATTTATAGAGATGTAAGGTTTTCCAAGGATAAATCACCATACAAAACCCACTTTAGCGGATCTTTTAAAAGAGGGACTAAATGGCTGCGCGGAGGCTACTATTTCCATATCGAGCCCGGCAATGTATTTATAGGTGGTGGTTTCTTTTCCCCATCAAAAGAAGACCTGCAAAGAATAAGGGAAGAAATAGCCGAGGATGATGAGCCTATGCGTCAAATACTGAATGACAAAGGATTCAAAAGGCATTTTGGCGAGTTACAAGGTGAACAACTGAAAACAGCGCCTAAAGGATTTGACAAAGAACATCCGGCTGCAGATCTTATAAGATATAAGCAATTCTATTTTATCAGCCAGTTTAGCGAGGCAGAGGCCAATAGCAAAGGCTTTGCTAAACTGATGTCAGAAAGGTTTGCACTTCTACGCCCCTATTTCAATTACATGAGCGAGGTGCTTACTACTGACGCTAACGGGCTCCCTATAGTATAAAAAAAGGCGTCTGGTTAGGACGCCTTTTCGGGTTTGGTTTACAGGTTGAACTATTAATATAAATAGTTTAATGCTGTTCTATCATCGTTGTTGAAAGGTCTGTCCCCTCCATCTGTACAAGCTAGCATCCAGGACTTAGCAGAAGCAGATGCGCCTGTTGGTGTTCCTGGGATGTGGTTTGCACCTACACCGCCATCACCTTCGTTGGCAGTACTACCACCGCAGCTGATACTTCTATCAAAAAAGTCAGTATGACGGAAGCCAATGCAGTGACCCATTTCATGAGCAATGATTGTAGCAATACCACCGGTGCTTAGGCCATAGCTTGACTCAAGGATACCACTCATTTTGATTTGTCCATAAGGATCACAACCATTAGTTGGGAATCCAGCCGAACCTAACACACCTCTTCTTTCATCTCTTTTACTCAATCTTGTCATAACGATATCTGCACCGCTTGATGACGAGATTCTTGAGAATGTAATTGAAAGGTTTTGAGCATTGTACCTTGAAATTGCCAAATCAAGACCGGCAATCATACCTGCACTGTAGCCATTTCTGCCACCTACTGGAGCGTAGACAGTTATGTTTCTAGGGCCACAAACAAGATTGTTTGTGCTGTACTGCTCTAAGATAGGTAAACGGTCACCAGTCTTCATTTCCTTCAAGTCATGGTCTGTAAGGTAAATGTCATTTTCCACCAGGTAACCCGACTCAAATTTAATAGCCCCTTCGGTGCTAAAACCCATGGACTTGATTTGCCCTAGGACTTCCGCAGAAATAGGTTCGATCTCAGGAGCCACACTTGCATTATCGCAAGAATAAAAGATACCAGCTGCAAAAGCCGATGCGATTAATAAAGAATTGAACTTCTTCATAAGATTAATTTTTGGTTTAAGTTGAAATTAAATTACCCCGCAATATGGGGGATTTGGGATAAACGGCCAAATGAAATTTTGAGATTTGTCAATTGCAAAATATTAAATAACTGAAAACTAGATAATTGACATAGTTTGTTTCAAGTGAAAAAAATTAGACAGGCGGTTTGGAAATAAAAAAAAGCAGCTTGAATGGCTGCCTTTTTCTCAAAACTTATGCTATTAATTGACTCAAATAATCTTTCTTATTTTCTGTTTAAGGTTTTATTATTGAATAGATTTAACAAACCAATTCCGTAACAAATCCCTAGTTTTCGATAGTAATACTTATCGGGCAATGATCAGAGCCCATATATTCATTATGTATTTCGGCTGATTTCACTTTACTCATAAGCGACTGATTTACAAGGAAATAATCAATTCTCCATCCAACATTTCGGCTTCTGGCATTGAACATATAGTTCCAATAACTGTATTTCACTTCATCTGGGTGAAGCTTTCTGAAAGTATCCACAAAGCCATTTGCTAAATATTTTTCAAAGCCATCTATTTCCCTTTGAGTGTAACCGGCTGATTTATTGTAGTTTTCCTTTGCCCTGGCAATGTCAATTTCCTGATGCGCAACATTCAAATCCCCACACAGAATTACTGGTTTTTTACTTTCCAGATTCTTCAAATAGTGCAAAAATTGCTTGTCCCAATCTTCACGATAATCGAGGCGGTTTAGGCCAGCCCCTGAGTTAGGGGTATAAACGTTTACCAAATAGAAATTTTCAAACTCAGCCGTATTTACACGTCCCTCCTGGTCATGCTCCTCTATGCCTATATCATGGGTCACGTTTAACACCTTTTCTTTGGTAACAATGGCAGTGCCGGAGTAACCCTTTCTGGCTTTGGAATAATTGACATAACTCGAATAATCATCAAATATCTGAAGCGCTGTTTGTGCCTCTTCCAGGGGCGCCTTTGTTTCTTGAAGACAAAAGACATCAGGACTTAATGCATCAATACTATTCTTAAAATCTTTTTTTAAAATGGCCCTGATGCCATTAACATTCCAGGAAACTATTTTCATGAGCTGTAGTTTATTTCTTAATGATCACATGCAAATTGATTCAATCAAGTATTATTGTCAACGATTAAGGGAAATAATTAATGACGGATATTTCAAACAGGAAGGATATTGAGCAATTGATGAATGCCTTTTATGGTAAAGTGCTCAGCAATGAAGAAATAGGCTTTTTATTTACTGAAGTGGCCAAACTGGATTTGGAAAAACACCTGCCTATCATCTGTGACTTTTGGGAAAGTGCCCTCTTTCAAAAGACAATATACAAGGGCAACGTACTAACCGTTCATCAAGATCTGAATGAGCTACATGCTTTAACCGAACAACACTTTCAAGTTTGGCTTGAAATATTCAATACAACTGTAGATGAGCTATTTAAGGGTAACAATGCCGATCAAATTAAGATAAGGGCCCTGTCTATTGCTACAGTGATGAGGAGTAAGATTTTGTATAAGTGAATACTTTGCAGCTATTATTTCCTCCTTGACGTTAACATAATACAGGTCTTCTGTTTTGAAGTAAAACCCTAAATCTTTACTCTAACTCCATCCTTATATTTCAAGAATTTGCCATAGACGAGCATATTTTTTTAAATGCTGTTTAAACAGAGGCAAGAGCATAATATTAGAGGCGAAAAATTACTTCGAAACACGCCCTAATTTACCTGGATCCTGGCTGGTATGAAAAACATCAGTAACAATCACCACTTTGTTCAAGGGTTGATACTCATAAATAACCTTGTAACTAGCAACAATTAAGTAGCGGCTATTCTGGCCTATTTCTGTTAAAAATGGTTCGCGTTATCCAGATTCTGAAAAGGCAGTTAGCTGTTCTACTTTGTCAAATATTGTATTCACTAATTTTGCTGCCGGAGGATGGAATTTTTCTTTGAACCTTACATATTCATATATCTCATCCAGACAGCTAAGCGCAAACGGAGTCCACTTAATAGTGTTTTTCTTACTTGGCATGTTTCTTGGCAAAATATGCCTGAGCTTCTTTCTGAGTGAGTAACTGGTCTTCTTCTATAGCTTTTCTGGAAAGTGCATTCCTTTCATAAAAGGATTCCCTTGTCATAGGAAACAAACTACGCTCGTACCTTTTAGCTTTACCAAAATCCAGCATATTTCTTATCGCTTCTACCAAATGTATGTCTTCTATTTTGTCTAATTCCGACTTGATATATTCTTTCTCTGCTTGTAAAGCCATATTCAAATTTTATTTATTTACAATTTAACGATTTTTCTGATGTTTTAATCTCAGCAAACCGTGGATAGTTACACATCTTCTTATAAGCGTTTGATGTTTATGTACTTTTTCACCTTTCTAAAATAATTGAATTTTTTGAAGCTTTATTTCAGAACAGGACCCAGTTCAAACGATAAAGGCGCCCGTGGGCGCCTTTATTATATCAAATTCAAGCTTTATTTACTCCCCTTTACCTTTCGGCTTGGAAGAACTTTTCCCAGGTTTGGCGATAGATTCACGCATTTCGGTATCAGCCTTTATGTTGTCCATTTTGTAGTAATCCATGATACCTAAGTTACCTTGCCTGAAGGCCTCGGCCATAGCTTTTGGTACTTCCGCCTCTGCTTCAATAACCTTAGCTCTTGCCTCCTGTGCTTTCGCCTTCATCTCCTGCTCTACCGCTACGGCCATGGCTCTACGCTCTTCAGCTTTAGCTTCAGCTACTTTAAGGTCAGCACTAGCCTGATCAGTTTGAAGTTTAGCTCCAATGTTAGCACCTACATCTACATCAGCAATATCAATAGACAGAATCTCAAATGCTGTACCTGCATCAAGACCTCTTTGCAATACAAGCTTCGAAATTTTATCAGGGTTCTCCAATACATTTTTGTGCGACTCTGCTGAACCGATAGAGGTTACAATACCTTCACCAACCCTTGCAAGGATGGTATCTTCTCCGGCACCACCAACCAACTGCTGGATGTTAGCCCTTACAGTTACCCTTGCAATGGCGATAAGCTGAATACCATCAGCAGCCACAGCGGCCACTTTAGGCGTAGTTATCACTTTTGGATTTACAGATATCTGTACCGCCTCAAAAACATCACGACCTGCAAGGTCAATGGCAGTGGCCTGCTTAAAGGTCAAATTGATATTGGCTTTATCGGCAGAGATTAATGCCTTGATAACTGAAGGAACATGACCACCAGCCAGGTAGTGTGTTTCTAATTCCTTTGTACTTACAATTAGCCCCGCTTTGGTAGCTGTAATCATTGAATTGACAATCACTCCAGGAGGCACTTTTCGTATCCTCATGAACATAAGCTCGAACAAGCCCACATTTACATTTGAGAAACGGGCCGTAATCCAAAGCCCTACTGGGATAAAATAGATGAATATAAAAAAGCCTATTATACCCAGAAAAATAATCGCAATTAATCCGAATTCTTCCATTAGTTTTAGTTGATTGGTTCTACTATTATATTATTTTTTTCAATTTTCGTTATTTGCACCGTGGTGCCAGAATCTACATAAGCACCTGTGGTCCTTACTTCATATTCTTTATCATTAAGTTCTGCCTTGCCCATTGGCTTTAAGGTAGAAATAGCTACTCCTTTATCTCCTACTGCCAGGCTGTCGGTAAGCCCCTCGTTGACCTTGCCTTCATTGGTGTCTTTGAGTGCCAGCTTTTCCCATGTTTTATTCCTGAAGCTTATATAAATAGCAAGACCAAAAAACACGGTTGACCCTAAAGTAAACCACCACCCTACTTCACTTCCGAAATAGTCAAAGCTTAGATAAATGCCCAGTACCGTGGCAATCAATCCTAATATACCAACTACTGTAGTGCCGGGCACAAATAGCACTTCAACAATGAGAAGTACAAATCCGGAAATGACTAGAAAAATAACTGTGGTCCAGGCTGACATATATTCTTTAAGTAAAGCCTAAAGCTACTAAAAATATTATTGCGCTACTTTTACCCATGATGATTTTTTCTTTACAAGATATTCATCAAACCTGGCATCATAAAAAAGGTCGTCATACATAAGGGGAATAACGTCTACCCCATTGCTGGTTAATACTCCATATTTGCCAAACAGGCTCACTTTCACATACCTATCGTTAACCTCTTCAAGCATGTCATATTTGGCATTTATCAAAAATCCACCTTCAGAATCCAGCAAACCATATTTGCCCTCTTTTTTAACAAGGAACCTTCCTGATGGTAATGAAGTAATCTGATCAAAGTTTTGTGGAGTTAGTTTTTTGCCCAGTTTATCAATAATACCATACCCCGTATGTGCTTTTACAATGGCCATATTGTTCTTGAAAATACTTACTTCAGTATAAACAGGTTGGATAATTATATTCTCATGTCTATCAATATAGCCCCATTTACCCAACAACTTAATACTTACCAATCCATCACCAAAGTCACCCACATCTTCATACCTATTGGCTATAATAAGTCTGTTCTGATTATCAACAAAACCAAACCGCCCCTGATATTTTACAGCAAATAGACCCTCGCCTGAAGACCTGATTTCTTCAAATCGCTGTTGTGGAATATCCCTATTTACTATTCTGCCATTAAAATC
The DNA here is from genome assembly GCF_040218215.1 of Fulvivirga sp. NCBI lineage: Bacteria > Pseudomonadati > Bacteroidota > Cytophagia > Cytophagales > Fulvivirgaceae > Fulvivirga > Fulvivirga sp. Next base: position 98,537 of record NZ_JAVJQL010000025.1, read on the forward strand.
AATTTTCCACAATCCTCCGTCAGACAAATGCTCAAGTAAATGATCTTCCATAATATCCACTTGATTTTCTGTGAAGTAAATAGTCTCATCATCATAGCTTTTCAATGTGCTTAACTTGCCAGATTTAATAAGGTAATAATCATCATTGATAATTGTTAATCTTCCCTTTTGAGGCAAAACCACCCAGTCGCCATTTTTATCAAGAATGCCATACTCACCATGAAACCTTACTACGACCATATTATTTATAATCTCACCTAACTGATCATAAACACAGTGAATAACTTCATCACCAGACCTATCAATAAAGCCCCAGTGGTTTTTCTTTTTTACCGGATAGTAATAACCTGTCCGTCTTCCTATTTCATCGTAATTGGTATTGGATTTTTGTATGCCATGAAAGTCGAACAATGACCAGCTGCCCTGGCTTTTGGCATAGATAACATCATTGTTAAGTATGAGGGAATCATACTTTGGCCTCATAAAAACTTCACCGCCCGTATCTATAATTCCCCATTTATTATGATACCTGAATAGCATTTTTCCATTTACCGGTTCCTCTATACATGAAAATCTTTGGGGCGTAAGCGATTTGTTTTCTTTGTTAATTACCCAGCTTTTACCATTGGCCTCCACTTTATAATTTTCATTGCCAAAGGGTATGATGTTATCATAATTCATTGATAATGAAGCTTTACCTGCTTTGAGCACCTGCCATTCGTCAAAAGCTTTTACTTGTAGTTCATCTTCAAGTCGAACATCCTGAAACTGCGGTTCTTCAACTATTTGTCCATTATTGTTAACCACTCCAAGCTGGTGGTTGGCATAGATAATAGCATGGCCATTTTGGTAGTTCGAAATACTATCTAAAACGAAATCAACAACAGGTTTACCTGCATCAGAAAAAATGGCTGTTTTGTTATCAAAATTCTTAACGGCAAACCTTAAATGACCAAGACTGACTATATCTTTATATTCAATCGGTATTACCAGTTTATCGGCCATATCTACTACTCCAAACTTATATTGCCTGCCATATTTCACCCCAACAACAGCACGCAGGCCATCGAGCTTAATGGCATTATATCTAAATGGGATAATGACTTTACCCTGGTTGGTGATCACTCCTAAAAAGTCGTTGTGGCTAATCTTGCCTCGTACCGAAGCTATATAAAATCCCCCCTTTGCCGGGTATAAATTTGTATACTCTGGTTCAGTTATCCTTTGATTGTCTAGAGCTAAAAGGCCCCAAAATTCCCCTTTTCGATATCCTATGGTGTTGCTGGTTGGCTCATCTTCACCAGTGCTCCAGCCTAGCTCTTCGTATTCAGCAGGAATAATAACATTTCCAGTGGCATCAGAAAGGCCTACCTTACCATCTTTATAAATAAGTTGAAAATCCTTTGACTGGGCTACAGAAACAGCGGTGATTAAAATCAGTACTAATCCGCGTAAAAAATATCTCATTCTCCTTCACTAACAATAAGTCTCAAATGTAATTGGTTTGGCTTTAAATGTCTATTTATGGCATCTCTATTTGCAATTGCATATTGAAATTTGCTGCCAATTTAAAAATGGTTATCAGATGTTCTCAATTATTGCCCATAAGGGCTCCATATAATTGAACCTTAAAGTGGGTTTTCCGTTCAACGAATCATGAGATTTTTAATGTCATTTTTATTGTGGTGCATATTATTTGTGCTGTGCTGGCCAATAGCTATTCTGGCAATATTCCTTTACCCAATCATCTGGATAATTTCAATTCCTTTTAGGCTTGTAGGTGTTTCAATCAATGCATTGTTTGAATTGATCAAAGCGATTTTACTACTTCCTTTCCGGGTTGTTGGTATAAAAGTTTAGCCCATTCATATTAACTCTACTTTGTCATGTTTCTTGAGATTGCCCAAGAATGTCAGATTGAGCCTGTCGAAATCTTACTATAAACATGGTTCGACAAGCTCAGCAAGACACCCAGGCTTAACTTGACAAAGTAGTCCTAAAGTGATTATCTTGCCTTATGAGAATAATCATTTTACTACTACTAGCCACTACCGCTGCCCTGGCTCAGCCAGATACTGAAGTTTATGTTTTTGACCTCAATTTCACCAACGGAAAATATGAGATCAGTAATCCTGTTAATGTTTCCAATAAAAATAAAGGTTACGATAATCAGCCTCATTTCACTCCACAGGGAAATTTAATGTTTACCAGCACCCAAAATGGTCAGACTGATGTGGCACTTTATGATTTCAAAAAGAGGACCCATGAATACCTGATCAACACGAGGGCAAATGAATACTCTCCTACACCTGTATTTGGTGAGAAAGCTTTTAGCTGCATCTATGACAGCATGCAGTATTTGGTAAAATACCTGCCAAATAAAAAAGAACCAGTGGTATTGATTGACGATTTAGTTGTTGGCTACCATTGCTGGGCTGACGCAAATACTGTATTACTTTTTGTCTTAGGTGACACCTTTACTTTGAGGAAATACAACCTGAAGGAAAAGACCAATGAAATTCTAGATGACACCATTGGCCGTTGTCTGCTTAACATCCCAAATAAGCCTTTGATTAGTTATTTGAGCAAAAAGACCACTCCTTTTGCTATCAACTCCATAGATCCAAAAACTGGTATTAAAGTTAAAATAGCTGATGCCTTGGAAGGTTCTGAAGATCTGGCCTGGACACCTGAGAATGTTATGATTATGGGGCAGGGCGATATACTTCATCAGTACGATAATGAAAAAGGCTGGATGCCCATTATAGATTTAAAGGAATTCGGCCTCTCTGGAATTTCAAGATTAGCTGTTAGTCCAAAAGGCGATAAGATAGCTGTGGTTGTTAGTGAGTTTTAATCAGCTTTCTTCGACTGTTCATTTTTCATAGCCAGTCTTAGGAAATAAAGGAAGCCTCCAACAACTACTCCTACTATAAAAATCATTGATATAATCGCTCCTGCGCTCATGATTTGACAAATTTATTGTAAAGATATTTGTTGATGGCAATGCCTGCAATTAATGCAATGGCCCATTGAGTAACTACCGAAGCGTTGCTATAAACATCAAAAACATTCCAATTGCCATTGGCATCAAACCATGGGTTTTCAGAATACCCTCTTGACATCCACCAGTAAATCAATACCACCGCCAGTACTACGTTAAAGCAAAGTGTAATCGAGAAGTACTTCAATGGTACATCCAAGTCAGAATCAGTATCTATAAAGTCTTTCTTGAATTTTGAAATTCCATACCTCAAAACAACAATGATTATTAGCAGGCCACTTATAATCAGGCCGATGCCCCAAACCCAATCCTGATTGTTGAAGAAATTCAATGACCAGGCTGATGGGAAACCGAATATAATACAGAATATGGCCGTTCTCATGGCTGCAGATTTTCTGGTCAATCCCATATCTTTCAGGTTAGCAATAAACAGCTCAAGCATTGGTAAAAGCGAGCTGAATGCCGCCATAAAAAATGCTAAAAAGAAGATAAATGAAAGTATCGCTCCTCCGGTGATGGTGGAAAACAACTTTGGTATAATCGTAAATGTCAATGCCTGATTGCCACTTTGAAGAAATGAAACAGCTTCTCCTTCATTAGCTGCCAAAGCGAAAACAGCTGGTAAAATTGCCACACCGGCCATTATTGAAGCTGTATTATTTCCAAATCCACTAATAAAGGTATTGAGCACCACATCTTCTTTCTTTCTAGAATAAGATGAGATAGTCATGATCAAACCCCAACCTGCCCCTGTTGACCATGCTGACTGTGACAGTGCCTCGATCCAGATGGTTGGGTTAGAGAAATGTTTAGTATCGATAGCAAACATATACTCAAGGCCTTTGAAGCCATTTTCCATATTTAGCGAGATGACCGTAATAACAATCAACAGTCCAAAAAGACTAGGGATCAGTACTTTATTTGCCTTCTCAAGACCGTTTTGAATACCTTTGATCAAAAGATATATACCAGCAATGACAGCCAGTATGTATAAGATTACAGTGGACATACTTCCATTGGATATCCCGTCCCAATAAGTCTCTAAATATGTTGGGTCTTCAGCTAAGTGAACGGCAATGGTCTTGCTCCCTGTAATGAATGAAAACAGGTTCTGACTCGCCAGTCCCAAGTATTGCAGGGCCCAGCCTGTAACTACTGCATAGTAAAAAGCTATGCCCAAAGTACATACTGTAATAAAAAACCCGCCCCAGGTTAACCCCTTGCCTGATACGCTGCCAAAGGAGCCAATAACACCCTTTTTAAATTTCTTACCTATGGAAAACTCGGCCATCAAAATAGGTATCGACCAGATCAGCAAAAATCCAATCCATAAGATTAAAAAAGCACCTCCATATTGGCCTGCCAGCCGTGGAAAGCGCCATAAATTACCTGCCCCAATTGCCATTCCCAATGAAGCAAGGACAATGCCCCATCGATTACTAAATTCTTCAGTTTTTGTCATAGCCCATTTGTAAGAGGCTTAATGATACTCAAAAAAGGGCAACTATTAAAATGGTGATTTATTAGTGGTTGAATAGTGCATATAATGATTCTATTTTGAGTCCCTGAAACACGAATCAACTATGCTAGCTCATTACTCAATTGATTCTAAATGCTTCAAAAAAACTAGAATAAATTATATTCACCCACAATGTGATTATTTACTCTTTAGAACTTCCGGAGATTGCCTGGTGCAAATAATGTCCAGTATCTGGATAACATCCTGATCTTCCTTATACAATATTTTAAATTCCCTAACCACAATTCTGCGGTATTTAGGATTAATATCATCAAGTTGGTATTGTTTAGAAAAATAGATGGATTTGGGAGCCTTGAGCAAGTCTTCTTTTACATTTTTAGCACCTTGCAAAGATTTCTCCTTATAATAATCGTAAATGTCTTTGAGTGCTTCTTTCGCTTGCTTTGTCCAGACAACTTTGGCTTTATTCATTACCAATTTTCAGATTCCTTTTCTATGTCCTCCTGACTGATATATTGGTTCGTTTTGAGTTGCTGCTCTGCTTCTTCTAACCGTTTGTTATAGGATTCAATAGTCAATGGTTCACCAGTCACCGTATAACCCACAATTAATTCTCTATCTAATAGATCATTGATTTTATCTAAAAGTGCAGGTTTTGTAACACCCATGATTTTTTGCATCACACTGAGTTTGGTTGTCTGTAAATCCATCTGAGCTATTATTGATTTCTTAAAGTTAACGATTTATCAGAAAGATTCATTCACCCACCAGATGTAGAAGAATCGAGTTGGATTGAACTTAAGTGGAAAATTCACTCAATAATGAGGCTCCATCTAAAATTGATCTCAGTTAAACAAGAAGAGTATTTCTTTTACTAATCTCCAAACAACTCATATAATAGCTCACCAGTAGCGCCACTAGGCAATGAAATATTGAGTAGCATAGACAAGGTTGGAGCTATGTCGGTAATGTTGTACCTCTTAACAGACTCACCTTTTTTGATTCCATTTCCATACCAAAGCATAGGCACATGTGTGTCGTAACTATAACCAGAACCGTGCGTTGTTGCATCACTGGAACCCGCATTTATCCACCCCGGGTAAAACTCATACATTACATCACCAGACCTTTTAATATTATAACCTCTGGCAAACTTACCTTTCATATCCTGATCACTCCACGGAGTTAGCTTAATTTCGCTGGCGGTATAGACAAACTGAACCCCATCAACATCCGTCAGATAGTCTGCTATGAAATCCGCCATTTCATCAATATCTATTTTCCTTTCTCTTAACAGGTCATGATCCAAGTACAACTGATTGTTGATGGCATATTCGATCCATTTTGCCTCACCATATTTCTGGTTCAATACTGCTGTCAGTTCTTTAACTTCTGATCGCTTGTTGAAATAATCAGTTCCAAATTTGTTGTTCTTCATATACTGAGGAATTGGAGCTACTGCATGATCTGCAGACAAGAAAACGGTATAATTCCCCTTTCCAACTTTTTCATCCAACTTTTTAAGCATAGCAGCTATATTCTGATCCAGCCTCAAATAAGCATCTTCCACCTCTATAGAATAAGGCCCAGAATCATGGCCCATATAGTCTGTGGCAGAAAAACTTATAGCAATAAAATCAGTATAGTTATCCTTTCCAAAATCATTGTTATCCAAGGCCGATACAAATAGATCTGCCAAAATATCATTCCCAAAAGGTGTATTTCTGATTATACCAAAGTCATCCTTGACCTTGCTTAAATCATATGGGAAGCTGGTAAACAAGCCATTGAGTGTCTTCTCCGCGCTATCCGCATCCTCGCTGCTTGCAGTATATGTGTTTATATCATATAATGTATTCCACGTTTTGCTCAAATAGGATTTTGTCAATCCTCTTTTATTGAACTGGCTTACCCAATCAGGCAATTTATCCATGTAGTATGTGCTTGTAATAAAATCACCAATGGAGTTATCATACCAATAAGCCTCACCTCTATGGCCGCCAGGAAGAACCGCTCCCCGATCCTTCAAAGACATACTCAACACCTTACTTTTATATTGGCTGAACAACATCAGCTCATCTGTAATGGTAGTTGCTTGTAATCTTTTCGGTGACATCTGACCATTATCAGAATCGGAACCCACGGTTTTATAATGCTCATCTTCTACACAATAAACTTCCCTTTCCAGATCCGGCTGATACCAGTCATTTCCTGTAATCCCGTGAACAGCCGGTGTTGTGCCCGTGTATATTGAGGCATGACCCGGTGCAGTTTTGGTAGGAATATAGTTGTAATGCATGTTTTTAAATACAAAACCATCGTCCATCAATCTTTTAAAACCACCTTCCTGAAACCTATCACCAAACCTTAATAGATACTCCTGACGCATCTGGTCTACCACAATACCCACCACTAATTTTGGCTTTTCATTTTGTGCACTAAGCCCTGAAAATATTGATAAAAATGCAATTGTAAAAAGATAGGTAGCCCTCATGATTCATGTTTTAATTCCTTGTGACAATATTAGGAATTGCAATTTAGTTATCAGAAAGAAATTCTATTGTTCACAATAAATTAACATGTAGTCAGCAGCCTCAAAAGCCTGTTTTCTAATAATCTGACCTGTTTTATTATAATAAATCACTACATAAAACTCAGCTTCTTCAACATGCTTTTCGGTAAAATAAATAGGATCAGCGGTTGAGCCTACGTTGATAAGATCGTTGAATGTTGGTGCTATTACCTCTCCTCGTGTATTGCTAAAAACACCATAACCCTGATCACCCCTTGCTATAATCACAATCTCTTCTGATGTGTTCAACTGGTAGTTATATGATTTGTATCCGCCTTCCCTGAGTGTGTTATCATAGATATCAAAATACCTCCACAAGTAGTTAGTCTTTACCAGCGCAACGGAGTCTTGCCAGAATTTAACATCTTCAAACTCAAATTCGGAAATCTCCTTACCATCATTCAGTATAAAGCCCAATTTTCCATTCTTTTCTGCCACTAAAAGCTTTGAATTGTAGGGCACGATATTCCTGTCGTACTCTGCATCTACTTTTACATCCAGCCCAGAGTTAATCAGGCCGAATTTCTTGCCTTGCAGATAGGAGATATAACCATTGGAATAGTTGGCAATGGCATCATATTTCGGCTTAAGCAGCTCCTTGCCCTTATTATTTATAAGTCCCCTTTTTCCTTTTGCAGTTGTGACTAAATACTCCCTGCCGATAGGGTTTACATCTTCAAAATTTTCATTGATGACGAAGTTTCCATACATATCATAATAGTAGGTCTTCTTCTTGTCTGTGTAATTTATAGCCAGGTATTGTGATGCCCCTGAAGAAGTGAGAAACTTAATACCTTCGAGATTTTTGACCATCAGTTTCGCCTTTTCAGCAAAGTAAACTAAGGTGGTATCTACTTTGTCGGCCTGCAAAAAGTTACTCCCGTAAAAAGTCAGTGAGTCAAAAGTGTCTATAAGGGTAAAGTCCAGAAAGGAATAAAGCTCCCAGCCATTGGGCACTTTGATGCCCAGATACTCATCATTATATGCTATTTTATCCGATTGCTTTTCAACTTTTAGTTTAAACTGATTGTCCAGAAGTTCAATCTTCTCCCTGCCTTTAACTACAATGGCCTTGTTTAATATTTTGATTTCCTGTTGATTAAAAGGGATAGTTTCATTGAGATATTCATCTAAAACCATCTCACCAAAAGAAGACTGCAACCACAGTTTATTTCCTGACAGCAGTTCAAAATCTTCATGAATTGGGTTAAAGTTAATGGGGTTTTTATCAACCGCATGAGCCAATTTGTTAGCGGTAAGGGCATCATACTTCTCATCTAGTTCAAAGATGTAAAACTGGCCTTGCATTGAGATATTATCAAAAACAGCTTTTGTAATAGTGCGCCCGGCCACAGACATCAACCCCCATTTATCATCCGTTTTAAAGGCAATAAACTTTCCGTTTAAGAGCTTAACGTCATCCCAATAGCCTGCATTTACCTCCCACCCAGATTTGTGAACTACTTTAAAACCATTTCGATATTTAACTTTCAAGAACCCACTTCCCAAATCCACAACTTCACCCTTATGTTTTGGTAAGATTGTGCTTCCATCTCTTGCAATCACACCTTCATCCGACTGAAAAAAGTCTGTTTCCAATACATGGCACAACAACTCAGAATTAATATTAGTGTATTGAGATTTTATAATTTGGTTTTCCTTTACATCAACAAAACCATATTTACCTGCCTTATAAACAGGAATAAGTGGCCCAATAGTATCATATTTTATAACTGTTATTAACGAGTCTGTCAGCCACTTTTTGGGGAAACTTGCCACATCATCCTTGCCCTTAAGCACGTGATACAAAACCCTGCGTGCTTTCTTTACCCAATTGCTTTTTGGGTACTTTTCCATAAAGATCAGATAGCTTTTAGGCTCATTGTCTGCTGTAGATATCTCATAGATGTTTCTTTCTGCCTCATGCCTGTAAGGTGTAGTACCATGCGTCTGAAGAAACTTCACATAACTGTCGAGCTTACCATCAGCAGTACTTTTTGTAAAGTAAAGCTTCTCATAGCGCTGTTTTGCCTCTTCATACTGAAGGGCATCCGGGTATTTGGACATAAAATCTTCATAGGCACCATAGGTATTCTCCCGTCTGGCTATTTGAAATGCCAGGCTGTCACGAATTTTTATAGCTGTAGTTTCCTGCTCTGATTTTGGAAAAGTCTCCAGAAAGTAATTGAGCCGATCTTCTGTATTCTCCAACTTGGCTCGAATAAAAGCTGCTGTTTCTATGTCGCGCTTAAACTCGTCCATAGATATCAGATTGACCCCAATTTTAGCATGCTTCTCCATTTCTTCAACCTCAAGTAAGGCAAAGTATTTTCTGGCCTCTAAAAGGGTAAAATAAGCACTGTCAATGTTATAATCGTTATACGCTGTGTCAAACTTGAGCCTAGCTGTGGCATAAATGGCCGCTGGTAAATTGGCATCTTTTTTAAAGGCTTTATCAATCTGCTTTTCGGCTTTTTCAATTTTTCTTTTTTCATGAAGCCTAAGTGCCCTTTTTATATTACCTGTCTGTGCTGATGCAGACACCCAGCAAATGAAGAAAAATAAGAATATAAAGTGTTTTCTAAGCATTTACTGAGACTGGAGCCGTTAAAGTGCAAATATCCTTTTGATTTGATTTAGTAGTGCAATTAGTTAAATTTCTATTTGCGTATAAGCCAAAGTTATGAATTTAAAGAAATTGGAACCACTCGAAAAACTTAGTAAAAAGGAGCTTATAGATCTGATTAACAAGGAATGCTCTGATAATCAAATTATTGAGGAGCTGGAAAAGGAAATTGCTGAACGCACCAATGAAATAAAATATAAATCAGATCAGCTAAAAAATAGTGAGGAGTCCTATCAAGAGCTACTGACTAACCTACAAGGGCTGGCCTACCAGTACCGTCCTAAAGGAAGAGGATGGGAGACGACTTTCATAAGTAAAGGTGCCAAAGAACTGACTGGTTACTCTGCTGAAGAATTTAGCACAGGGAAGATTAAGGTTGATCAGGATTTAATTGATCCGGCAATTAATAAAAAAGTTTGGTCGGAAATTAAGAAAGCCTTAAAAGAGAAAATAAGCTTTAATGTTAAATATCCAATAGTGACAAAAAGTGGTGCGGAAAAATGGGTTCTTGACCGAGGTAAAGCGGTTTACAATGACAAAGGAAAACTCACCGCCCTTGAGGGAGTGATGATAGATATAACCAGAGAGATACTACAGGAAGAGAAACTGCTGCTTGCTCAACAGGAAATCTCCTCTCAGAACAAAAGAATTTCTGAGCGCGAAAAAGCTTATGCAACACTATTAACTAATCTTCAGGGCATGGCTTACCGCTGCCTCAATGATAAATATTCAACTGTAACTTTCATTAGTGATGGCTGTCTGCAATTAACGGGTTATACAAGTGAAGAAATAAGAAAATCCAAGCGGTTTTTCGAGACCAAAATTGTAAGAAAGGACTACCAAATTTCAAATCAATCAGTAATTGAAAGAGCGCTGAAAGACCAACAACCTTATGAAATCAGTTTTCCTATAATTTGCAAAAATGGTATGCAGAAGTGGGTGTCGGAAAGGGGAATAGGCATATATGATGAATACGGCACGCTTCAGGCTTTGGAAGGTTTTATAGTTGACATAACAGAAGCCAAAAATTTAGAGAAGCAACTACGGCTGGCGCAGGAAACAATTGACAAAGCGCCCATACTTATTGAATGGATAAAAGAAGATGGCTCGTTTTACTATGTAAACAATGAAACTATAAAAGTATCGCAGTTCTCGCAAGAAGAGTTTGATACCAAGAAAATTTATGAAATTGACCCATCAATGAATAAAAAACAATGGGGTAAAACATTTAAAGAAAGAAATGAAAAACCCTTGAAAGATGTAGAGTCAACATATATCAAAAAAGATGGGTCGAGGTTTCCGGTATTAATCAATGCCATTAACATTGAATATGATGGGGCAGTTTATAACTGTGCTTACATAAATGACATTACGAATATCAAGCTGATAGAAGAAGAGCTGAAGCTGACCAACTATGAGTTGAGTGCTTCTGAAGAAGAGCTACGGCAGCAAAGTGAGGAGTTACACGCCTTAAATGAAAATCTTGAGGTTCAGAAGAAAGAATTGGAAAACACTGTATACCAGCTAAAAAATACACGCGATCAACTCATACATACCGAAAAAATGGCCAGTCTGGGTGTGCTGGTGGCTGGCATTGCACACGAGTTGAACAACCCTATCGGTTATATAAAAACCAGCTCTGAGGCACTAAAAATGCTACTTGACGACCTTAATAAAGAGATTAAAAATTTAACAAATCAAGAAAGTGATGTCATTAATGAGCTGACCCAGGATTTAAACCAAATGGCTACACACATTAACTCAGGGGCTGAGCAAGCCGCTGAAATAGTAAAAGGGTTACGAACCTTTTCCCGAATGGATAAAGAGAAAATTGAAAGGCATAATATCCACGACACCATTAACAATGTACTCTTGATGCTGCATAACAATTACAAATACAAAATCAACATCATAAAAGAGTTTGGTGATATACCGCCTATAGAATGCGCGCCTGGTCAGATCAATCAAGTTTTGATGAACCTTATCAATAATGCAGTACAAGCCATAGAAAATGAAGGTGAAATACTGGTAAAAACAGAAATGATTGAGGAAAGGGTAATGGTTACAATAAAAGACAATGGGCCAGGTATATCAGAGGAAATGCAAAGTAGAATATTTGAGCCCTTCTACACTACCAAAGAACCGGGTGAGGGTACCGGACTTGGACTATCAATAAGCTTAGGTATAATTCAGGATCATAATGGGAGTATAAATTTCACGAGCAATAATGACGGGACAATCTTCACAGTTTCTTTACCAACAAAACAAGGTGCCAATTAAAATAAATTGATAACTTTTAATACAATTTAAGCATTTATGGATAGCATCATAAAAAAGCCCGACAACAACAAAGAATTGATTCTTTATGTTGATGATGAGGTCAAAAACCTTGACAGCTTCAAAATAATTTTCAGAAGGGAGTATGATGTTCTGGTGGCTAAATCTGCACAGGAAGGTTTAGAAATGCTTAAAGAGAATGAGGTGCGTTTGGTTATAACCGACCAGCGAATGCCCAACATGACGGGTGTCGAGTTTCTCGAGAAAATAGCCAACCTTTATCCGGAAATCACCAGGATTATCCTTACTGGTTATAGCGATATGGAAGCCATAATATCGGCCATCAATAAGGGCAGGGTGTTTAGGTACATCACTAAGCCTTGGGATAAAAATGAGCTAAAAGAGACTATAGATTATGCTCTTGAAGCTTACAAGCTGCGTATAGAGAACAAAGAGCTTATAAAGCAACTTAAGAAGACCAACAAAGAGCTTGATGAGTTAGTTTATAGGTCTTCTCATGACCTGAGAGCACCACTCGCCTCTGTTTTGGGCCTCATCAATCTAGCAAAAAAGGAAGAAGATCTAGAGCAAATAAGGCAGTATTTAGACCTTCAGGAAAGCAGCGTAAAAAGGCTGGACGAGTTACTGAAAGAGATAATCCAGTACTCAAGAAACTCTCATTTGGAGGTACGAAAAGATGATATAATAATAAATGATGTTATAAAAAATGCCGTTGACATCCACGAATACTTTATAGGATCCCAACATATCAAAAAAACCATTGATGTTGTGCAAACTGGCAAGCTGTACTGTGACAAATATAGGCTGGAGATCATTTTGAATAATTTAATAAGTAATGCTATCAGGTACAGCAACCTTAATCAGCCGCAGCCTGAGTTGAATATATCTGCGGTAGTCGATCAAAATGAAGTGGTTATAAAAGTTGCAGATAATGGAATAGGCATTAACCCTAAATTAAAAAATAACATCTTCGACATGTTTTACAAAGGATCTGATGAGAAAATGGGTGGCAGCGGATTGGGCCTTTTCATTGTTAGTGAATCTATTGAGCGTTTAAAGGGCGAAATTCAGCTGGACTCACAAGAAGGCAAAGGATCTACTTTCACCATTAAGATTCCTAATAACGCAGAAACAGAAGACTAGCAGTCTCAAATAAATTCAGACTTCATGTTTGAAATTAAAAATTGTAAATCTAGGTTTGCAACTTCATTATTTCGGGATGTGGCGCAGTCCGGTTAGCGCACTACTTTAGGGTAGTAGGGGCCGCTGGTTCGAATCCAGTCATCCCGACTAGATTACTTCAATTAAATACAAAACCCCTTTAAATTCATGTTTAAAGGGGTTTTTTGTTTTTTCTTCACCCAATTTATTCATAAAAAATCAACTAAAATGTGCCCTATTCATGGCCCCATTTTAATTCATTATCATTGAAATATTATTAGTACAAAGCACTAATAATTAATTTGTTAAACCAAAATGACAAACATGTACCAAATAGCCTAAAAACATATAAATTATCAACACTTAGTAACTGATTCCTAATTTTATATAATCTAATGCTTATATACTTTAACTAACATTAACACAAAAATATTGTTACCTTAAAGTACATCATTGAAATAATTAAAAGAATAATGATAAAAATAGCTTTGCTAGATGATCACAATTTGTTTAGAGCAGGATTAGTAGAAATTTTCAAGAGTCAGCCCGACTTCAATATTGTGGCAGAATACAGTACGCCAGATGAGTGCAAATTAAGTTTAAGCAAAGATTCGCCAGACATCTTGTTATTAGATGTATCCATTGATAATGAACTTAGTTATAGTTATATAGATTCATTTAGAACAATATTGAACAATCTAAAAATAATAATGCTAACGATGCATAAAAAAGAATTTTATGTAACGAGAGCACTAGAACTACAGGTAAATGGATATATAAATAAAGACGTTGATTCAGGAGAATTGTTTTTGGGTATTAGAAAAGTCAATAATGGTTCAAGATTTTTTTCTTCTGATATTTCAGAATTAATGCTGAATAACATTTATGCTTCCAAGCCTGATCATCCAACCGGAATTAAAGAGTTAACAAGTAGAGAGATGGAGGTACTTGAAAATATATTAGCAGGAAACACAAGTACTCAAATTGCAGAAAGACTAGTGATTAGTAAAAAGACTGTTGATAACCATCGAGCGAATATTTTAAAAAAATTTGGTTTTAAAAATACCAATATGTTGATAAAGGAATTAATGGCTACTGGAAAGATTTAAGGAGTTAGTAGGTATTTATCCTGATATAATTTGAGTATACGCTCTACAACTATATCTCTGATCGACCCTTAACTTACATTTTTATAAGTTAAGTATGGATTTTAGAAGAGATTGAGTTGAAGTCAGAAAAAGAAAGTGATCCAGGGCCTAAAGAAAACCAACCTGCGCTTAATTTTAAGCTCTTTACTAGAGTCAAAAATAATAATAAAGAAGAATATAAATCACTGCTACTTTTATTTATTAAAGACTTAGATAGCTTTGAAGAATCTCTCCTATCAAATCATTCCAATTCTCTCAGTATTTTTGAAAAGGATGCCCACAAAATACAACCTATTTTAAAACACCTTCAGTTTACGGAATTTTATAATTTAATCAAGAAATGTTTTGAAAACCGAAACAAATTAAGCCGTGATGATGAGAAGAAAATAATTCAGTTTATAGATTTCACAAGAAAACAAGTAGAAGTAGAATTAAGAGATCTTCATTAGAGCCTAATTTCATACGTCCTTATCAATAGGTATTTTTCCCAAATGAATATGAGTATAGCCTCTATTAAAATATAATTTTAATTATAAGAACTTTTGACTTTCTCGAATAAACTATGAGGAATTCAAAAGAGTTGTTAAAAAATAGAAAAGGCAAAGAAGCCAACGAGTTTTATATTTTAAATTCCTTTTTAAAAAAGGTGCCAATGTCAGTTGCCTTTTTTTCTTTGGAAGGTGATCTGTTAAAATCAAATACTCACTTTAATAATAAGCTTGGACTCACAAAAGCCGACCTGAATGAGTTCAGTATATCAAAATTATTTAAAAAGGAATCTGATCTCAATAATAAGCTTAGTGATAAGGTAGAAATTAATGGCCAATACTTTAATGATGAAATTGAATTTGAAAGGAAAGATAAAAGCACCATATGGTTGAAAATTTCAATCTTTCATGAGAGGTATCCTTTTAATAGAAGCAAAATTTTAACTCTAGTTGCAAACGACATCACGGTAACTAAGAAAGCTTTAAAAAGGAGTAATGATGCAAAGTCAATTTTAGATTCCATATATGAAAATACCTATGAAGGTATTTATAGAAAGAATGATGCAAGAAGAATTGAATATGCCAATTCATCATTTTTGAAATTATTCGGCTATAAAAGCTTAAAGGAAATTCCCGACAGATCTTTTTCATCACTATATGCTGACTCATCAATTGTAGAAGAATTAGACCTGAGATTAATTAAAACAGGGAGCATTAGGAATGAGAAAATACTATTTAAAAAGAGTACAGGAGAAACCTTCTGGGGTTTAAAAAATGCCGCAAAAAGTATTTCACCAACTGGAGAAATCAATTATAACGGAGCTATTATAGACATTGATAATGAAGTTAAAAATGATGCCTTACTCAAACAGAAAAATGATGAATTAAGAGTTGCTAAAGAGCAACTGGATAGATTGCTGTATAGTGCCTCTCATGATCTTAAATCACCAATATCAGGGATGCTGGGTTTATTAAATCTAATGGATATGGATTATGGAAATGACCATGAGATACATGAGTATTTAAAACTATTAAGGGACTGTACCAGACGCCTTGACGGTATAGTAGACGGAATTAGTAACTATACTCTTAATACGCGTGAAAGACTACGCGATGAAGCCATAGATGTGGTTGATCTAGTAGATGGAGTATGGGAGGATTTGAAACAATTATACGGTTCTGAGCCTATTTCCTTTTCTCTTAAGAATATAAGCAATAATCCCTCATTTTATTCAGATAGCGGCCGACTGAAAGTAGTGATTAAAAATATACTTTCTAATTCAATTATATATCGGGACGAAATGAAAAAGGAGTCCTGCATAGGAGTTGAATTGGATTATCAAAACGATCATCAAATAATCACTATTACAGACAATGGTATTGGCATAGCAAAATCACATGTAGATCAAGTATGTGGCATGTTTTATAAAGCAAACAATAAGGTATCAGGAACAGGACTAGGCTTATATATCGCTAGGGAAACTATTTTGAAACTCAATGGAAGCATATACATAACCTCTGAACTGCAGGAAGGCACTAAAGTAGTGTTATCCATACCAAATAGTTCCAAAGGGAAGCTTATACTAAAGAAAAGAAGGTTTAAGATAACCGGTCAACATAAACCATCTCTTAAATGATAGTTTCTATTATCAATCAAAAAGGTGGGACCGGAAAAACCACTACTACGCTTAATTTAGGCAGAGCACTTACGCTGCATGGTTATAGGGTGCTACTTATTGATATGGACCCACAGGCCAATCTAACTTATTCACTTGCTATAAAAGACTTTGAATATTCTATAAAAGATCTGTTGAGTGGAAAAATTGAATTCAACGATGCTAAAATTGAAGCGGATCATTTGGATATTATACCTACAACGATTGATTTGGCATATTATTTAAGCACTATGGAAGATGACTTTTTGTTGCTCCATAAAGAGCTTGAAGCATGTACTGATTATGACTTCATTTTAATCGATTGTCCTCCGTCACTTTCAGGGTTAACCTTAAATGCGCTATATGCGAGCAATTATGTCTTGATTCCAATGCAATTAGATGTTTTTAGCATCATGGGGCTTTTACAAATCATCAATACCATTACAGAGGTGCGCTTACATAGTCCAAATAATTTGGAAATACTGGGGGTGTTACCTGTAATGGTGGATTTAAGGAAAAGATTGACCGAGGAGGTATTGGCACATGTAGATAGGGAATTTGACGTGAACGTTTTCAAATGTTCAATAAGGACTAATGTAAAAGCTGCTGAAGCCCCATCGTTTGGGCAAAGTGTGATCGATTATGCACCAGACTCAAATAGCGCAATGGATTATAAGGCCTTTACAAATGAGCTTTTGCAATTATTAGAAGAAAGAAAAGAACTAAATATTAATTAAAAATAGAAAAATATGGCACTTGGAAAAAACCTCGAAACAAAAGAGACAAAAAGTGAAACTACCGCAGGTGGGAATGGTAAAAAAGCAACTCCTGAAAAATCTAAATCTACAGAATTTGATGAATCTGAGGTACTGAAAGAGGTATTGGAACAAGCTTTAGACTCAATTATCACCATAAATTCAGATAAGGAAATAATATTCTATAATAGCTCAGCTGAGCAAATGTTTGGATACTCAAAGGAGGAAGTGATGGGTCAGAATGTCAAAATGATAGTGCCAATCGATCATCAAAAAAATCACGACAAGTATGTTGATAACAATATTCAAACAGGTGAAAACAAAGTAGTTGGGAAGGGAAGAGATCTTGAAATGGTGCGTAAAGGCGGAGCCAGATTTTGGGGTAATCTTACGTTGAGCAAAGTAAAAATTGGCAAAAAAGTACAGTATACAGCGTTTGTAAAAGATATTACTGAAGAAAGAGAGTCAAAAATCAAATCTGAACAGTTACAATTAGCTGTAGACTCTGGATGGGCATCAATTGAGTTTGAACCAGATGGCACCATACTTTCTGCGAACAAAAATTTTGTAAAGGCACTTGGATATAATTCACAGGATGAAATGGTTGGTAAACACCATAAGATATTTTGTGACCCAGAATATGCTCAGAGCAATGAATATAAAGCCTTTTGGAATAATTTGGCCAAAGGTGAGATTCAATCAGGAGAATTTCCAAGAATTACACCAAAAGGCGAGACTGTATGGATAAATGCTTCCTATACCCCTGTGAAAGATGCTGAAGGCAATGTGGTAAAAGTTATTAAAATAGCTACAGAAATTACAGATATGGTAGCTGCCCGAGCAAAAGGTGAAAACATACAAGCAGCAGTAGATGCAGGTTGGGCCTATATTCAGTTTAAACCAGATGGAACAATAATAGAAGCAAACAAGGCCTTTGTTAGTACTATGGGTTATAACCAATCATCTGAAATAAATGGCCAGCATCATAGAATATTTGTTGACCCCAGTTATGCATCTTCTTCTGAATATAGTCAATTCTGGAAAGATCTTGCTAGTGGGAAGGTACAAGGTGGTGAATATGCCAGAGTGCGAAAAGATGGTCAGGATGTATGGCTGCAAGCAGCATATGCCCCAATAAAAGATGAAAATGGGAATGTCGTAAGTGTTATAAAAATAGCCACTGACATTTCGAAAGTGAAATTTCCAGTATTAGCTGTAAGGGACATTGTCAATAAAATAGCAGAAGGTGATTTAACTAATGACTTTACCATTTCAGCTGATGGATATGTGAAAGAGATGGGAGATGCCCTTAATAAGGCATTAGAAAATCTAAATACCTTGCTAAGTACAATAGACCAGGCTGCCAGTCAGGTGGCTAATTCTGCCGAAAGTATGCTTGAACGTAGCCAGAGCATGAAAAGCAATACAACTGAGGTAGCCTCTGCAATCTCCCAGATGTCAAAAGGGGCACAAGATCAAGCATCTAAAACAGATGAATCTTCCAAATTGGCAGAAGAAGTGATGACTTCAGCTGTAGAAATGGAGAAGAAAGCCAATCTGATAAATAAGGCGGCAGAGTCTGGGCAAAAAAGTTCAGAAAGTGGATTGAAGATAATAAAAACACTTGTTGACAATATGTTGGGTATTAGCACTTCAGCCAACCTTACCTCAGATTCTATCAAAGTGTTAACTGAAAGAGCAGAGGAAATAGCAAGGACACTTAATGTAATAACGGACATAGCTGCACAAACCAATCTACTTGCACTCAACGCGGCAATTGAGGCGGCACGCGCTGGTGATGCAGGTAGAGGTTTTGCGGTTGTGGCCGAAGAAATTAGAAAGCTGGCTGAAGATTCAAGAAAATCTGCTGTAGATATTGAAAAAATAATTAAAGATGTCCAGAAAGATACACAATCAGCAAGTAAAGCGATTGAGACAATGGAGGTAAGTGTGAAGCAGGGCAATACAGCTTCTGTTGAAGCAGAAACCATTTTTCAAGAGATAGCGGGATCAAGTGAAGAGACCTTTAAATATTCCTTAGAGATACAGGAAGCTACTTCAGGCCAGAAGAAGTCTATCGATACCGTGGTGAAAAACATTGAGCAAATTGTAGTTGTGGCTGAAGAGACGGCTGCAGGTACGCAGGAAGTTGCTAGTAGTTCTCAAGAATTAGACTCTAGTATGGAAGAAATTGCCGCTGCAAGTGACCAGTTAGCATCAGTTGCGACAGAACTGCAGGCTGGCGTTAACCAATTCAAATTGAAAAAAAGATAAATCAAACCTAACGATTGAATTATGTCGGATAAAGACGAATTGAATATAAAAGAGGCTAAGGAAAAAGGCCAGGCTCAGGGTAATCAGCAGTTGATTGTATTTAGGCAAGGGAATGAAGAATATGGAATTCAGATTGATCAGATCAAGGAAGTAGTCCTTACTCCTAATATTACAAAAATGCCACAGACTCCAAATTATGTTAAGGGAGTGGCCAATATAAGAGGGAATATAATTGGCATTATTGATTTAGAAGAAAAATTTGGGATCAAAGATGCTACTACAACTGACGATGCGAATAAGGCGAGTAACTACACATTGGTTGTTGAAAGCGATGAATTTAAAGTTGGAATATTGGTTACCGAAGTGCCTAATACTCTAACAGTTACCATGGATAGCATTGAGCAGTCCGTCAATATTGTACATGACAACAATGTGGATTCAGACTATATACAGGGTATAGTTAAACTAGATTCCAGGCTAATTATTCTCATTGACATTTTTAAAATCCTTGAAGAAAAGGATTTAGAAACTATGTCACAGGATACAGCAGGTTAAGTGTCGACAAATGAGATCGGTATTAAGTACGGGAGAGGTATCCGTTCTGTCGGTATCTGGTGAAATAGTATGTTATGGTTTAGGCTCGTGTATTGGAGTGTTTCTATATGACAGATTTAAAAAGATTGGTGCAGGTGCCCACATAATGCTTCCTTCTAATGAAAAGAGTTCAGAAAGCGATGTGATGCTGAGCCAAATAGTTAATCAAATGATTGATGAAGGGAGCCATCTACTCACTATAAGAGCAAGACTTGTAGGTGGGGCAGATATTTTAGGGATTAATGCCTATCACATAGGAATAAAAAATTTAGGATTTGTACGGACTTGGTTAAAAAAGAGGGGCATCATCATAATTGGAGAAGATGTAGGAGGGGGTGAAAGTAGAACTGCCCGTTTGGATATAGACACTGGCCAACTCCATATTAAGAACTCAAGAAATGAAAACTATTCAATTTAAAATTTAAACAAATGAGTAAAAATGTACTAGTAGTTGACGATTCACTTTATATGCGCACATTGATAAAGGATGCCTTGGTAGAGGGTGGCTACAAAGTTATAGGTGAGGCGGCAAATGGAGAAGAAGCCATTGATTTAGCTTTTGAACTAATGCCGGATATCATAACACTGGATAACATCTTGCCAGACATGATTGGCACCGATATTCTTAAGGTATTTAAAGAAGAGGGTTTGACTTCTAAGGTTATAATGATAAGTGCTGTAGGTCAGGATTCAGTTATTACAGAGGGGCTTAGTCTTGGCGCTTTAGATTACATTGTTAAGCCTTTTACCAATGAAAAACTTATTTCGGCTGTAGCTAAAGCTTAATGCATTTACCATTGAGAAAGATTAAAACTTTTTTAATTGAAGATTCAGGATTGATGAGAATCATGATTTCTGATGCTTTAAGATCCGACCCTGACATTGAGCTTGTTGGAACTGCTAATAATGGCAAGGATGGTGCCAGTAAATCGCAACACTTACGACCTGATGTAATAGTTTCAGATATGATTATGCCAGAATATGATGGTCTTTACGCTGTAAGAAGCATTATGGCCAGTCATCCTACACCAGTTATATTATTAAGTTCTCTTGGTAAAACTACACCTGAAATATTTGATGCGTTAAATGCTGGAGCTTTTGATTTTATTGATAAACCTCAGACAAAAAACCCTGAAGAATTTAAAAGTGCTCTTTGGGCACTCAAAGATAAAATTAAACTGGCCTATGGACTTGACTCAAATACACTAGGGAAACGATTTGGTAAGATAAATCAGAACGAACACACTTTTGGAAGTTCTTTGCTGTATGACATTTTGGTGATTGGCTCGTCAACTGGTGGACCAAGTGCAGTAGAGACTATTGTCACTCAACTACCAGCTAACCTTCCAATACCAGTTATTATAGTTCAGCATATGCCTGAAAGGTTTTTGATATCTTATGCCCAAAGAATATCAACTCTTGTACCTCTACCAGTTAAGGTTTCAAAAAGGAATGAAGCTATATGCCCGGGGGTCATATATGTGACTTCTGGTGATAGCAATGTAATGCTAAAGAAGGAGTCTTCAGGGCATACTGTCTTTAAGAATAGCACTAAAACTTATAAGGAATATAATCATCCTTCAGTGGACTGCATGTTCGAGTCTGTTGCTGACATTTTTAGTTCAAAGGCCATTGGGGTCATTTTAACTGGAATGGGTAGGGATGGAAGTCATGGCTTACTGGAAATAAAGAAAAAGGGAGGTTTAACCATTGCTCAGGATGCATCATCCTGTGTAGTTAATGGCATGCCACAGTCGGCAGTAGATATCGGAGCAGTAGATTATATCGTCAATTTGAAAGAAATACCCGGTTTTATAATGAGTTGTTTTTAAAAATGAAAGTTAATCATTCATAAATATGTCTAAAGAAGAGGAGTATAAAGAAATATTTCTGGCAGAAGCACTTGAGAATCATGAAGAGTTGAACCGGTTGTTAACTCAATTGGAAAAGAAACCAACCGATAAAAAAGCGATCAATGCTATTTTCAGAATAACTCATACTTTAAAAGGGAATTCTGCAGGAATGGGCTTTAAAGATGTTGCTGATTTTGCTCATGTGCTTGAGGATCTATTCGGTGAGGTTAGAGATGATAAACTCAATTTAGATGATTCAATTTTCACCACATTATTTAAATCGATAGATACACTTGGTGAATTAATTAATTCCATTTCAAATGGAAGTAGTGTTAAATTTCGAGGCATAAAAACGAAGCTTGAAGTGTTGCTGAATAACGTACGAGAAACTGGAGAAAAGCCTGAATTAGATGTCCATGGAACTGATGTAGAAGAATTGACGAGCCCCATATCAACAGAGAATAATGAGCTTGAAAGTTCTAAGAATATTGAAGTTGAAGAAAATGAAGAAATAACAACAGAAGAGGTACAAGATAACAAAATCAATTTTTCTGATTTAGTTCAGGTACCGGTGAGAAAGCTAGATAATCTATTAAATCTTGTTGGTGAATTAGTTATTGAACGCGACAGGATTATAGCTGCAAATGAAGGTAAAGTCAATGCTAATGAGTATACCAGATTAAACAGAATTTCATCAGATCTACAGTATTCAGTCATGGATGTCAGACTTGTACAAGTTGGGTTTCTTTTTAACAAATTTCATAGAGTAGTCAGGGATGCAGCAAGTCTTGAAAAAAAGGATGTAAAACTGGTTTTAAAAGGTACTGAGACTGAAATAGACAGGAATATACTTCAAATAATTAGTGACTCTTTAATTCATTTAATACGTAATGCCGTAGGCCATGGTATTGAGACACCAGAGACAAGAAAATCAGCTGGCAAATCACATGAAGGAATAATTACTTTAAATGCATTTGGAGAAAGTGATGTGGTTATCATTGAAATTAAAGATGATGGTAGTGGAATAGACGCAGATAAAGTGCGTCAAAAAGCAATTGGCAGGGGATTAATTTCAGCCGATGATGCAAAATCAATGTCAGATAATGATATAGTCTTAATGATTTTTGAGCCGGGCTTTAGTACCATGGATGAGGTTACTGCTATTTCTGGCAGAGGTGTGGGGATGGATGTAGTTAAAAAAGCTTTGGATACGATTGGAGGGGATATCTCCGTGTCTACAAAACTTGGAGAAGGAACCACCTTTTCACTAAGATTACCTTCGTCAATGGCTGTTAAGGGAACGCTGCTATTAGACTTAGGTAATGAAACCTATGCCATACCACTGTCATATACAGAAGCAGTTGTATCATTATATAAACCTGCCATTCATAAGGTGGGTAATGGCCTAGTGTCCACTTATCTCGGCAACACAATTTCAGTTGTTTTCTTAAAAGATCTCTTTGCGCTAAATTCTTCAGAATCGGTCTACGAAGCTAAAGTGTTGCATAAAAGTTACGATGAACTCCATCAAGAAAAGAAGCTGGATATTGTAATAGTTTCTTACAATAACAGGACGGTTGGATTTGTGGTAGATAAGTTATTGCAGCAAAAGGAAATTGTAGAAAAGCCCTTAATGAGGCCTTTTGACAAGGTAAAACTTATCAGCGGTGTCACTATTATGGGAAATGGCCATGTATGCCTGGTATTAAATGTAGCTGCTATCTGCAATCTGATTTTTTCAAAACATTTAGTTAATAAAAACACACTTACTCATTCTTAAAAAAAGTTTATGGCATCAATAACGGTCAATGAAAAAAAATTAATGAGTAAAATAATCAATCATGGTTATAATCATGCTGCAAAGTCATTTTCTTCCATGACAGGTCAAAAGGTAACAATAGAAGGTTCGGAGGTAGAACTATGCTCTAAGCATGATTACCTCAAGGATAATTTGGATCATTTGAAAAATATAACTGTTTTACAAACAGACGTGATTGGGCAAATACAAGGAGCTAGCTATTTGATTTTTAATGAACAAGAAAAAATAACTGTATCAGAAATGACGTCAGCCGCATTTGGGCCTAATTCAAAACTAGAGGATGATGTAATTCTAATGGAAATTGATAACATCATCTCCGCGGCTGTAATAACGGAATTATCAAACTCTTTAAAACTATCTATCTATGGTGATGTGCCTCAACTTTATCAGCTAAAAGATATCCATGATTTCCACAAATATATCAATGAAGGAAATAGTGACTATTACCTACTAACTCGTACCAAATTCATATTCGAGAACCACACAAGCATCTCACCTATTTTCATCTGGAAAATGGATAAAATGTTGATTGAATTTGTGAACGCTACAAGCCTTAAAATATGAGAAGATTAAAATCATTAAATACTAAGGATGCAGTGCTGGCAATACTTTTTGCTGTCTCCGCACTACTGTTAATCGTTGAATTAATCTTTATTGACCAAGAATGGGTGAGAGTAGGTTTAGTCTTGGCAATGATAGGTTTTGCATTTTTTTTAATTCTCAATTTATCAAACAGAATTTCTATAATATCTGCCTACGCTTCAGAGGTTGATCGTAATGTACTTCCTAAAAACCTTAAAGCATATGAAAAGGAAAAGGCAGTACAAAAATTGAATTCAATCTATTATAAGATTAATGAAATAACGGATTTTGTCAACAATCTAGGAACAAAGGAATATGAGTTCAAGCATGTTGGTGCAGATGACGAAATAGGCAAGATGCTAAAAGAACTTGCCAAAAAACAAAGTAAATATATAGAGGATGAAAGGCGAAGAAACTGGAAAAATGAAGGACTGGCAAAATTTAGTGAATTGCTGAGAATGGATGAAAAAAGCCTTACAGACCTAAGTTTTACAATACTCAGTAATCTGGTGCATTATGTAGGCGCAAATCAAGGTGGTTTCTTTATTGAAAATGAAGATGATGGTGGAAGATATATGAATCTTACAGCTTGCTATGCGTATGACCGAAAGAAGTTTGTTGAATCAAAGGTTGAGGTGGGGCAAGGATTACTTGGGCAAGTTATGTTGGAGAAGGAAATGATTATGATTACTGACGTTCCTTCAGACTTTGTCACCATAACTTCAGGTCTTGGAGAAGCCACTCCAAATGTTATTCTTATTTTACCATTAATAGTAAATGACAAATTTTATGGAGCCATAGAAATGGCATCCTTTCAAATTTTCGAAGATTATCAGATCGAATTTTTAAATGATGTAGCGGAAAATATAGCCTCTACTGTGGCTGCAGTAAAAGTGAATGAGCAAACGAGTGATCTACTAAAACAGTCGCAAAATATGGCTCAGGAATTACAGTCAAGAGAGGAGGAAATGAGGCAGAACATGGAAGAACTTCAAGCTACTCAAGAAGAAATGGAAAGAAACAAGGTGGAGCTTGATGGCATATTTGGCGCCTTAAATAGCTCGCAAGGTCTTGTTGAATTCGATACCAAAGGTAACATATTAGTGGCCAATGAAATGATTGGGAGCATGCTTGGGTATACATCCAGTGAGCTTAAAGAACTACCACACCTATTACTTCCTAAAAGTAAAGAGTCAGATTTTTGGAGCAAGTTAGAACACGGGAATGATATCCAATTAGAATTAAATGTAAGACATAAGAATGGCCATTCAATTTGGTTAAGTGCGAATTACTCTCCTGTAGTTGATAAGAATGATGATTTTAAAAAGGTATTGACTTTGTTTCTCAATATCACAGCAAGGAAGGAAAGAGAAAGGGAATTCGAGAAGCTTTCACTCGTAGCAGATAATACAAATAATGCAGTAATCATTACCGATAAAGATCAAAGGATAGAATACGTCAATCATGGTTTTACAAGACTGACAAAATATACTCATGAGGAAGTCGTTGGGAAGAAGCCGGGTAAAATGCTTCAAGGACCAGATACAGACAAAGAAACAGTATCACGGATTAGAAATAAAATTGCTGAAGGAGAAGCTCTTTATGAGGAGATACTGAATTATGATAAATATGGTAATAGTTATTGGATTTCAATAGCTATCAATCCTGTTTATGATAGCTTGGGTGAAATTGACAAGTACATTTCGGTACAGGCGGACATTACCGAGACTAAAATGAAGGCTCTTGACTTTCAAAACAAACTTGAAGCCATAGATAGGTCTAATGCAGTAATTGAGTTTGATATGCAAGGAACTATACTGACTGCTAATGACAATTTTCTAAAGATAGTTGGTTACGAGCGAGAGGAAATTGTAGATAAGCATCATAGCATATTCCTTACCAAGGAAGATGCTGAAAAGGAAGAATACAGTCGCCTTTGGGAAACTCTAAACAGAGGAGAATTTATCAATCATGAATTTAAGCGGATTGATAAGTTCAATAATCAAATCTGGCTAAGGGGTATATATAACCCCTTGCTAGATATTAATGGCAGACCTTTTAAAGTAGTAAAATTCGCTACCGACATCACTAAGGAAAAGCAGCTTTTTATCCAAACTGCAAAGCAAAGCAAAGAGCTAAGCAGCCATTTAGAAACTCTCAACAAGACTATTGCCACATTAGAGTTTGATGCAAGTGGAACGATAACTTCTGCAAATCAGGTATATCTGGATATTTCGGGGTATTCTCTTGATGACCTTGTTGGTAATAATTATGATGTTTTACTAACTGAAGAAGAAAGGCAAAAGCCGCAAAATCAAATGATGTGGCAAAGTCTTATGGAAGGGCATTTTTTTACAGGCCAGTTTAAACAAAAATCTAAAGAAGAAAAGGATTTGTGGCTGTTGGGCACATTTAATCCGGTACTAAGTGACAGAAACGAAATAGAATCGATCAAAATGTTTGCTCAGTTTAATACGTTGGAAAAGGAGAAAGAAATAGACAACGCCAAAATTTTAGGCATTTATAATAGTGTGTTGCCTGTAATAGAATTGGACAGCAATGGTTTATGTAAGAAAGCCAATGAGTACTTCCATTCTGAATTTGGGCTTTCTCGTTTAGAGCTACGAAACAAATCAATTAACCAAGTATTTGAAGTTGATTTTTCCACCACTCGCTTTAATGAAATTATTGGAGAACTGATAAAGGGCCAAGTAATTGAGGAGCTTGTATCTCATGTTTCGGATGAAGGAAATATTAAAATATTCAGGGCAATTTTTAATCCTATCAGAAAAAAGCAGGGAGAATTGAGTCGCATTCTCTTAGTACTTATTGATAAGGAAATGATTGTTAAAATAAGTCCGCAATGATAGAAATAAGTGATGAAGAAGTAAATTCTCTTACAGCAGCCATAATGAAAAGGCATGGCATCGATTTTACTTGCTACGAGCCAAAATCATTAAAACGCAGAGTACTCAGGGCTATGACTGTTTTTAAGTTAACCTCTATCCACGAGTTGTGGATTAAAATTTTGAAAGAGGTTGACTTTGTACACCCTTTTATTAATGAACTCTCTGTTGGTTTAACTTCTATGTTTCGTGATCCAACCTTCTGGCTAAGCCTGAGCAAAAGCCTGCCGACCATTGTTGCTGAGAAAGGAAGAATAAATGTATGGCACGCTGGCTGCTCAACAGGTGAAGAAGTCTATACCATGAATATACTTATCCATGAATTAGGCTTAGAAGGTAAGGTAAGGTCATTTGCATCAGACATGAATACTGAAGCATTGGCTCAGGCTAAAAGTGGAGGGTATCATATTCTAAAGCTTGCAGAATATGAACATAATTATAAAAAATTTAATGAGCGAGGCTCCTTAAGTAGTTATTACAAAAAGGAAGACAAATTTGGATTTATGGACTCATCACTTATTACGAATGTAAGGTTTGAGATGAGCAACTTAATTACAGACACCAACCCTAATAAATATGACATCATTTTCTGTAGAAATGTGATGATCTATTTTGACAGCGGAGCTAAAAGATTGGTACTCGATAAATTTTATCAAAACCTAAAACCGGGAGGGCTTCTAATAATAGGATTTTTTGATGCATTAGTACCAATTATAGATAAGGAGAAATTTGAATTTTATGATTTGAACCAGAAAATATTTAGAAGAATAAATTAAACAATTATGGACGAAACAATAAAAAGAAGGCTAAATATTCTCATATATCTGGCCAAGGTGGATGGTAAATTTCACAAGTCTGAAAAGAAACTTCTTCAAGATTTTGTTAAGGAGCATAATTTGGATCCGGATGAGTTCAAATCTCTGATGAACAATCCTGAAAAAATGGAGACTGAGAAAATTATTGACAAGGCCGAAATGATGTATTTAGCCCTGAAGGTAATAAACGCGGACAAACATCTTGATGAAAGAGAAATTGAATTCTGTAAGGAGCTTGCCCAAAAGCTAGGCATTAAACCAGAATTTGTAAAACACTTTGCGAATAGGAATTTAAGTAGAGCTTACTTTGATGAAGAAATTGTTAATTGGTATTTATAATTTTGTATTAATTGCTTCAATTATTATAATAACTTTTCTTTTAATTCGACAGATGTTATCTGCCAATTGAATTGAAGAATTATTAGAGGTAAATGTTTCATCTAGTAATTCTTCAAATTCTGAAAATTGTAACTGACCGATAATTGAACGTATTTTATGAGCCTCTTTATTTATTAAATCTAAATCGTCATTTGAATTATAATCTTCTAAAACTTCCAGGAAGTTGTACATGTCAGATTTAAATACCTCATAAAAGTCAGCTAATTTCTTGGGACTATTTTTAAATGTATTTTCATAAAATGAAAAGGAAAACAAATATGGTATTGGTCTCAAATAACTATTTAAAATATTTATTAGTTGTTTTGTAACTAATGGTTTTGTTAATAGGTCATCCATGCCAGAATGCATCATGAGTTTCTTGTTTTTTTTACTTGTATCTGCGGTGAAACCAATGATGGGGATGTTACTGTAGAATGAGTTGCCTTTTCTGATTTCTTTCGTTATTTCAAATCCATCTTTCCCAGGTAATTGGATATCCATTATTATAAGATCAAATCTTCGACTGTTTAGCAAATTCAGAGCTTCTATTTCATTACCAGCAATCGCACAGGATATCCCCAAGTCTTCAAGGACATTTTGCATTACAAATTGATTTGTCAAAACATCTTCTACATAAAGGACATGTTGATCATTGAATTTCTCAGAAATTAACCCCTCCTTTGAATTACCTTTTAAAGCTATATGTTCTTTAGATTTTCGGAGTGGGAGTAAAACTACAAAGGTAGAACCTTCATTTAACCGACTTTCTAAATGCAATTCACCTCCCAGCAATGCTACCAGACTTTTTACTATGGAAAGACCTAGCCCAGTTCCAGTTTCACCAGAAGATGACATTTTAGATTGGCTAAAGGCATCAAATATTTTATCTTGATCGGCTTTATCTATCCCGCAGCCTGTGTCTGAAACTGACAATACCAGTGTCTGTTTGTCTGTGGTTATTGACTCTAGCTCTAAGGTCACATTGATTGAACCTGCATCAGTAAATTTAATAGCATTGTTTATCAGGTTATTTAATATTTGCTTTAATCTTGTTTTATCTGTTTCTATAAGTGAAGGAACGTTTTTGTCAATATTGTAATTCAGGCTAATTTTTTTATCCAGAGATTGTTTTTTATATAGCAGAATAGTTTCTGGAATTAATTCTCTAACATTTATTGAGGTATAAATGATATCAACTTTATTGGCTTGAATTTTTGAATAATCTAAAATATCTGTCAGCAGATTCATTAAATGATCTGCTGATTGATTTAAAGTATTTACTATTGCCAGCTCGTCTGTATTTTTTATTTTTTTTGTAAGTAGTTCGCTTAAACTTATAATACCATTTAAAGGAGTTCTGATCTCATGGCTCATTATTGAAAGAAATTCATTCTTTACGTTTAAAGCTTCATTTGCCTTATCTCGAGCCCTTTGAAGCTCAATTTCCTTTAATTCTTTTTCTTTAACTTTTTTGTCTAATTCCAAAGCCAGTTTGCGATATTCTTCCTCATTCTTTCTTAATTTTTCTTCTTGTTTCTTTAGTTCTGTAATATCTACAAACGAGGCTTGCCTCCCAATAAATCCATCATATTTTATGTTTTTAACCGATAATTGACATGTTATAATCTCTCCATTTTTTTTAAGACAATCAATCGTAAATGTATCTTTAACCAGCTTGCCTTCCTGTACTTTTTTGTATCGATCATGAAGGAAAGGTCTGTACTCCTTGGTAACATGATCAAACATAGATTTTGTGTTAAACTCTTCGAGATCAGAGTAACCAAACATTTCTAACAAGGCCGAATTAACAAAAATTACATTATCCTTAAGAGCAATCGAAATTCCTAAATTAGTGGATTCGATTACGGATCTGTAATTTTCCTCGCTCTCATTTAGCCTTTTTATCGTGTCATTTAATTCACTTGTTCGGGCTGTTACTAACTCCTCAAGTCTTTCTTGCTCATTTTCTAATAAGGTTTTTAAAATTTCCTGATCTGTTACGTCACTGGCGGTTCCATAGCTCTTAATTGCTTTACCATTATCATCATATATTGATTTGCCTCGTTGGCGTATATATAGGATTTTATTCTCCTCAGTTACAATTCTGTGAATAAAGTCCAGAGGCTCTTGATTTTTTATATGATTTAAAAATTGTTTCTTAAAATTATCTTTGTCTTTTTCATGAACATAAGTTGCCAGTAATTCATTAGAGGGTTGAACATTGCTTTTTTCTAGACTTAATGTATTAAAAACCTGATCTGACCAATACAGATTGTCTTTTTCATAATCATATTCCCAGTTTCCTGTTTTCCCAATTTCTTGAGCTTCTATTAACCTTTTTTCATTCTTGATTAATTCTGCCTGCTGCTTCTTAGATTCTGTAATATCTTTGCTTACAGTTGCCAAAGCCTCAGGTTCACCATCATCGTTTCTCAACAAGAAAATATCAAATAAAACGTCTATTTTTTCACCATTACCTTTAATGAATTTAGATTCACCTGACCATCTTCCTTTTTCCATTACGGTCGGTAATACAATTTCTTCAACCTTATCCTGTTCTTCAGGAGCAATATGTTCAATAAATTTAAATTTTTTTGACATGTCAATATTCAAAGACTCGACACCAGCAGAATTTACGTATATGACAAATCCTTCTAAATCAGCTATACCAATGATAACATTTGCTGATTCAACAATTTGAGCCAGACTATTTCGATGTTTTTCTTTTTTTGTTTTCTCTGTAATATCGATGCAATAACCCGTCATTCCAATTGGCTGACCATTGGTATTCCGAATTAAAGCAAGGTGTAACTCTGTTGGGATCCGCACACCATTTTTGTTAATTGTAACCGTTTCCACATTATTCTTTCCAAGTTTTATAAGTGGATCAATAATGTCATTTTGCATGGAGTCATGTTTATCTTCGGGGTAAAGTACTGAAATATGTTGACCAAGAAGTTCACTTTTTTGATATTCGTAAAAGTGAACGGCACTTTGGTTCATATAATTGATTTTACCCTGCATATCAACATTAATGATACATTGCTGGGCCTGTTCCAGTAGCTGATTTTGCTGCAGTAGTTTTTTTTCATTGACTTTAAGTGCGGTAATATCATTGCCAATTGAAAGCATTTCTTCAAACTCCCCGAGCTCATTAAATTGCGGATAATTGCCCCAACTCACCCAAACTTTGGTGCCATCTTTCTTAACATTCTCATTTTCCCTTGATCCGAAAGTCGATGGGTTTGAAAAGGCCTCCTTGACCATTTCAGTTAGATCATTTCCGTCAGAGTCAAATTCAGGAACAATAGTACCTACAACATTTTGGCCTATTAATTCATTTTCCTTTAACTGAAAAAAGTTAAGTGCATAATTATTTGCAAATACAATATTGGCATCCTTATTAATTCTTAATATGATGCTATTGGCATTTTCAACTACCTGGCGATACATTCTTTCGCTTTCGATGAGCTTTGATTCAACCTCCTTTTCATGTGAAATATCTAGAGAAATCATCATTGCACCTATGGCTTCTTCATCTTTAATAATCGGAATTATTGTAGCACGGTAAACAACAGTTATTCCATTTAATGAAACTGTTGACTCATAGGAATATTCTTTCTTTTCATCAAAGGATTTTCGAGTGATTTCAGAGACCCTTTTACATTCAATTGGGTCTAATTGTAAGTCCATTAGATATTTACCAACAATGTCATCTTTTGTTAAACCTGGAAAAGGATGATTCACTTCCAGTATTATCCAATCTTTGTCTATAACAACAACAATGTGCTGTTCTGAATTAAAAAGGGTATTATATTTTAATGAATTAAATTCAGCTAGATCCAAAGTTAGAATATTAGTTTTAGTAGTTAAGAATGTTTGCCTCCAACAGAATTAATCTTTTATTGAAATCTTCAAAATCAAAGTCCTTATAGAAGATTTCATCAAACCCTATTTCATGTGCCTTAGAAGCTATTTCAGAGCTTCTGTCCATTGTCATAAGAATTAGTTTTGTATTTAAGGATTGACACTTTATTTCTTTTCCAAGCTCAAGGCCTGATTCTAAACCAATTTCCAAATCAATAAAGTAAAAATCGATATTATCTTCTTTTAAGTTTTTTAAAGCATCCCCTATATTAGAATACTGAGCAACAATATCAAATTTTGGGTAGTTTTCTAAAATCGCGGAAAATGTCATTCTGAAAAGTTTATGATCATCAACGAGTCCAGTTCTAATCATAGTTATAATAAAAGTCTAAATCTTATAATATACGTAATTCCTATTTACATTAATACAAACTTGATAATCAGTTTATTATGAAATATACTCGAATGAAATTAATTGTTCCAATTTTATTACATAAATGGGTATTAGTAACTAGAAGAGTTTAAGTATAAAGTCTAAAAGTATATCAAATGTTTAGGAAGATATTTGAAAACTAAATTATTAAACATGATTTCCAATTTACTTTATATCAGCAATAGAAACAAAAATTGTACAGACCTTGAAATAGCTAGAATATTGGAGTCTTGTCAAAGAAATAATAAAGGATTAGATATTACTGGTGTTTTGCTTTACTCATATACTCACTTTGTGCAGTACTTGGAAGGTGAATATAAAACCATAATTGAACTTTATGACAAAATAAGGACAGATGAACGACACCGAAATGTGGCTATGATAACTACAGGTCAAATAGATAAAAGAATTTTTCCGAGCTGGCAAATGGGTGCCAAAAAGGTAGAATCATCAGAAATTAAATTTGATACAGATATTTCTGAAAATGATGTACAAATCTTTAATGAAACGATCAATGGCTATGGAGACAACAAAGCTATTGATTTAATGAAAAAGTTTTTTAAATAGGATTAAATGCAATTGACCGTATATCCCTAGGTATAGTAACACAGAATGTGCTTCCTTTTCCGAGTTGACTTTTACAGAGAATTGAGCCCCCAATTAATTCAACATATTTTTTAGTAATGGATAGTCCTAATCCCGTACTTGATTCATTGCCAGTAGGCTTTGGAGTAAGTGTTTGATTTTGTTTGAATAAGTTTAATTGGTCTTCCTTAGACAGTCCTGGGCCTTCATCTAGAGACTGTAAATTAAACTCTGTCTAAGAAGATTTTAACAATTAACTTAGATAGACAATGACACAAGAAGAGATTGACCAATTACAGAGCAAAGCACTTGCTCAGTTCAAGTCAGGCAAATCCCTATTCGGTAAGGATGGT
>NZ_JAVJQL010000001.1:0-26930 GCF_040218215.1 Fulvivirga sp.
TGGCAACTACCACAAGATCAAAGGGAAATATTTGCAATTGTACCTCAATGAGTTTGTCTATAAGCTTAACAGAAGGCATTTCGGTGAAAACCTGTTTGATAGGCTCGTAATTGCAAATATCATAGGATTATGAGACTTTACCGATATTCAATAATGGATATGTTGAAAACAGCTTGTCCCGAAATTGGGACAATTTGTTTAGAATTCTCTGAGAAAATATAAAATGTTCAGCTATTTCAGTAAAACTGAAAAATAAAAAAGGCATGGATTTTATCCGTGCCTTTTAAATTGAGTAGTTCTGATCTTACTCGTTTTCTTTACATAAATCTAATACGACTGCTCCTGTAGCAGGAGAAGGACCACCCTTTGCAATAACATTGCCTTTGGCTGATGTGACTGAAAATGTGCATTCTGCAGGATAATCACCATTCACCTACTCAAAGCTCACACTTGTGATCCTACCGGAACTATAAAATCTTCTTTATTCGTTACAAATTCTGGGTCATTTCTGCTACCTGAAGCTGCATCATATAGATTAGGGACCACAAAAGTCTGAAATTCAGCACCATCAACATAGGCTACTAACTTAGATCCTTGCCAACCATCACCATATGAATCTGCCATAGAGATTGCATATGTTTGAACAGGGTCTTTAAGTACCTGACCACATTCTACAATCCAACCAATCTGACAGTTAGAACCAGGAACTTCAGTACATACACTAGGAGACCACCCTTCGAATACCCTACCGTCAGCACCAGTTAGAGACCATGTTAGTATAAAACTATCACCATCAATAAACGGCTGTCCACCAGCAACATTTCTTGATGGTTTACCTGCATAGGTAAATACATCTACCGCAGCATCATTACCATCATCGTAGTTAAAAGTGGTGCCAGCAAAAGCTGCTGCTATGTCACTTTGAGTCAACGTAAAGGTGATGTCCTCTCTGTTACTACCAGCGGTCACAGTATTTACTAGTTCTGTACCATGGTTAGCCACAACAGCATCACCGTTTTCATTCACATAAGTCTCAGTCCATTGAACATAAAAGTCTACACTGACTATTTCATTGGCACCATCAACTGAAATCCATCTCCAGTCAAAAGTTATGTCTACAGACTCATCTCCACGGATAAAATTTGCCGCTGAACCGTCAGCAACCTGACCGAATGAATTAACACCGGTTTCCCACTGTAGGAAGCGTATGTGCTATCAATGACTTTTGAAACAGTTTTTACCACAAATTCTTCTTGAAGGCATATTTTTGACATTGTTCGACTTTTAAATAATAAAATGCATTGTATTCGTCAAATAGGATACTATAAAAAAACATCAAACTAGGACAGCTTTTGCTATAAGGACGCTTGCTATAGTTTGATCGTATACAATTAACACAATGGTATTAATCAAAAAATCAAAACACAAGCATTTTTTCATGATTTATTATTAAAATTCAATCTATTTTATTGAATTATATTTTACTATTTTTTATGACTATATGCATTTTTAGGAAAATAAAGTCCCTTCAATTCCTTTTTTACATTTGATCCTATTGGGGGATATTTTGCGTTTTTTTTTACAAACAGAGCATTAAGGCTTACCGTAAACTCAATAATTGAATGCTCCTTCAACGGAACATTTAAGCTTCGTTTCTCATGCTATCATTTGCCTGGTCAAACAGATATGGACGAAAGGAATGGTTCCGATATTGGAACATTCAATTAAGAATTTTTGATAGAGAATGCAGCTTATTAAAGAAGGGGTGACTAAAATTGAAGACCTAGAATTAGAGCCTGAGAGCAATATTTGGCATGCAAGAAATGTCTGGCTTTTTTCTTTTTATTTTGCAGGTATTAGAATTAGAGATGTTATTGAAATGAAATGGTCAGATTTTAAAGACCAGCGTCTATATTACGTCATGCGTAAAAGCGAAAAGCCTGTTTCGTTAAAAATTCCTAAAAAGGCTGACAAAATTTTATCATTATACAAAGGGAAAGAAAACTGTGGTTATGTATTTCACTTGCTAAATAATGTTAGCCTAAAAGACAAAAGGGACATCTTTAGAAAAGCAGAAGTGCATCTAGACTTAATAATAAATACTTAAAAAAGATTGCTACAGAAGCAAGTATTGACAAAAAAATTCTACCCTTATAGCAAGGCATACTTTCGGTAATATTGCCGGTGACAAGATACATCCTATTGAACTTCAAAAGCTATATCGCCATGGACATCTTACGACAACGACTAATTACCAAGCAAATCATATTCATAAAGACGCTGATGATGCATTGGGTAGTGTGGTTGATTTTTAGAAAATTAAATTCTAAATGACGCATCTTAATATTTAATATATCATGTAAATACCTCACTTAGAAAATTTTTGTTTATTACCCTTAATTTCTTCAAAGCTTGGTGAAGGTGTAAGCACCCCCTTTCAATATCCTAGACTCTAAGACTGATGAAAATGAGGGTTAGAATAACATAAATTCCAATAAAATAATTACTTTAATTATTTTAGAGTGTGGAAAAAGAACATATTGTAAAAGTATATTATTCAAAAATCAATCAAATTTTACCTATGAAGAGATATAGGGACTATTTAAATATGCTTCCTTTAAAAATGATTGAGAAAAACAAACGTTATGTTAGATGGCAGGATAAACACGCCCACTTATATGGTAAATTATTATTACTTGAAGGGTTAAAGTCTTACAACTTACAACATGATATACTTAGAAAAGTTAAATATAATTCATACAACCGCCCATATTTACCTGGAAAAATCGATTTTAATATTTCACATTCTGGCAAATATGTTGTTTGTGCATTAGGTGTTAATGTCCGACTAGGCATTGATATAGAAGAAATAAAACCTATAGATTTCAATGATTTAAAATCAGTAATGACAAATGATCAATGGTTGAAAATTCTGGATAATAATAAGCCGTTCGAATGTTTTTTTAATTACTGGACAATGAAAGAAAGTGTAATAAAGGCTGACAGTCGTGGGTTGTCTTTGCCTATTCAAGGATTGGATAAAATAGATAATACAGTAATAGTTGAGGATAAAATTTGGCATTTGAGTCCTTTAAAAATTGATTCAAATTATTCAACTTATCTTGCGGTCAATACACCAATGATTTCAATTGAATTTAATAATCTGAAATTTTAAATATTAGACCAGTAAGAGTTTATATTGGGTTTCATTTTTTTAACTAAATTTATAATTTAAATAAATTTTTATAATCTTTTATATTGGAATAAGTAGATAATTGTCCTATATAATCTATATCTATTGGCATTTTTTTTCTCTTGACCCATTCTTGCAAGACATTTCTTTCACCAAATCTATCCCCGTAAAAGTTCTTCTCAATATTAGTAAAGGGTATAACATATTCTGCGATTTCACTAAATCGATAATCTTGATGTGTTGCTGTACAATATATTTTGTTGAAACTATCAAAAGAATCTCTACAAATAACCTGAATGGCTGTTTCAGCAAAGTCATAATATCGTGAATAAAAAGCCGTCCAGCCAACAGACAATTTTTGAATGTAATCGAACATTTTCCTGCTAACAATGTAAAAGTCCGATTCAATATGTATCATTTTATCGAAACCATATTTTTCCGCCAACTTTATTGAAAAAGAAAAACTCCTCCACCATCCGGGATAATCAGATATAGACAGCCTCCCTAAATGATCTTTAAAATGAATCAGATTAACTTTGCTTTTTAAAGTATCCGGTAATTCCAACGCATTAAAGATAGCTACCCTATGATCAAACATAGTATTGGGACTACCATCATCAATTATAAACAACTCACAAGCATTGAGCATATCCAACTTATTTGAATAATAATCAATCCACTTTTTATACCTTTTGTAATTGTTAAAGTCAATATAACTTGTACAAAAAATCGCAGTCTTCAATTAAAATGAATTTAGTTTTTATTCTGTGTTTTACATTCCAAAAATTACAACGTAATACCTAAATCAACCTCCTGGTCTCGTGGAGGAAGAACTGTAGCTTCTCTAATTAATGCTTTAGCCAATATTTCAATTGAATCAATAACATTCATATCTTTTATAGAGCCAGGCCAATAGATTAAAGACAATTCGGTACAAGCTAGCAATATGGTATCTACATTTTTTTTTCTGAAATAGTCCAAGGCACAGTTCCATAATGAAATGGCTTCGGTTGTTATGTAAATGGGATTTGACTTAATCCCAATTTGGTGGTCATATATTAATCTATGTATAATCTCATTTTGAAATTCGAAATCAGGAAGGACAACCTCAAATCCACAGTTATGCAACAAATTGGAATAAATCTGTGACTGATAAGTGCCATTTGTCATCATTATTCCTATTCGATTTGTTTCAGGATGATGTCTATGTATATATGTCAAAACTTCGGAGGGCAGGTATAATAGGTTAATATCCGGATTGTGCTTGATAATTTCTTCTTTTATCAAATTAAATATTTTAGGTGAGTGAGATGTATTGCAAGGAATTCCAATAACCTCAGCACCGGCCCGATTGAGTTTTTCAATTATTTTTATAATTTCATCAGCAGGATTTTCCTTGGTTAAACCACATAAAAATTTGGTTCTATCTTGTATCGCTCGAGGAAATGTCATTAAAATAACAGAAAGGTGTTCTTGATCAGTTATTGCCGAAGTGTGTCGCACGATAGCCTCATGAAGTGTTACTCCTGCCTGTGGTCCCATCCCACCTACTATCCCTATAGTTCTGTGTTCCATTTTTATGTATTGAAGTGCTCAGAGCCTCATTGTAAATAACCTCAGAAGTAACCCGATCAACCTTGCACTTAAAATAAAGATCACAGGAAACAAGATGCTAAAACTCATTCGCATTGAAAATCGTTCTATCTGATTTGGTTTTCTAATTACAACACTTTTGTTTTGGTCTTTGAATTATGATGCTTACTGAGTAGCGTATTGATTATTTCATCAAAGTCAAACTCCTCTTGAACCTTTTGTATCTCCCCTTTCAGCCTACAGAGAATCTTTTTCATTGCATCTATTTTCTCTTTATTGAAAAGCAACCTTTGGACACTATTGATGAACTTGTCATGATATGTACCCCTATCCAAATCAGCTGATATATACTCAGCGGCATTCACCTCATCCAACCTTATGGCGATATCATCCCGATCGTAGCACTTGCTTCCAAGGACTATTGCAGGCAGAGTGTGTTGCAACTGATAGTTATAGGTAGCACTCCCGCATTGATGAATCATTAAGTCTACATTACGGCAAACCTGGTTCATTGGGACAAACGGGGCATAAAAACACTGAGCTGCTACTTCCTCATGGGGCTCGAAGTTCTCGATATTAGTAATTACAGCATGCCCTTTATCCAATAAATGCTGCAAACACGTTAGGGCATTTTCATAAATAACTTCTGGCTGACCGAGCCCAATTGTAAAATATATCTTTTTTCGATCCTCATTTCTGCTTAAGAAATCGGAAACGAGCTTGAACATATCATCTGAGAACACCCCGGTTGCAGTCATGTCCAAGTCATTTAAAACTAATGGTCCAGAGTAAAAATATGACTGTTTATCAGGTATCTTATCAGGCAACTTTTCTATACTAGGAATGGCCGGCAATATATTTACATCACCTACAAAAAGATCACTCTTTGACTGTGGTTCCCACATATTTTCCTCGTAAAGTTTAAACGACTTCAGCTTATCAAAGTGTTTGATTAGCCCCGAACTATGCTCATAGCCAGGTGTGTTTTGTTCGTTTGGCAAAATTCCGGTTCTTACAATTGATACTCTTGGAATAGAGTGAACTCTGCTTGAAAAGCCTGTGTAAAAATTTAAATCATCAACTAATATGTCTGGCCTAAATGCTTCTATGGTCATCAACTCCTTCATCAATTCATCATTCCATTGTCGGTCCATTTCGAATGTTTGAAAGCCCAAATTTTGAATGTGTGAATGAAATTCCTTTGGTAAGAGAAAAGTCATCTGGTAAGATTCGGGGCTTAACATTTTTGCCAGGGAGGCAAGTGGAATGATGTGTGATGCCATTGGATGGGGAATGAACAAAATCTTCGTTTTCATGATATTCACATATTGGTTGTTTTAATTACTATGGACAACAGGTATTTCGAGTAAGGTTCTGTTAATAATATTGATCATCGACTTTGCGTGCTCATGCAAAAAGAAGTGACCCCCGTTAAAATGGAATATACTACACAGTCCGCTTGTATGCTCTTTCCATCCATCAATTTGCGCAGGTGTAAGATCATCATCTTTACCTGCGAATATTGTGATATCATAATTAAACAACTCTGTCTTTCTATCTGTAAAGTCAGTCTCAGCAATTCGGAAGTCATTCCTTAACAGCGGAATGAACAGTTCCATTAGTTCGGGGTGTTCAAAAAATTCTGGTGGTGTCCCCCCAAGGTTGATGATTTCTTTCTTAAACACTTCTTCTTCTAAATAGGCATATTTCTTTGCATCCGGTCTTTTAATATGTGGAGAGCTTTTCCCAGAAAAAAAAATATGCTGAGGTTCTCGTGAGCCATCGGCTCGAATTTTTCTAGCCAGTTCGTAAGAAAGCATTGCCCCCATACTATGTCCGAAAAATGCATATGCCTTTTGTCCTATATCCTTTTGTACTATTTCGAATATATCTTGTATCGCATCATTAACAGTAGCATAGTGAGGCTCATGTATCCGTTTACCTCTACCCGCAAGCTCTAGAGGCTTTATTTGGATTTGTTCATCTAAGTATTTACCCCACTGGCTATAGGCGCTTGCCGACCCACCAGCATAGGGCAAACAAAAGAGGGTAATTCTCTTGTCCATCATAAATTATTTTTAGGGTTGTCAAAAAGGGATGTTCAGTAGGGTTTACCTAGCCAGGTAAAGTTTGATCCAACTGAAAATTTCATTTGTTCACAAAGAATTTCGACTTTAATGAATCGAGGATTCCTAGTGCAATATTGTTATTATGTTTCCTTAGGTAGTCCTCCACCATTTCGTAATTGGTGTGATTAATGAAGTTTTCAGTCAACGCAATGGAGTGTTCTAAGTTTATTACCATATGATGCCAATTTCCTGGTGTGAATACTATTTCTCCTTTTCGTTGGATGGTATAGTATCCTTGGGTTTTCCCATCATATGGAAAGTAATAACCATTGGGGTCATCATTCGATATCTCAGGGGCTTGGCCTTCCGGAAAAAAAAGCCATAGTTTCGCCCCTTCAACAACCACATTCCAGGCGTTAGTCATAAAAACATCAAGATGGATTTTAGAATATGAGTACTTAGGACCGATATAGATCCAGGTAAATTCCATCGCATCAGGAGGAAGCGACCACAGCCAATTTTCAAAATGGGGAAGTACCTGGTAATCATTTTTCATATCCTCAAAATCTTCGTAGAAGGTCCAATCTTTTATATAATAGGGATGGCGATGATCATAACACTTGAGGTATTCTAAATACTCGTTGTAAGAAAATTCTTTTTTTGACCCTGTATCCGACTTTACAGCCATAAAGCGATAATTTCCCAATTTGTCATTCCATGATTCGAGGTTCCACTGCTTTAAGGCAGGCCATTTAGAAGTCATATCTTCGATAGCCAAAGGGTGTTTAAGTGAGGCGTATTTTTGTTCAAACTCAAGCTTACTAATATGAGCTACTCTATCTATAGGTTGATAGAGTTTTTTCGCAAGGTTTACTAGTTCAGTCATTTTGGTGAAATTTAAGTTTGTCAGAGATATTTACATCCGCCCTTGTCTTACAGTGAGTGCCAGCAATATTTGGGATGACAAGATGAATATCAATTATGATTTAGCAGGCGAAAAATGGCATATCTATTCATACCAACCAATAGTTTCTTTCAAGCAGACATTGATACTATTACACGTCTCTGCCCTGTGTACGGGTTTCTTCCATGACTCACCATCTCATTATCAACGATAAGCAGTTCATTCCGATTCCACTTAGGAGCCACTGTTACTTCTTCAATACACTGAAGTATTTTTTCTATCGTATCCACTGGAATTGGCTCTCCGTTCCCATAGGTTACGTAAGTGGGGAAATCTTCGGGAGAATCGTAAATGGCTGCCATGGCTTCATATACTTCTTTACCTAACTGAATCGGGTGAAACTGATCCACTTGATTGAACCAGATTTTTTCTCCTGTCTTCCAATGACTTATAATTCCCTTTGATTTTTGCTTCAATCTAAGGGAATCATTTGCTCTCCACTCAAAATCTATATTTAAGTCGCGGCAATGGGCTTCGACCTGCTCTTTGCTCTCCGTCTCGAAAGCATTCTTCCATGACATTCCCAAGCCTTTACCTGCATGAAGGTTTCTTAAATAAACAATACCGTTTTCCTCAATAGATTCTGCAATTTCTTCTTTCATATTCTGTAGGATCAAACGACTATCAGCTAACAGGGTTTCTCCACCACTTTCTGCAGGGGTTATGCAGCTAAAGAAAAGTTTACGAGGCCACTTTGCTGAGTACGAAAGCTCATTATGCATAGTAATTTTTTGACTAGCATCGTACTCTGTAGATGTATAGATGTTGCCCGAAACTTTTGTTCTAGGCGATGTGCCATCAATATAATTCAAGAACTTATTAGAAATTGACCCGGTTATTTTCTCGAAGTCCTCAGTCGAGTTAATTTCTACACCTATAAATTTGAGAGCTCCAAATTGGAGTAACTCCTTCTCAATTTCTTCAGAGTTAGACTGGTAGAAATCAATAAACTCCTGCGGGTTCAAATTTTCTATTTGCTTGATTTTAGGCAGTTCGGTTTTGGTTTTAATAAAGCTCATTTGATTAGAATTTAAAGTATAAAGAAGTGATTTTATTTGTCTGAATGCTGTTTGTATTATCTGTTGGACTCGGCCAGGTTATCCTGACAGATTTGAATGTCAAATTCCAAAAAATTGTCATCATAGCCCATTTCTTTTGCCTTATGGAGACTTTTCAATGCTTCTTGAAATTCTCCTTCCCTTAATTTCATCTTTCCTTTCACCCAATAGGTCTGAGCTGAATTTGGGTATAGTTCAAGGTTTTTCTCTAATATCTCCTCTACAAATGCCGGATGTCTATTCTTTAATATATAAGCCAACTCGCTTAACGTATTCATACCAATATTACCTTGGGTATCATCAATCAACCGTTCGAGGCTTTCCCGT
This sequence comes from Fulvivirga sp., assembly GCF_040218215.1. Taxonomy (NCBI): domain Bacteria; kingdom Pseudomonadati; phylum Bacteroidota; class Cytophagia; order Cytophagales; family Fulvivirgaceae; genus Fulvivirga; species Fulvivirga sp. The sequence goes on from NZ_JAVJQL010000001.1 coordinate 9,205, forward strand.
AGTTTGGTCTTATCATCCTGGTAGTTTTTAAATAAAGTACAGGCATTGCTTGGATATTGCTCAAACATCCCCTGATCAAAAAACCTGTTTACATCCACACATAGAATTTTCTTGCTTAGATATTTACCCACTAATTCCCCCCTGTTACCATTAGTAAATAGTACAAGTCCGCTAGATTTTTTTACTGAATAGAACATTTGCGCTCTATAACCAGGGTTACTCCCCCAAAAAAGTAAAAGCGTATCTCCATCAGATACTTCTACCTGGAATCCATGCCCCATATAAAAGTTCTCTCCATTATCTTGGTTAAATACTGGCTTTATGAAGTCATCTGTAAGTGTCGTTGGTATTCGATTTTTATCAAACATCGCAATGATCATTTTCGCATAGTCATTTGCAGTAGTTTGAATTGCAGAAGAAGGAATAGGTTCAAGATTTTTTGATTGGTTTTTTATGAGGTTGCCAAACCTACTATGACCCAAAGCGTAATTTGCGGGGATAGTCCCTCCCTGCTCAAATGCCGAATATGTATGCTTGAGGCCCAAGGGCTCATACACCAACTCTTTCATGTACTGTACTATTGGCTTGTTGAGAATCTCAGCTATGGCATCTGCCAAATAGTTGTACCCTTCCCCGGAGTACACAAAGCGCTCATCAGGATCACTGATTATTTCTAAGATTTGTGGGTTATTCTCATTTTCCCAATCTTCTATACCTGACGTATGAAATAATAACATTCTAGAGGTGATTTTTAGATATCTCTCATCGTGAGATAAACGCGGATTAGGGAGATATTGATAAACCGGCTTATTCAGGTCTAGTAAACCTTCATCGGCCATTTTCAGTGCGGCATACATTAAAAATACTTTTGAAAGAGAAGCTGCCTGGAATGTAGTCCCCTCAGTAACTTCTTCATCATTACCCCTGACTCCGTAAGCTCCTGAGAAAACTACCTCACCCTGATCAATCACGGCAAGAGACATTCCAGGAACAATAACGGTATCCATAACCGACTCAATCTCACTATTGAGATGGTTGATATCTATTGACCTATTATCAACCACAAACTGCTCACTCTTCTGGCCAATGGAGCAAAGAGGAGTTATTAGAAAAAGGGCGGCGATTAGGTGTAAGGCTAGAATTTTCTTAGTACTTCTAGAGTAACGTTTTTCATTCCTCGCTATTTGCATAAAAATATCTACATTCAGTTTCATTTTGATTGGGGTTTATATTTAAACAATAGAAATTCAAGGTTTTTTAGATGAGCCAACAATAGCTGTAAGTTGATTACTGTATGGCTAAGAGGTCACATCTGGTAAACTCACCTGTCTGGAAGGGTGGAGGGTGTCAGAGAATTTCTCTAAAGCTCCCTGATCCAGTTTTACGATCTTGTCTGCGACATCGAAGTAATGGTCATCGTGAGAAATAACAATAATAATTTTGCCTGTTTTCCGCATTTTGGGTAAAAGAGTTCTGTAGAAAAATTTACGATAGGAAGGGTCTTGATCTGCTGCCCATTCATCAAACAGATAGATGGGTGAATCCTCCAGATAGCATTGCAACAGTGCCAGCCTTTTTCTTTGACCACCAGATAAGTTAATTGTGCTATAACTATCCTCTTTTATGCTTACCTTCTCTTCCAGGTTTAGCTGTTTTAAATAAAACGCTATCTCTTCCTTCTTTGCATCGACATCAATATTATACAGCTTTTGAAACAAGTACATTGGGCTAAAAACAGCAGAGAAATATTCTCCCAAGAAGCGAGGATCAACTACTTGGTCATTAATTTTAAACTTGCCTTCATCAGGATTATATAAACCCATTAAGAGCTTGGCGAACGTGGTTTTTCCACTTCCGTTTCCGCCTACGATGAAAAGGATCTCTCCACCGTTAATTTTAAGGTTTATAGGGCCCACGGAAAATGGCTTTTCCGATGTTTCCTTTTTGTATTGAAATATAACACCCTCGGCTTCAATACTTTCTATTTTCTCAGAAAGTGCTGGTGCCTTTTCATAAAGGTCCTGATTTGCCGGAATGTCCTTGATGAAGTTGACTATTCTACGATATGCCACTCTCAATTGCAATATTGAGGGCACAGAGCCCAAAATGCCGTTTATAGGCCCAATCAGGTAAAGTAAAATAATCACAAAGCTCATGATTGTATAAAATTCAATATTTGGGAACATCTCACGAAGTCCAAATGCAACTACACCTAATAGTACCACAAGTAATGATTCACCCACCAGAAAAGCATTAACAAATCGTAAATCAGCCTTTGAAATTTTTTCTCTGAATTCATTAGCACTTTCTGCAACATCATCTTTATAGAAAATTTTCTTCTTACGATGTAAACTCAACTCCTTGAACCCATCAATCATACCGTTGATCAACCGCATAAAAACAGTTCTAGCCTCCCTGGCATCTTCATAGTATTTATTAGTGCTCTTACTTACAAAGTAGTAAATGGTAGATAGACTTATAATCAATGAGATAGTTAACAGCGTAGCCCAGGCCGCAATGGATGCCAGGTATAAAAAGGCACCAATTGCAGTGATAACACTTGTTATTAGGGTTAGAAACGTATTACTGGACTGCCCAATGGTATTGACGTCATTGTTCAATGCAGTGTATACCCGACCTCTATCCATTCTTTCGAAATGATCATAGGAGGTAGAAAATATTTTTTTTGTCAGCTTTAATGTCAAATCATATATTAATCCTCTGGTAACTTTAATCAAGTTGCTTTGAACAAATTTCCTCCCTCCTAAGTAGACAAAAAGTATTAGGGCATAGAAAAAAATCAGGTATTTCAGTTCGATATCAGTATTTAGAGCCGATGTTACCATAATAATTACACCAACATTAGAAAGCCCGGATAATATACTTGCTATGATTATTTGAGGTGCCAGCTGACGATACCGATTATGATCAGGAAATATAAGAGCAACTGCATGTGCTATGTAGGTAATTCCCACTGAGAGCATTAATAAAACAATTAGCACATGAAGACTCCATGGAGTCCATACCATGATAGATTCCCAATTGAAACCAACAATTGCTTCTGGCAACAAGTAAACGCCGTAAATGAAGGGGACAATTATGCTTAGGGAAATGAAAAACTTAATGCTACTAGTAACAATAGATTTGGTAAACCTCCTTTCGCCTCTAAAAATACCTCTAATAATGTAGGCCATGAATGCCAAGACCAGTAAGGTGTAAAGAGCCAGCGCAATAGAGACATATGAAAATACTTTATCCCCTCCATCACCAGGGTCAAATCTCCTATGCACCTTTTCACCTGACATAATTTTCATTACTCTTTCACCAATTGCGGCTGTCTGATTACTATTACTATTGGCAAGTATTACAACACCTAATATACCTTCCGGATCGAAGGACACATAGCTCGTAAAATTTGGATTTCGACCCGTGTGAAATATATTACCCGACCCGTTGAGGGACACCTCCCAACCAAACGCGTAAGAATTCATATTATGTAATGGAACAGATTCGTCTCTTTGGTGTGTCAGTTTAGCCAAAGGATATAAATCAGATTCCACCATCCCCATATGAAATTTGACCCATCTACTCATATCCCGGGCATTTGATATCACATAGCCCGCTGCATTGTTGGCGCGGTAGCGTGGGGCATTGAATTCTCTAGCGCTGAAAAAACCTAGACGATAACCTGTTGCCATTCTTGAGGTATCTGAGGGCTCGCCAATCGAAGTAGACTTCAGTTCCAGTTCTTCAAAAATCTCCTGTTGCATGTAATCTTCAAAGGGCTGTTCCACCACCTTTTCTATAATTAAGGCCAAAACATCATAGTTTATTGTGGCATACTCATACTTTACCCCCGGGGCATCCTTCAACTCCAGATCAATTAGTTTCTTAACAGTCTCTTCCAAAGCTCCAGGCGCATCAGTGGGGGGTATAAGTGAAATTGTATTCCAAGGTATGCCGCTGGTGTGATGCAACAACTGCTGAATGGTAATCTCGCGAGACCGGTCTTTATAGGATACTTTAAACCAGGGTAAGTAGTCGGACACAAAATCACTCAAATCAATCTTTTTGGTTTTGGCTAATTTCATTACTGCCAGCGCTGTAAACGCCTTACTACATGAGCCCAATTCAAACAATGTTTGTGAGGTAACAGAGTCCTGATGTCTTTTCGAAGCATATCCATAGTTTCTGATTATTTCTTGCTCTCCGTTGATCAAAACCACAGATAATCCAGGAATATGTCCCTTCTCTTGTTGGTTGAGGACTTCTTCATCAATTTCATTGAGTGCTTCCTCAGATATTTGAGCTTGTATGTTAGTAGAATAAAGAAAAATGTAACATACTAATAACACTTTTAGGGTGTGAGATAAGTAAGGCATAGTCGTTTTTATTTGGTCAGGTTGAATGATGCCAATAGGCATCTAAGAAAATAAATTTAGAATCGGCAAACGGTTACAGGTCCGAAGAAATATACTCGGCCAGTGTTTCTACATGGGGTTCTTTCATAATTGAATGGTGATCACCGCCAATTGTTTTTAAGACTAGATTGTCTCCCAGCCAGCTTAAATCTTCTGTAGACACTGCAGAAGATTCCGTTTGATATAAAAGAAGTTTACAGTTTAATTCATCGGAAAATGTATAGGTGTTAAGACCATATTTTAAAGATCGTATTCTATTAAAAGATTTAATCGCCTGCTCATAGCTCAGCTCCTCAAAGTATGGAACCATCTTTTTATACTCGTTGGGTATAGCATCTTTTAATTTAGATGATGAGAGGTTAGGCTCATTTAAGTTTATTACTGCCTGACGCCAAAGTTCATCAATACTACTGACCTCCATATCTGCTAAGTCGATATTGAGATGTTCGTATATAAATTTTCTTTCCTTGTACTTCGTAAATTCTTCTGTTTTCGTCACGGTAGCAGGTGAATTGAATGAGGAATCTATCATTATAACCGCCTTAACCTGTTCATTCAACTCCTCAAGCTGCCTGGCTATTTCAAAGGACAGTGCTCCTCCCAAGCTCCACCCTATCAAAGTATACGGGCCTTCATTTTGCACTTTCTGTATGTTACGGATATACTCATTGGCCATTTTTTTAAAATCTACAGCTTGAGGGCCATAGGCATTAGAGTCAGTATATTTTAAACCCCAACAATGGAAATTCTTTAATCTTTTTGATAAAGACAAATACCCCTGAATATCCCCACTACCATCATGAACAAAAAACAGATTATCATCCGACAAACCATTGCTAATTTTCTTGATATGGTCAAATTCCTCAATCTTTGTATTATTTGCTGCAAGCACATGATTTGAAAAATCCTCTAAAACAGGAAATCTGAAAATGTCCAGCAGTTCAATTTGGGTGTCAAAATGAGTGCTGAGTTTTGTTGCTAAAGCGGCGGCCTTTAGAGAATGACCTCCGATTTCAAAGAAATCACTCGTTGTGCTTATTGTCGATTGGTGCACACCTATTACTTCAGCCCACATTTGTACAAGTTGCTTTTCGACCTGATTTTTTGGCTTTCTAAAATCGTTAAGCTGAACCTCCGGATCTGGAAGCACTGCTTTGTTTACTTTTCCATTATGTGTTAGTGGTGTATCTTTTACTTGGACGAAATAATGCGGGACCATGTATTCCGGTACAGACTGCATCAGATGGTCTTTGATTTCATTCTTTTCCAAATGGTGATCAGAAACATAATACCCTACCAGGTACTCATTGCCAAAGATAGTTCTAAGATCAACGCACGAATTCCTGACTCCTTCGAAGCTTGAAAGAAAAGATTCAATCTCTCCAAGCTCGATTCTGCGACCACGAACCTGTACCTGATCGTCCAAACGCCCCAAGAATTTTAAGTCACCATTAGGTGACCAGCACGCCATATCTCCTGATCTGTACAATTTTTCTCCACTTCTATAGGGGTTGTCAACAAAGCTTAAGGCGGTCTGAGCTTCATTATTCAGATAACCATTGGCTAAACCCACGCCACCTATGCACAGTTCTCCTGGCACGTTGGGTGGTAATAATTGCCCGTCCTTATTCAATATATATACTTCTGTATTGAAGATAGGTCGACCGATAGGAATATTCTTATTTTCTCCTTTTGTAATCGTGTGAGAGGTGGCTACCACCGTATTTTCCGTGGGACCGTAGTTATTTACTATGAGGTAGGGCTTATCTTTCACAAAACTCAGCTTGTCTCCACCAGTAAGTAAAACTCTGAGGCTATTGTTATCTTCCATTTGGAATTGCTCACATACCGGTGTCGGCAAAAAGCAAATCGATATTTCATTAGACTTTAAAAAAACATTCAGCTTTTTTACATCCAGTTTTAGCTCTTCAGGTATAAAATGAATAGAAGCTCCGGCTATGATGTACGGAAATATCTCCCATATTGTAGCGTCAAAGCCAACACTAGCATATTTTGCAGCCCGATCATAATGTGAAACCTCAAATTGAAGGTTATGCCACATGCACAAGTTGATTAATGACTCCTGTCTTATGATCGCGCCTTTTGGTTTACCTGTACTGCCCGAAGTATACATGATGTAGCAGGGGTCTGAGTTATCTGACTTTGCATAATCAATTGGACTACCTGATTTTGTTGGCACCTCATTTATGTTCACCACATGCTCAGGGAACTGCGGCATATTTACTGACCTATTTGTGATCAAAACATTACAGGAACTATCCTTAACCATAGTTTCGATTCTATCTTTAGGATTTGTCTGATCGATTAACATAAATGCAGCCCCACACTTGAGAACGCCTATCATAGAAGCTACTAACTCAACCGAAGGAGAGCAATAGATACCTACGACATCATTGACCTTAACTCCATAGCCTTTTAATGCTGCCGCTATGGAATCTGAAAATAAATCCAGCTCATGATAGGTCAGTTCTTGCCCTTGATCTTTGAGTGCCAGGGCATTCGGTCTTTTGCTTACAGATTCTTTAAACAGCTCCACAAGAGTCGTCTCCGGAATCTCTATGGAGGTGTCATTACATTTTTTTAGCCACGAGGTTTGCTCGTGCTCTGTCATTAGAGCAATCTCAGATATTCTTTTGTCGGGATTTGCGATAACCTGATCAATAATATGTTGGAGATAGGAAGAGATGCGATAGACAGTATCTCTTTTAAACAATGAGGTTGCAAATTCATAGTTTAAAAAAATGTCATCATCACTCTGGTTGATGATCAAAGTGAGGTCAAATTTGGAAGTTGTATATTTGCTTCTATACCTGTCGATCTCCAGATCGGGTATTTCCATAACAGACCTTTCGAAATTCTGGTAAGCAAACATCACATCAAATAAGGGGTTACGGGACATATCTCGCTCAATCTTCACCTCTTCTATTAATCCTTCAAATTCATATTCCTGGTTGGCAAAACATGACAAGACTTTTGTCTTTATACCACCAAGAAATTCCTTGAAAGTCATTTCACTTCGCACCTTATTTCTGATTGGCAAGGTGTTTACAAACATCCCTACCATTCCATTTAGGTCTGCGTGATCGCGTCCGGCAACGGGTGTTCCTACTATGATATCCTCTTTGTTAGTCAGTTTGCTTAACAAGATGTTAAACACGGATAGTAGTATCATAAACATGGTTACTTGCTCCTCCCTGGCCAGAGATTTCAATGCTGAGGTAGTTTTGTGCCCCAAGGAAACAGCTAATTGGTCGCCTTCAATTTTTTTAATAAATGGTCTGGGATAATCGGTTGGCAACTCCAATACTGTTACAGGCTCGTTAAACTCGTTTATCCAATATTCCTTTTGTCTTTTTAGTTCGTTTCTCCTGTTTTCTGATTGCTGCCACTCCGCATAGTCTTTATAGTGAATGGCCTGCATGGGTGACAACTTTTCCTGCTTGTAAATTGCATTAAACTCATCTATCAAAATCCCCTGGGAAGTTCCATCGGCAATTATGTGATGCATATCTACTATTAATATATATCTGGCTTCCTCAACCTTGATTAGCCCAACGCGGATTAGAGGGCCATTATTCAAATCAAAAGGCCTTACAAAGCTGTTGATAACATCGTCTATCTCCGATTCAGAAGCAGTGAATGTTTCAATTTCTAGATTAATAGAATCACTAATGATTTGTCTGGGCTCACCATTTATGATTCTGAATGTAGTACGAAGACTCTCATGGCGTGAAACTAAAATTTCAAAACTTTTCTTGAGATAGCTAATGTCAACATCTCCCTTTATCTGAGCCGTTTGTACTACGTTATAGATGATTGATTTTTTATCTAATTCAAATAGAAAGTAGAGCCTCTTTTGGGCAGAAGATAACACGTAACTGTCCTGCTGTGCACATGGAGTTATCGGTTCAAACTCATTCTCAGTGTTGATGTTTTTTAAGAAAGATATAAGATCCTGTTTTTTTTCCTTTACCTCCGCGAGAATATCCTGTACCTCCAGGTCCTCAGGTATGTCCAAAGACAAGTTATCATCCACAACATTTATCCTGATGTTCTTTTGTTTAAGCTTTATTAGGAAGTCATTCATATAGTAAAATGATTAAATAATCACATTTGTTGATTTCGTATCTCCTTCTTGTTTACTTTCGTTAAGCCATCTAAACATTTCAATATGTTCAGCCATCATCTGAATGGTATTTTGATATAAGATTTCCTGCAATGATATTTTTACATTTAGCTTCTGATGTAGCTTGTTCATCAAAACAATGGCTTTAAGGGAATGTCCTCCTAGTTCAAAGAATGTGCTTGATACACTTATTTCACTGGGTTCCATTTTTAATACTTCACCCCATATAATTGCCAGCTCATTCTCAAGATCAGATGCTGGTTTATGGATTTCGCCCTGATTTATTTGTGGTTGTGGTAGGGCATTTTTATCTACCTTGCCGCTGGTAGACAAAGGAATCTGATCTAGTCGAACAAAATAAGTTGGTATCATATAATGAGGTAGGTATTGTACCAAATGTCTCATGAGTTGCCCGGTATTGAGCTCCTCATCGCTCACATAATACCCGACCAGATAATCATCTTCATTGTCATGATTTAATACCACCAGACTGTCATCTATCTGTTGGTGTTTATTCAGATAATATCGAATTTCATCCAGTTCGATTCTAAAGCCCCTTAACTTCACTTGATGGTCTATTCTGCCAAGAAAATCTATATCTCCATTTGGAAGCCATCGAGCATAATCACCTGTCAAGTAAACTCTTTGTCCACCAAGGTTCTGATTTTCGATAAACTTTTGTTTAGTCAAATCTTCATTATGAAAATAACCCACAGCAAGTCCTTTTCCACCAATGCACAATTCCCCTTTTACCCCCTTTGGTACCAATTGGTGGTTTTCATCAAGAATATATAGGCTCACATTGTCTAAAGGTCTACCTATTGGGACCGATCTATCCTGTACCTGGCTAACTGAATAAGCACTAGTGTATATTGTAGCCTCCGTAGGCCCATATATATTCTCCAGAGCAATTGCACTATTTTGCTCTAAAAATCTTTGTGTTAATTCTGGTGGGAGTGCTTCACCAGCCAGGAAAATATACTTTAGACTGGATATTTCTTCCAACCCACTTTTCTCTATACAAGTTAAGAAAGCTCTGAACATGGAAGGCACAAAGTTGATATGCGTTACACCATGCGCACGAATAGTACTCACTATCTGCTCTGGATCGCTTTCACCACCTGCCGGTAACAAGGTTAAAGAACCTCCTTTTAAAAACCACCCAAATATCTCGGCCATGGAGACATCAAAGGTATGAGTGGTCTTAAACATAAAATTATCAGATTCATCCAAGGGATATTTCTCTTGCATACCCTGAATTAAATTGGCTAGGGAGGCGTGTGTTATCATCACACCTTTAGGATTACCTGTGGAGCCTGAGGTGTAAATTACATATGCAGGATCATCCTTAAGCACTTCTGAGCCCTGAAAACGTACCCCGCATTCTTCAATCTGTTGGGTATCTTTATTAAGATCAATCAAACTCAACTCAGGTAGAGAAGATACCTCTACCATCTCTTCCCGGGTAAGTAACATCCTTATCCCGGAATCCTTCATAATTCCTAGAATCCTTTCGGTAGGATCAGACGGATTTATAGGAATGTATATGCCTCCGCATTTCAATATGGCATAAATACACGGAACCAGCCATTCTTCTCTGTTGAGTAAGACACCAATAGCAGTACCATGATTGACTTCTTTTTGCTGAACTAAATAATTGGCAATTTTATTTACTCGGTCTGCAAGTTGTTGATAGGTCAACTCGTGATCGTCAAAACGCAATGCCACATGATGTGGTGTTTTATCAACTTGCTCTTCAAAAAGCCTCAACACATTATGCTCTTTGAATTCCACAACCTCCCCCTGACCGAGAGAATTAATCAATTCGTTTCTCTCGTCCTCATCAATCAATTCAATTTCAGATAATAAGATCGATGGATTTTCGATTACCTGATCAATAATTCTTTTTAAATAGGTCAAAAACTTTTGAGCAGTTTCTGATTTAAAAACCTGAGTGGAGTACTCTATTTGTAGTTTGAATACTTTGTCGTACTCTGAGATGCCCAAGGTAAGATCAAATTTGGAATAATTTGACTGATCCACTACGGTTTCAAACGCTACCCCCGCTGCGTCAGATTGTGCCGAATTGTTTTGGTATGTCAGCATTAAATCAAACAGTGGGTTTCTGCCAGTATCCCTGGGAATGTTCAGGTCTTCGATCAAAGTTTCATATTGATACCCTTGATTTTCAAAGCATCTCAGGCATTTGGCTTTGACATGAGCTAAGAGGTCTTCAAAAGTATATTCATTCTTTATCTGATTTCTAATGGCCAGGGTGTTGACAAACATACCAACCAATTGCTCCAGATCATCATGCTGTCTACCAGATGTAGGCGTACCGATTACAATGTCTTTTTGACCACTTAGTTTGCTTATTAAAATATTATAAACTGTGAGGAAGAACATAAAGTATGTTGCTTCATTTTGTTTCGTGATGCTTTGTATTCTCCCTCCAACATTTTCTTCCAAGGCGAGGTCTAATGAGCTCCCTAAATAATCTCTAAACAGTGGTCTTTCATAATCGGCAGGCAAGTCTATTGCTTCCAGAGTGTATGAATACTCGTTGAGCCAAAACATTTTTTGCTTTTTAGCAAGGGCCTCTTGCTGAGTTCCCTGCTGCCACACGGCATAATCTTTATATTGAAGTTTGAGGTCCGGAAGCGATTTATCATGAAGTAGCTTCTTGAATTCCCTAAAAAGAATTCCTTTGGATATTCCATCTGCTATTATATGATGAATATCTATCATTAGAAATGTATCTTTCTCTGGCGTTTCGAGAAGCACAGCCCTAATAAGTGGGCCAACAGCAAGGTCGAAGGGTTTTATAAAATTTTTGGTAACGCTTCCATTGATACCCGCTTCTAATGAATACGTCTCTACTTGGAAGTCAATAGTATCATGGATAACCTGAACCGGCTCATCGTCAACCAAATGGAATGTAGTTCTTAATATTTCATGCCTTTCAATAAGCTTATTGATGGCCTTATCAATTTTATCCTTATCAATATCTCCTATTACCCTTACTGTGGTAGTAACATTATAAGCTGTAGACTTCTTATCAAATTCATACAAAAAGTATATGCGCTTCTGAGCAGAAGATAATGGGTATGAATCTCGCTCTTCGGCTTTCTCAATTTTTACAAACTCCGTTTGTATACCTTCAGTGACAAACTTTGATAGCGACCGAATCGTTTTGTTATTAAACAGATCTTTCAACAATATCTGCACTCCCATTTCTCTGTAGACCTTATTTACTAGTTTGGTGGCTCGTAGTGAGTGACCCCCAAGCTCAAAAAAGCTACTGGTGACACTAATGCGGCTTTTGTCTATTTTTAGAATATCAGCCCATATTTCTGTCATCTTTTCTTCCATTTCATTAGCCGGTGGCTCATACACATCCCGGGTGGTATTCTCTACATCGGGAAGGGCTTTCCTATCGATTTTTCCACTCGCATTAAGGGGCATTTCAGCAAGATGAACAAACTGTGCAGGCACCATATAGCGCGATACCTTGTCGCTGATATAGTTTTTTATTGTTAAAGGATCCATTTCTTCCTCAGCCACATAATACGCGACCAAATATTGGTCTTCGTTTTCTTCTTTAGTAGCTACAACCGCTTCGGTGATACCTTCGTATTCTAAAAGGCAGCTCTCTATCTCTCCGGCCTCTATTCTAAAGCCATGTACCTTTAACTGATGATCTTTTCTGCCAAAAAACTCAACATTACCATCCTCTCTAATTCGAGCTATATCTCCCGTTTTATAAAGTCTTTTGGAGCTATCATAAGGATCTGGCACAAACCTCTCCTGGGTAAGATCTTCATTATTTAAATACCCCCTTGCCAGGCCAATACCTCCTAAACATAGTTCTCCTTTGATCCCATAAGGGAGCAGGTTCATGTGTTCATCAAAAATGTACATCTCAACATTGCTTATGGGCTGGCCTATGGGCACAGACTTTTCATCTTTGATATTTTCTGTTGAGTAAGCGCTACTATAGACAGTTCCTTCTGTGGGTCCATAAAGATTTTCCAACTTCGCTTTAGCTTCAAGCAAATTGAAACGTTTAACCAATTCCATGGGTAACACCTCACCGGCTAAAAGAACATATTTGAGGCTTTCAATGGACGGGGTACCCGTTGCCTCAAGATGTGACACAACGACTGAAAACATAGAAGGTGCAAAGGAACTGTGCGTCACCTTTAACTTATCTATACAGGATAGTATTTCTGATGGGTCTTCTTCCGCTCCCTGATCTAGTATTACAAGTGATCCTCCCTCTGCGAACCAGCCAAAAATTTCTGCTACGGAAACATCAAATGAGCATGATGTTTTAAATAAATAGCTATCATCCTTTTTTAACGGATACCTTTTTTGAAGGTCCTGAATAAGATTTATTAATGAATGATGTTCAATCATTACACCCTTAGGTGTACCCGTAGACCCTGAAGTGTAAATGACATAAGCCAAATCATCTTTATTCAAAGAAACTTTAGGTGGCTCTGCATCAAACTGCTGTGCTTTCTCCATAATTCCCGATAACTGAACTATCTGTGTTTGAGGAAAGGCATTGGGGTTTATGTCGACATCATCTGTGATGATTATTTGTAAACCTGCATCTGTAGCAATTTTTGCCACCCTATCCTGAGGGTCATTAATATAAATGGGCACGTAAGCACTCCCCGATTTGAGTATTCCAAATAGGCAGGATATTAATTCAATGCTTCTATTAGCTTTCACACCAACCAATTGATTCTTACCGATACCATAATCTTTAATTAAGACTTGGGCAATACGATTAGAAGTCTCGTATAAATCGTTATAAGTCATTGATCTACCCTCTGAAAACAACGCAGTTTTATTTTTATAAGACGTCACATTCTTGTCGAAGAGGTCTATAACAGACATCTTGTATTCCGGAGCAATACTTCGTTTCATTGTGTCAGCCAGTTGCCTGCTACTATCTTGGGGTAAAAGACTCAACTCAGCAATCGGTGCCTTAGGTTCTGCTACTACTTTTCTGGCAATGGTTTCCATATATGAAGCAAATGCAGCAATAGTTTTACTATTAAAAAGCCCCGTATCGTACTGCAGGTTTAAATAGAATTGTTCGTTCCTGGTTCCTGTTGTCAGCATGAGGTCAAACTTTGCATTTGACTTCTCCAATCGCAGCTTTTTATTGTTTTTTGTTTTACCTGAAGGTTCGTTTTTAAAATTCTGAAAAGAAAACATCACATCAAAAAGTGGATTTCTATGAATATCTCTTGGCACCTTTATTTCATCAATCAGTTCCTCGTACTGGTACGCCTGGTTCTCAAAGCACTGCAATAGTTTTGTTTTAACCATTAACAAAAACCCCTCGAAAGAGCTTTCAGCAGGTATATGATTTCTCACTGTCAGTGTATTAGTAAACATTCCAACTACCTCATCTAAGTCTGCATGTAGACGGCCTGCTGTTGGAATTCCTATAACAACATCATTTTGCGCAGTTATTTTTGACAGAAAAAGGAGATAGAGTGTATACATAAGCATAAAGTCTGTAGACTTATTTGCTTTCGCGAGTTCTTTCAAAGAACGTGTAAGCGCCTCATCAAAGCCAAATCTGTATACTTGACCTTCTTTCAGCTGATTTTCACTCCTATTGTTATCTGTTGGCAGATCTAAGGAAGAAGGCAATTCAGCATATTCTTTCAGCCAAAAGATTTTCTGGTTTGCTATATCTTTTCGGTAGTAGGCACTTTGAGTCCATGCAACATAATCTACATATTGAATTTTGGGCCCTGCAAGATCTTGGCCCATATAAATCATACTGAACTCCTTAAACAATATATCCAATGAAATGCCATCTACAATTATGTGATGAAAGTCCAACAGCAATAAACCTTCTCCGGAGCTTTTTTCAACTAACCCAACTCTAAACAAAGGTCCCTCGTGAAGGTCGAAAGGTCTGATGAAGTCATGAATTAGTTTATCGGCATCACCATCCTTTTCTGAAAACAGTTCAATTTTTATTTCAAGGTTATCTGAAATGATTTGAACGGGCTCGTCATTTATAATAGCAAATTTGGTCCTGAGGCTCTCGTGCCGTTGTGTTAATAGATGCAGTGTCCTTTGAAGTCTTTCCAGCTCTATTTCCTCAAGAGTTACCACTTTAGAAATATTGTAGCTAGTCGTTTGTGGCTCCATTTGTTGCATAAAGTGCATCCGGCTCTGTGCGGAGGATAATGGATAGTAGGACGTTCTTGGAATTCTTGGAATCTCTTTGAATTCCGTATTAGGAGAAATTTTTAGTAATCTCAAAAGTTGACTCTTGTTATGTTTTATTTCACTAATTAGACCTTCGGAAAGGTTCTCATTGGGGTCATAAACATCCAAATTGTCCTCGTTGGCTGCCAGGGAAATCCCCAGGGCCTCCAACCTGTTTAATAGGTTTTCCATGATTTTATAATGTGATCTTATTTTCAGAATTTTTGGATTCCTCTGTAATAGAGGAGATCATTATGTGTTCGGCTACTGAACTTATAGTTGGTGATTCAAAAAATTCGGCTAGGAAAATTCTGGTTTCAAATTCTTTTTCAAGAGAATTTAGAAAATTAATGGCCCTTAGCGACTGACCTCCCAGCTCAAAGAAGTTTTGGTCGATACCTATAGCATCCGGGTCGATACCTAAAATCTGTCCCCAAATTTCACAAAGTCTCTGCTGGGTATCATTTTTCGGACCCTGATGAGCAGCTGATTTTGTTATTGTGGGTAGAGGCAGAGATTTCTTGTCCAGCTTTCCATTGGTTGTTAAAGGAAACTTTTCCAAGCGAATAATATGGGCTGGAATCATATATTCAGGAAGCTTTGCAGCTAACTGGTTTTTCACCGCCTTATACGCCAATTCGTTATCTGCAATGTAATAGGCTATTAACTCAGCAGAGCCAATAATATCTTTCATTGCGATAGCAGACTCCTTGACACCATCAATTGCAGAAAAGCATGTTTGTATCTCACTCAATTCAACCCGATTGCCTCTGATCTTAATCTGTTCGTCCTGTCTGCCTAAACAAATAATGTTACCATCGGGAAGATAGTAGCCAATATCTCCAGTAATGTACAATCTGGTGAAATCAGAATTACCATTGGCCAATGAGTTCTTTACAAATGACTCTGATGTTTTGTCGGGATCTTTCCAGTATCCTTGGCCAACCCCAATTCCTGAAACACAAATTTTCCCTGGAATTAGAGGAGGACACAGGTTTTGATGGTCATCCATTATATAGACATGCATATTTTGAATAGGCTTGCCAATAGGCACATTGCCCTTTCCCTCAAAAGGATAAGGCACCACATAATGGGTCACATCATCCGAGGCTTCAGTAGGTCCATATGCATTCAGTAATTTTATATCAGGAAATTTAGTATACCATTTCCTAACTAAAGAACCATAAAGCTGTTCCCCCGTTGGTATCATCCACCTCAACGATTCCAACGTGAAATTTTGATTATGATCTATCCCTTCCAGAAAGGCGGATATTAGAGAAGGTACAGACTCCAATATACTGATTTCATGGTCCTGCAATTCTTTAACCAATTGATTGGAATCCAGTACGATCTCCCTGTCAATAATTACGGTTTTACCCCCCACCAGCAAGGCCGCCAGAAACTGCCATATAGATATATCAAATGATGGCGAAGCCGTTTGGGCAATTACATCGTTTTTGGATATTCCCAGATCAGATATTTTAGCATGCAGATGATTGATCATCCCAAATTGATGAATCATCACTCCTTTGGGCTTCCCGGTAGTTCCGGATGTATAAATGATGTAAGCTAAGTCTTGCGACTCTCCATCGTTGATGGATAGAAGGGTTGATGTTTGATCCTCCAGGTTATCCAAATAAACTTTTGTGAACTCATTATTTGTATATTCAAAGTGCTTATCATGAGCCTTGCTAGTAAGCAGAATTTTTACCTCGCTATCATTCAAAATATCCTCTATTCTTCCTGATGGGTAATTTACATCTACAGGAACATACACCAACCTGCATCTTAAAATGGCCAATATGCTGGTAAGCATATCGATACCACGAGGCATCAATACGCCTACACGATCACCTGACTTGAGACCATGTTGAATTAAAACACGGGCCAGCTTATTGGCCTGTGCAAGTAGTTCAGAATATGTCAGGCTGGTACCATTATGACTAACTGCGACTCTATTCGGATCTTTTGTTGCCTGCTCTTGAAAAAGCTGAAAGTAAGTTTTATCTCTGCTTATTGGTTGCAATGTTTGATTGAAACTTTCAAGCAACAAGCTTTGGTCTTTACCAATGAGATTAATTCTATTCAGCGGTTGTTTGACATCTGACAATAGTTGTTCCATGAGCTGGTCAAAATATGCAGCAATGGCAGCCATCTGACTTGGTTCATAGATAGCAGCATTGTACTCAAAATTTACCTTAATTTGATCACCAGGTATGATATTTAACCATAAGTCATAATTATTTTGAGTAATGCCTTTTTCATCCTCGACCTGAAATTCACCTTCTCTGACAAGGTGATCTTTCAAATTATTTCTGCTAAACCTGGGATAATTCTGGAATACCAATACGTGGTCAAATAAGTCCCAGCCAAGCTCTGTCATTGAATAAAATTCAGAAATGGAATTATACTGATGATCTTTGCACTCCAAGGAGTTCTGCTGAGTCTTTTCGATTAAGTCAATAAATGTATCAGACTCATCTAGCTGGATTCGTAATGGGATGGTATTAATGAATAATCCAACCATCTGATCGACATTCAATAACTCCGGGGGCCTGCCTGAAACTACCGAGCCAAATAGGACGTTGTCTGAATTGCAAAGCTTAGATAGCAATACTGCCCATATTGTTGTAAAAATAGAATTCTGCGTCAGGTTATACTGCCGCGCAATCTTATCCAATTGTTTTACTCTATCTTGATCAATTATTATTAACTCTCTTTCCCAGCCAAAAACAGTGTCGTTAGAATCAAAGTGTTGTCTTTTAGGCAGACCAGTCATCTCATCAAACCCTTGGAGGTACTTTTCCCAGTACGCTTTAGAATCCTCATCAGCACGCTCTTCCAGCCAGCTGATGTAGTGGGAGTAAGGTTTAGCTAGCGGTAACGGGGTCGGTGAGCCGGTGATATGCCCC
>NZ_JAVJQL010000008.1:0-249084 GCF_040218215.1 Fulvivirga sp.
AGGATTAGATAAGTTGTTGAAATGTGGAAAACCAAGGTTTACAACATTCCAACAACTATAATGGTAATGATATGTCTATTTTTTGATCGAAATATAATTTAATCGACCTGAGGCTTGTTTTTCAACATAGAAGACACCTTCTTTTTCATTTATTTCTTTCAGAAATGCAGTTAATAAAAAATGGCTGCAGTCACCCTATAAAAGGGAACCACAGCCACGTCCATCAAACTCAGAACTAAATTTATTTACTACTGTGCCAATTCAAATTGGTAAACATTTTCCAATTTAGAATTATCACTAAAAGAAACATCCAAATCTTTGACAATACCATTTCCTATATCATAAACCCATCCATGCACATGGAGATTCTTACCATTGCTCCAGGCATTTTGAACCGTTGCTGTTTTGCTTAAATCGTGCACTTGCTCCTGAACATTAACCTCTACAAACCTATTCTCCCTTTCGTGGGCATCTGAAATTGCATCCAGTTCTTTGGCATGCATCTTATAGACATCTTTGATATGGCGTAACCAGTTGTCAATTAACCCCAATTGTTGGTTGCTCATTGCAGCACGCACACCGCCACAACCATAATGACCACAAACTATAATGTGTTGTACCTCAAGCACATTTACTGCATAGTCCAAGACGCTTAACATGCTCATATCGCTATGCACCACCATATTGGCAATGTTGCGCGTGACAAAAACTTCTCCTGGTTTGGTGCCAGTTATTTCATTGGCAGGAACACGACTGTCTGAACATCCTATCCACAACAATGGCGGCTTTTGTCCATTTTTTAATTTTTCGAAAAACTGAGCATCTTCAGAAAGCTTTTCTGCTACCCACTTCTTATTATTTTCTATAAGTTGATTGTAAAACTTATCCATTTTAAGCTAAACGTTAAATTATAATTCAATTAAATAAATGATGTCTAAGTCATTATATATCAATGACCTAAAATTTTTAATAATTTACTATTAGCTGTATTCGGGAGGTGGTACGGGTATTTTCTGAACTGGCGGGCAGTACATCAGAAACATCTGGCTATATCTGAAAGAAATTTTAACAAATGAGTTTTCAACTAACGATTTATGCAGTGCTAGGGACTTGTCTTCCTTTTCTAAATAATCCTTAAGAGGCTCATCCCCTTTTTCACCCTCTGAATCAGGAAATGTCTCTAAATGCTCAACTACATAGTTGTTATCAAGAATATTTGCAATTACCTCAAATTCAGTAATTGTAAAACAGATAATTAATATTAGTGGGATCAGCTTGGGCATTGGTATCCAAAGATACGATCATCAGGTTAAAATAGTTATCATTTTGCATTTAACTTAAGTTTGTATGCACCGAACCGATTAGAAAAGAAAGAAACACATATGCCCCGTTATAAGTAAATTAGTCATTAAAGTTATGGTATTTAGCGTATGGATCCGTTTGAATATGTTGTAGTACTCACCTCTTTAATAATCGGCCTTGGTATTGCCCAAATACTAACAGGCTTTGCCGATGTACTGTCGAACCTTAAAAATACCAAAATCTATCTTCCTCATATATTATTTACCGTAGTTATATTCTTATTGCTAATTCAGGAATGGTGGATTAACTACCAATACGCCACAGAAATAGACAGTTGGACGTTAAAAACTGTTTTGGCCATACTCGCTTACCCTATATTACTATTTGTAATGGCCAGAATGATTTTTCCTACTGGCATTAGAGGCAATGAAACTGATTTTAAAGAATACTACTTTGATCAATGGCGCTATATATTCATTATCGGATTTGCTAAAGTAGGCGTCAGTATCATACAAAATATTGTAATATCTAATGCTACTCTTCTTTCACTTTGGCCACAGTTTTTATATGGAGCAGCTTACGCTGCCTTTGTAATTTTTAATATAAAACAGCCAAAAGCTCACCTGACCTTTCAAATAATCACATTCCTCGTCACCGTGGGTTACACATTATAATCAATGGGGATGAGCTTATGGCCTACTTATGATCAAATGCCCTTAATCACTTCTTTTAAAGCAAGTCTTGTCTGAGGGGCAAACTCACGTTCCTTTAAGTTTTCAGGCACATCAGAAGGCTCAGCCCTGTAACCTATGGCGGCCACACAGATTGACTCGAAGTCATCATCCTGAATCAGCTCCTTTTGGGCTCTATCTCTGTCATATCCACCCATCTGATGAACGTTAAGATCAAGGTGAGTAGCCTGAACAGTTAAGCTGGCCATGGCCTGCCCTGTGTCATACCAATAGTGCATATTTGGTTTACCATTCTTGGTAAAAGTCTTTTTAGCATAAGCCAAGACTAAAACAGGTGCTGTCTTTGCCCAATCCTGATTAAACTCTACCAGCATATCAAATATTTTGTCATAGGTCTCCTCTCCTTTAACTCCAACCAAAAAGCGCCATGGTTGCTCATTAAAGCAGCTTGCTGACCACCTTGCCGCTTCAAATAGCGACAACAGATCGTCTTTTTCAACCGGCTTGTCAGCATATATTCTACCACTCCATCTTTTTTCAAGATTTCCTTCAAGAGGAAATTTATTATCTTTCTTTGGCTTCATCATTTCTTATTAATAGCATCATACAACTCCTGCAGCAACAACCCGCTTCCACCGCCATAATGTTCTATGAGCTTTGTGTTTAACTTATTATTTAAAATTATTCCTTTTATTAATTTAATATCGTTGTTTTCGATACCTCCCGCTATCAATGCAATATCATAGTCGCCAATAGTTTTCATATCCATTTCATCTACAGAAGTAAAACCAACGGCCTCAAATTCCTTGTTTTCATTTACCAGCCTAACCAATAATTTGGAAAGCGTTTTTGCAATGACAGCAACTTTGTAACCCATAACTAATCCATCGGAACTTCCATTATCAACACTTTAGCATCGGAAGTCGCTCTAAAGGTGATTTTATTAGCCTCTGTTACCCCAAGTCCATCTCTTTTGCTTAGCTTCTGACCATTAATTTCAGCTTCACCTTCCAAAACAAAAGCATAAACACCATTGCCTTGTTTCTTTATAGTATACTCATCAGAGACACCAATGTCAAAATTTCCAAGATGAAACCATGCATCCTGATGTATCCAAACCCCTTCATCATCCTTATTTGGTGACAGTACCTGGTAGAAGGCATTTTTTTTCTCAACATCCCTGATTGAGATTTGATCATATCTTGGCTCAACGTTTCTTTCCCTTGGAAAAAGCCAGATCTGCAGGAACCTCACCTCCTTATTCTCATTCTTGTTGAACTCACTGTGAAAAATGCCAGTACCCGCACTCATCACCTGAACATCACCTTCTTTGATCACAGCCTCATTGCCCATGCTGTCTTTGTGCTTAAGGTCCCCCGAAAGTGGTATGGAGATAATTTCCATGTTATCATGAGGGTGAGTACCAAAACCCCGGGCGGGTGCTACCACATCATCATTTAATACGCGTAATGCTCCAAATTGTACCCTTTCAGGGTTATAGTAGTTTGCAAAACTAAAAGTATGATGTGAATCCAACCAACCATGATTAGCGTGACCTCTTGTTTCTGCTTTGTGCAAAACCGTTTTCATTGTTTTTTCCTCCTTATTTGGTAGGTGATTAAACCCTACCTGTTTAAATGCAAGATTGTCATTGGTTTCAGCTTTAAGAATACTACTAGCGGCAACTGCCGATAATGTTCCCAATGCTGCTTTTGATAAGAATTTCTTTCTGTCCATATCAATAATCAATGTTTACACATCAAATAACGCCAAAGACATGCAAAAGGATATTACGAAAATGTCGGGAATGGCTACAAAAATCTAAAAGTGCGTTTTAACTGCCCTATAATGCACTTTTAAACTGAAACTTTCTGATTATTTCTAAATTGAATAGGCGTCTCCCCTGTTACTTTTTTGAAGAATGTGCTAAAATGAAGTGCCTCCTTAAAACCTAATTCTAAGGCTATTTGTTTAGCAGTCATGTGCGTATGGGTCAGCATTCGCTTGGCTTCTAAAATGATCCTGTCCACAATATAGTCTTTGGCCGTCTGGCCAATCGTGTCTTTCACCACTTCGTTTAAATGTTTTGCACTAATACTCATCTGATCAGCATATTGATTTACCTTATGTAAATCCCTGAATTGGTCTTCAACTTTAGTTCTAAAATCAATAAGAAGGCATGAAGCAGGTGAGCCAACATTGTAAGGTAAGTCACAGGCCCTGTTACAATGAATCAAAAACAGTAACAACAAAGCTCCCAGACCTTCCAGCCTATGCTCGTCAGTACCTTCATAAAAAGGCATCATTTGATCAACAATTAGCTCAAGTTCTGACTTTACAACATTATTTACCACAAGTGGTGGTGACTCGCCATATTGCCTGAACATATTTATATTGTTCAGAAATGAGTTTGAGATATTGTTTTTAATCAGAAAGTCATTCGTAAAAGAAAAAGACCAGCCCTTTGGTCTGCTATTATGAGAGATCTGATGAATTTGACCTGGAGATATAAAGTAGACCTGATTTGGAGCGAATTTGAATTTATTGAAATCTATAATATGAAAACCTTTACCATCCTGCAGCCAGATAATTGTGTAGAAATCATGTCTGTGGGGTTTACTGGTTTGACCTCCGACCCTGTCATAATGATCTTCAAGCCGTTCCATTCTAAAAAACCGCTTGTTTATATCCTCATCTTCAAGATGATGCACTTTAATCTTCTGAACGTTGTTAAAATGCATAGAGATTTGTAAAAATTAAGTTAGCTTTATACATACTAAATCATTGCGAGTCCTTGCTTTATCTTACTTTGATTAACTCTGCAAGTGGTTTAATTTGTAAAATAAAAGTTTTAAAAATGAAATATCCTATTTTCTTTTTCGGTTTCGTGTTGGTAGTTGTAGTTGGTTTCGTACTGATGTTTACAAATTATAGTAATCCTGCCCAACAGTTAAATGCATTAATGGCTGATGAGCCCATTACAGATTGCTATGACAATACAATGGAAGCCTGGTTTGTGGAGTTTAACAACACACAAGAAGAAGGAGTTACTATGGAAGAAGCTGATAAAATAGCTGCAGAAAAAGCACTAAATCAATTTGACGAGTGCACAGCTGAAACAAAATAGTTCTTCTTCAATCCTAACTCACAATTTCTCCTTTAAGCCAAAGGAGCATAAATAAGTACGTTTTATTTATCATCATTATCTATTATGAGAAGTATTGCTCTAGTGTTACTGCTTTTTCTATTCATCAATGGTTACTCCCAGGTTTCCAAAGTAGAGTCAAAAATTATGAAGGCTATCGATGCCAATGAAGCTGCATCTGTTGAACTTTTAAAGAAGCTGGTCAACATGAATAGCGGCACTATGAATTTTGAGGGTGTTAAGCAAGTGGGCAATGTTCTGGTTGAAGAATTCAAAAAAATAGGAATGGATGCTAAGATGGTTCCTGGCGATGCCTTTGGTAGAGCAGGTCACCTCATAGCAACCAACAATGGTTCAAAGGGTCCAAAGATTATGATGATTGGTCATCTTGATACGGTTTTTGAACCTTCAAGCCCATTTCAGGAATATACCATGATCAACGACTCAATTATGAAGGCTCCCGGGGTTGCCGATATGAAAGGTGGTGATGTAATCATTCTGTTAGCACTGAAGGGCCTTAAAGAAGCTGGCTTACTGGACAAGATGACTATTGAAGTAGTGATGACTGGTGATGAAGAAAGAAGTGGGGCTCCGTTAGAGCTATCAAAGAAGGCCCTGACAGACGCTGCTGACAGAGCAGACATCGCCTTAGGTTTCGAGAATGCAGATGGCAAGCCAAAGACCATTGTTACTTCAAGAAGAGGATCTTCAGGATGGGAATTAAAGGTTGAGGGAAATGCCGCACATTCTTCCCAAATCTTTACAGATAAAGTTGGGGTTGGTGCCATCTATGAAGCTTCTAGAATATTGAACTCTTTCTATAAAGAACTATCAACAGAAGAAAATTTAACTTTTAATCCCGGCACAATTCTGGGCGGCACAGCGGTAGAGCATGATGACTCCAAAAGTGGTGGTACCGCTTATGGCAAGACCAATGTTGTCGCGCAGGATGTTATTGTCAAAGGTGATATAAGGGCAGTGTCTTTGGAGCAGCTAGACAAAGCACAGAGAATAATGACCGAAATCGTTAGCAAGAACTATCCCGGTACTAAGGCCACTTTAACTTTTGATCCGGGTGGTTATCCTCCCCTCGCTGTGACTGAAGGAAACGAGCAACTTTTGAAAATATATGATGAGGTAAGCAGGAATTTGGGCTATGGATCAGTAACTGCTGTCAACCCAAGAAATGCAGGTGCTGCTGATGTATCATTCACTGCAGGTCTTGTAGATATGGCCGTTGATGGGCTGGGTTTAAGTGGTGCAGATGATCATACAATAAATGAAACAGGCAATCTTAATATGCTGCCGGTTCAGGCTAAAAGAGCTGCATTATTGATGTATAGATTGACGAAAAAATAGGCTCATAAATTGGACTATTTTAACATCAAAAAGTTTTTTTGAGAATAATTTTATTAGAGGCTATCAGTTAATTTAAGAATTAATATATTGCATCAGTTAAGTATAAAATTCGTCTATGTCGTCATCATCTGATCGTTTCATAAATAAGGTTGAACTTATTATGGATTCTCCAACAGAACGCAACAAATACAAAAATTTAGACACCTTCGAGAAGAAGCTTTCTTTTTTAAGAAGCCACTTCATTATGGATGAAATGTCGCTACGACTATTGGAAAGAAAATACCTTCTTTCTGAGAATAGCCGGGAATATTTGATGAATGTAGTTGAGGATATAGTCACTCGGTCTGAGAACTAAATAACATTAGAAATAAATTAAAAAGTCCTGTTTGGTATTACCTTGCAGGACTTTTTTCTTGGTATGAAGAAGTTTTTACTGATGTGAAGTTAGAATCTTCTGTTCTTACAGTAATCACATCTTCTTTATCAGTTCATTAAATAATTGTTGGCTCAGGCCATCTAATATTTACTATTTATTACCCTACAGATGATATAATCTCAGATAAGATAACAACTCCTTCCTTAAGATACTTATCATCAACATCAATAGCATCAGGTTTTTGCTGACCTTCTAATTCTACTTTGGTTCCGGAAAGATCATTTCGGGCTGCTTTACGCTTCTCAGCATCTTCAATTTCCTTCTTTCTAATGTCTTCATTCAAAGAAATCTTTGTTCTGGAAATGTTCTCCTTTAACTCGGCTGTTTCATCTACTAGTTGAATAAGATCTTTATCTGACTCTAAACGTTTGGTGTAGTCTTGGTTCAATGCAGATATCATCTGAGGGGATATCTGGTTGGAAGGTTTGAATTTTGTGCTCTTTATCTGATCCCAGGGCAAAGCACTTGGCCTTGAACTCTCGCCAAACTCTTTGGCCTCAAAAGCCGAAGGAAAATTCACGTCAGGACTTACACCCAGATGCTGAGTACTGCTGCCCGTGACTCTATAGAATTTTTGTAGTGTCAACTTCAATTCACCTGCCTTTTCACCTTCAGGTAGATTTATGTACCTGCCCAAGTCTATTACACTTTGAACAGTACCCTTGCCAAAGGTAGTTTCCCCTAAAACAACTCCTCTATGATAATCTTGAATGGCACCAGCAAATATCTCAGAAGCAGAGGCACTAAACCTGTTTATTAAAACAGCCAATGGCCCATTATATACCAATTCAGGGTCTTCATCTTCACCCACCTCAACTTTGTTTGAAGCGGTTTTTACTTGCACAACGGGTCCGTTTTCAATAAACAAACCTGTAAGGTCAATAGCTTCGGACAGCGACCCACCTCCATTGTTTCTTAGGTCTATTAAAATACCATCAACCTCCTTGGCTTTTAATTCGTTTACCAGCCTTTTAACATCTCTTGTTGTGCTATTATAGTTAGGGTCACCCTTCTGATAAGCCTCGAAGTCCATATAGAAACTTGGCAAGGTGATAACACCCACTTCAAATGAAGAACCATTTCTTGTAACCGGAATAACCTCAGCTTTGGCTTCCATGTCTTCCAGCTTTATCTTTTCCCTCACTAATGTGATGGTTTCTGACGGTCCATTAACACCTGTTTCAGCAGGTAATATCTCCAACCTTACGGTAGTTCCTTTAGGCCCTTTAATAAGAGTTACCACATCATCTACCCTCCAGCCAATGATATCAACCATTTCACCTTCTTCTCCCTGACCAACTGCTATTATTTTGTCGTCAGCATGAATAGCATCACTTTTCATAGCAGGCCCGCCAGGTAAAATCTCTACCACTTTGGTAAAATCATTGTCATTTTGCAGACGAGCACCAATACCTTCAAGGGACAGGCTCATATTCTGTTGAAATCGGTCTGATGTTTTGGGAGAGAAATAATTTGAATGCGGATCAAATGCTTCTGCTATGGTATTCATATACAGTTCAAAAACATCTTCTGCATTATATTGATCAATAGACTTCTTAAATCTATCGTACCTTGTTTTTATTGTTTTGGCTATTTCATTTTTTTCTTTGCCATTGAGAGTCAGGCTTAGCGCCTGGCTCTTTACAATTTTCCGCCATTGATCATTTAGCTCAGCTTCATCTTTAGACCACGGCTCTTCAGAACGATCTGTATTATAGTATTCATTGATAGTGAAATCATAATTATAATTCAACAATGTGCTATATATATAGTCCATTCGCTCGTCAAAGCGCTGCTTAAACACCTTATATATGTCATACGCTGGTTCTATCTGCCCCTCCTTCGTATAATCATCCAAAACATATCTGTACTTCTTAAACTCTTCAATATCCGATTGTAGAAAATAAGATTTGTTATTATCCAGTGTCTCAATATAATCATCTAAAATTACTGACGATAAAGAGTCATTGAATGAAATTTTTCTAAAATGATAAGTGCTCAGAATCTGAGCTGCCAACTGTGCTTCACTTGCAAAATGTGGCTTGGGCACTAAATCTGTACTGTCTGATGGATTGGCCAAAGAAAACCCACCACTGAAAATTAAAACTAGTCCACATACAACTACCGCCTTCAATCTATTCATAATTTATAGCTTTAAATACTACACTAATAACGCTGCATCTATAATAAAGATTTGCCACTCGTATAAAAATATAGAGAAACAAAAATGAGACCATATACAATACGATCTCATTTGTTGAATTTCTAATTAACTATTTGGTTTTCTCTATGTCAAACTCAGATAAGAATTTCTCAGCTTGCTCCACAGACTGGAATTCATAGCTTCTTTTTTCACCAAGGGATGAAAGCACTTCTATTCTGACTACATCAACTGTTGTATTCTTTTTGAAAACAGCTTTCTCTGGCTTGAAGTGCGAGTAATCTTCTTCTTTTGCAATATGGAATTGTGTGGCCCTTACAGAACTACAGTACTGGCACTTATAATGTTTTAGCAATTCGCCTTCCTGATCAGCAGTAGGCTGTTGAATGATTTCCTCTCTAATGATTTTCATTGTATAGAAACCACAGTTATTACACTGTAAAGCTTCCAAATGCCCCTGATACTTTTCTATCTTGGTATCCCCCGTAGCTTCGTCTATCCATACATCATAGTCAACAGAGAAAACTTCCTCTTCAGCCTGCATACCTTCATCAAGATGAACATCTTCTTCATCTTCACTTAAGAGTCTCATTCTATTGCCGGTCTTAGGATTAATCCTCGGCATATATCTCCATTTTTGTAATTTTTTATGCAGCCTTGTTGGGTAATAATACTGCAATATCAACGCACCTACATACCCAACAAGAGTAGCACCCGCTATAGATATAAATATTAATACAAAAAACCATACAGGATCAAACGTCTGCATATCCCTGCCATACATATTGATAATCATAGCAATACCAATAGCAATAAATATAACCGATACCTTATAAGCTTTAATCTCACTTAAACTCAAGTAGTCATATTTCATCTTGTAGTCTTTAATTCCTGCAAGCTTGATATTATGAAATATATAAATGAGCAAAGCTATAACAAAGCAGGCTGCAGCGCCTACAATTAATATCATCTGCCAGATTTGAAGAAATTCATTTGGGGCTGTTGGTTCCATAGTAATGTTTATGTTCAAGTATTAAGTCTATCGTTTAAATATAGTTAATTAATTCATTCTCTGTGATTTCTGAATTAGATAAAAGTGCACATCCGCACAATCATTTTTTGCTATAAGAAAGGTTCTTCATTTTCATTAAAAACATATATAACTGATTAATAATGAGTTAACAATATTTATATAAACTAATAAATGAATATGGACAGCAATCAAAGATTGTAATTATTTTGTGTATTTTTACACATAAATATTTGCATATATCAATCTATATAGATATTATTACATCATAATTCATTTTTTAATAGTGCATAAATACACAAAATTATGAGCGAGTTTGAGAAAAAAAGAATAGACAGAGAGTTTCAAATCTTCACTTCGAGGAATTTCGAAAGCCCTAAAAGATGTAAAAACCTTGATCAGATCAGGTTCTATGTGCAAGAATTATCAACCTTGGTAGAAGATTTTAAGAGAAGGTTTAACTATGTGCCTGATTCGGCATACAATCTGCTTACACAGTATAACACACTGCAAAACCAACTAGTGTTTGCCAACTTTAAAAACAGCTACTAATTGTAGCTGTTTTACTAAAATGCGGTTTGTCCCCTCCCCTGTTCGGTTTCAATATACTTTTATGTACAGTGCTACTGCCAATAAATCTGGTAGGATGCAGTATCATAAAGTCAACCCTGGTGTATCGAAAGAACGCATTAGCCGTACAGAATTTATTGAAGTATTCAACACTTCAACCATACTGGCCATTCGCCCTTTACAGGAGAAATCATCTCCAGTATTCCAATTAGAATTTTTTATATAGCTGTAGTTAGTCTACGGTACTATGCAGTAAATGTCCACCCTTTAGCTGTCGGTCTAAAATCTTGATAATTTTCACCGTTGAAAATTGAATTTACGTTTTATCCGTGAACTCAAATTCAACAACTATGACCTCAATATATCGATTTGTTTCACTTAACATTTGGGGAAACCTGCCCTCCCCAATACAGCGAAATATCTCTAAACTCTACGCCAACATTTATAATAAGTCATTTACCAAATACATTATTAAACCTTATTGCAAATTCAACAGGCTTAATGAAGAATACCTGAATCAGTTTGTGTCTGAATCTGGTTCTGAGTACTACGCCAGCTTTCAGGATTTTTTCACAAGGGTATTTAAGAAACCGCTGGACATTACGACAGATTACATATGGCCATGCGAAGGGCTCCTTTGCGATTATGGCACTGTTCAATCTTTTGATACTGTGAATATCAAAGGGGATCATAAAAACATTAAAAGTATATTTGGTGCCCCAGGAAATGACATCGATGATAATTACAACTTCTCCAATGTCTTTCTGCATAATAACAACTATCACAGGATACACGCCCCGACTAATTTAGTAGTAGAAGAAATTGAGCATATTCCTGGTGATTTGGTTATGCTTCGCCCATGGCTTTATAAAGAGGCTCCTTCGCTGCCAGCCATGAGAAATGAAAGGGTAAATTTGAAATTGGTAGATGAAAAAAACCGATTCTGGTATTTATCCATTGTTGGTGGCCCTGCTGTCGGAACCATACAACTTAGACCATCAGTGAGGCCAGGCTACCAATTATCAATAGGTGAAGAAATTGGGAAGTTCCTGCTAGGCTCAACATGCTGCATGGTGAGCCCTATAAGCACAGAAACACCAAACCTGACCAAGGTTTGTGTAGGGCAATGTTTTTAATAGATGAATTTGGCTATCTGCGAAAACAAATGAGGAATTATATTTAATAATTCCTCATTCGTAAAATTCATTATTTCTTAATAAACTTTCCCCTGTATATGGTGTTCCCCTGATGGAACTCAATGAAATATAATGATTCCTCCAATGAAGATATATCAATTTTATATAAAGTGTCTTCTATTGATACAACACTTATACTTAATACCTCCTTACTGGCAACATCGGTTATCACTATTCTCCCATCATTTGTTGCAATATCATTATTAGAAATTTGTATTGAAATTTCATTTCCTGCCGGATTGGGATATAATTTAAGATTTTGATACAAATTATCTGAATCAGTAACTGAAGTAACCTCATCTACATTTACGGTAAAGAGATACTCCATTGCTTCGCACAATCCATTATCTATGTTAAAAATAACATTGGATAAACCAGGTTTGTTTGCTTCTATTGTTAACTGTTCTCCTGATATTGATACATCTAATATAGAAGCATCAAATTCAAAATTAGAGTAAGAAAGTTGTCTTCCATTCATATCAGTGAAAAACTCAGTTAAAATTAAAACCTTTGTCTCACTTTTAACCATTTCAAGTCGTCCAATTTCTTGAGTTATTGAGGGAGCATTACAGTAACCAGACCCGGATAGATCAATGCTGAGTGGAGAATTATTGGAAGTGTTAGAATTAATCAATATAAACCCTTCGTAACTTTCTTCCTTCTTCGGTGCGAATTCAATTTTCAATAAAGTCGAATCACCTGAAGCAATGGTATTAGAATTAACCGAAACCATAAATGCGTCATTATCAACTTGAATGTCTAAGATTTCTAAATCGGAATCACCTTCATTATAAATAAACACACTGTCCCTCATTATATCCATAACATGCACAGACCCGAAATCAACTTGTGAGGCCACTGAAATCTGAGCCCCTAAAACAACATCAATTATAATGGGGATGTCAATCAAGCTCTTATTAGGGTCATTGCTAGTTACCCTAACATAAGATTCATAATGGCCAATTTCAAAACCAGCAGCATCGATCTTTATGGTAATTTTTCTACTTGAGCCAGGCTGAATTTCTACATTCCTAATCTTGTCATCAATTACTATCAAATCACCTCCGAGTAAATTTACTTCCAACTGTGAAGCACCATCATTTGAAATAATGAATTCTATAGAATCCAATCTTGCGTAAATTATTTCTTTATGAAATGACTCTGGATCAATTTGAATATCGGGTGTCCCAATAACATCGCCTCTAACTGATACAAATTTTGAGGAGTTGGAAGGGTCATTGCTCACAATATTTAATACATCTGAATATGAACCTGTCTTATCTGCCTCAAACGTTATTACTAATTTCGATTCTTCACCTGGTGCAATAACTCTATCAGGAATGGAGTAACTAAATGAAGAATTAATTGATGCCAAATCATCAATATTTAAATTGGAAGTCCCATTATTGGATATAACAATCGTATCCCGTTTTATATCTCCAAGTTGGACCGCTCCAAAATCTACTAATCCCTTATCAATAGATATTTCAGGGTAAGCATCAAGAGCGACATTTAAGGTTAAGGGAACTATCATATTGTCAATGTGTTGATCCTGTCCAGATATTACCAATTCTGCACCATAGGTTCCCTCAGATACTCCGTAAGAATTAAACTCTACTTCTATTATTTCAGAAGACCCGGGAGCTAATGATCCGTTATTTGGGCTAACTAGTGATATCTGCCTAGTTTTATCAACAGATAAAACAAATGATTCCATAATACTTAGAATATCAGAGTCATTGATATACCCACCACTTGTTCCTGCAAAAAGTAAATAATACAATCTCTGAGAATCCTCAAGACCGTATACTCTATGGAAATCATTATCCGAATCAGTGGAAAATTCATGACCTAGTGTGCCACGATCTTCAACTATGATCAAATGATTTACTGAAGGGTCACTGGTTCCGTAAACCCTTTTTACAAAACCTAGGAATGATCTGCCAGATATTTCCAAGTTTAATATTGACGCATCAACCGATCCTCCACCATCTGCGCCCAGGTTTCCTTCAATAATGAATTCAGAATTATTATCTAGATCCGATGCAAAAACAAAAAGTCCATCATACTTTGCTGTAAAGTAATCTTGTCCATTCAAATATGGAGTACTAGTAATTAGTTTATCTGAATAATTAAAATTTCCACCCAAATTAGTTAATAGAGCATTTCCGCCATCATACATATCACCACCACCATCACTAATAGTTGATCCAGAAACACCTCCACTAAAATTATACCTGTTAGGAATTAGGTCCACCAATTCTGAGTTTATTAATTCTAAACTACCAAGCACCTCTTCCAAGGAAGACACTGATCCTACGTTCATAGGCCGGATATCATTAGAACTTACCGATTGATTTTCAATTGTTGACGGGTCATTTTGAGGGCTTTCATCTTTAGACCTTTCAGTGCCAATAAACTGAATACTATTATTTAATACTTTAGTTTGACTTGTGGCTATACTTTCAAGTACTAAATCATATAATAGCGGGGAACCACCTGTATTTGTAATTTGTACCTCTTTAATTTCTGATTGATCAATATTTAAATTTGAAGTCAATGATGACGGATCTACTGTAATAATTGGCAATTCTAACCCTACACCTACAAGATCTACAAATACAGACAATTCGTCAACATCATTTGATTGTATCTCAATTTGATCTGTTATCTCACCAAAGGATGTAGGGGTAAACGTAATGTACAAGTAAGTACTCTCACCAGGTGACAAAGACATTGAGCCAATACTTAACTCAAAATCAGATCCACTATTTAAAATATCAGATATCTCCAAAACATCAGTCCCTGTGTTAACTATTCGAAGCGAATCCATTAATGCTCCGCTTAAAAACACCTCACCGAAATCTATAGAATTGTCATCAAGGTAGATGTCAGGAGCTCCTGTTACGTTTAACGTAATAGGAACAATTATCTCAGCATTGGCTGGATCATTGCTGCTCACAATTATACTCGATTCATAAATTCCTCCGTTCAAATTGGATGCATCAATTGTTAAATCAATTTCGACACTTTGACCTGCGGTTATCACTCCTTCAATTGGATTAATGTCGATAAAGGTGTTCAGCTCATTTATTAAATAATCCAGTGTATTACTTAATAATATTCCTGCAGGGTAGTTATTATTTACAAGAAAACCCCAAGTCATTCCAGTTACAAGTACGGTTCCACTTCCATATTTGTATTCAGCAGTTGTTACCTCATCGGAATCTTGAGTTTGCGTAATAATTATAGCTGAAGCTGGTAAATTTGAAATAACTGCATGATTTGCTAAACTTCCTTCCAGTGGATTCACAGCATTTTTAACTACAGGATGAGTTCCATCTATGAAAACATTGAAGTTTTCTTGACTTCCATAAATTACTTGCACGCCATCTACAATTGATACGTTACTTCCTTGTGTTGCCAATTGGTATTGGACTATCCCTCCATTTGAGACAAAATCTTCAAACTTGGCAACGTTAGTCGATATAGCATCATAATACGAACCAATTTGATCTCCAAGCGTTATTATTAAATCATAAGAATCGAAATTTGTTGATGATATACTTTCATAACCAATTACAGTTGAAGATATACCAAAGTTTGCCATAATATAAGATTGCATATCTAATCCCCATTCAGTTGTATTTTGAATAACTAGTATTGAGGAATTTATAGAATTTACAGCTTCAATAATATCGTCACTAGAATTAACTGAAGAATTCGATCTATCGACTTCTGAATCTAACATCTGAAAATCATTGTTAGATATATATCCTGATGACACTAGGGAATAATTTAAATCAGCAACCCCAGCGTTTGATATTGTTATAGTTTGAACTTCAGATTCACCAGAATATAAATTAGATGTTACATCTAATGGGTTAACCTCAATAACAGGCGGTTGAATACCTGTTCCTATTAAATCAATTTCAATTAATGATTCATCAGAATCATCAGATAATATCTCGATTACATCTGTATTAACACTAGCAGATGTTGGGTTATATGAAAGTCTAATATAAGTAGTTTCGAACGGGTCTAAGGTCACATCATCTATACTAATAACATATTCTGTTAACCCATTAGTTATATTTGATATATTTAAGACATCGGTTCCCAAATTCGAAACTAAAATCGAATCTGTTTTTGAAATACCTACAAATACATCTCCAAAATCCAAAGTAAGTTCTTCAACTTCTATATCGGGAGCTCCTGTTACATTCAAAGTAACTGGTAACAGTATTTCAGGTGTTATTGGGTCATTGCTTACAAGTTGTAGATCACCATCGTAAACTCCACCGAAAAGACCACTTGCATCAAACAGGACATCAACTGATTCAGACATTCCAGGTGATATGCTCAACTCACGTTGACTAACATTTAACCAAGAAGCAGAATTGTAAATCACAAAATCATCTAAATACCACCCTTCATTAATTGCACAGTTTCCACAGTCCCAGCCTGCCAAAAACCTAACCTGCACTGATTGACCAGCATAATCACTTAAATCAACTAAGTCAACAGTGAATTCTCCATTAGAATGTGAATATGCATCTTCTCCAGCGATAGGGTTGCCACATTCATCGTCTAGTATATAAGGATATCCTGAAAGAGGTTCCAATTTCATCCAATTAGATCCATCAGTACTTATTTCTATAATAACGCCATCAACTTCAAAGTTTGGATCAGCGCAATCATCAAATTCATACCAATGACTAAAAGCAAGGATTAGTTCATCAGAATCATCAAGAATGATCTGTGGACTTTCTAAAGCATCGCTGCCTTGACTGTCATGTTGGGCTACATTGTAGCTGTAACTTCCTGAATTGCTCCGGGCAGTTGTAAGCATCCAACTATCAATTGCTCCATCAACACTGTAATGAGACCAGTCTATGGCACCAGCTTCAAAATCCTGGCTATAGATAATGATACTATCTGACAAAGTCTCAATAAAACTATTTTTTATAGTACTCGAAAAATGTTGTCCATTTTTTGTGCTTGTATCTTTCTTTGAATAATCAACTGATTTAAGTATTGGAGTATTTTTAGGTTCATTTGATGTCGCGCTTACATTAAAGGCCCTTGGAGTTATTGAAACATTCAGATCACTTGATCCATTGTTTGAAATTACAAGTTCCTGAAATTCTGACTCACCCGTTAATAACGAAGCCGCGAAAGAGCCTGGAGATGCGTCAATAATTGGGGGTTCAACTCCATTACCAGTTAAATAAACATTCAGAACCGGAAAGTCCGGGTCATTTGATTCAAATACTATAATATCATTAATTGCTCCGGTCAAAGTTGGGTTGAACTGGATAAGAACATAAACACTTTCTTGAGGGTCCAGAGATAGTTCAGAGTTTGAAATTGTAAATTCAGGTTCGGAATTTGTGATAGATGTGATATTGAGTACATCTGTACCCCCATTGGTCACCAAAACTGAGTCAGATAGCGTGTCCCCAATAAAAATATCACCAAAGTCAAACTCATTTTTATCTAAATCAAGATGTGGAGCACCTGTGACATTAACAGTTAAATCAACTTCAACAACGGGATTTAAAGGGTCGTTACTAAACACTTTTATCGTTTCTTCATAAACACCTCCTATTAAACCTGAAGCGTCAACATCTACCAATACATCTATACTTTCTCCTGCGCCCACTAAGCCGAAGTCAGGTTCAAATTCTAGCCCTAAACTGCCGGAGTTACTCACTAATATGGCTAACTCGTTCTCAAGATAGGCAGTATTGAATGCTATCGTCATTCCTTCTGTTCCATCAGAATTTTCTATTCCCGTAGAAAAAGATGTGAGTATACTACTCAATGACAAATATTGAATCCTAATTTCACCATTTTCATATAGAATGATTTGAAAAGTATAGCTCCCCCCTGCGCTGTATAGTGGAACCTGATCATATTGGATTATAACTTTATCTGACTCTGTCTGATAGTAAACACCACCTCCCGCGCCAGGGTTTAGGTCTGTCCATAAACCGGCTATAACATCATTGGGTGTATTTGGGTTTGGAAAACTGTTGTAGCTCAAAGATGACGCCCCAGTTTGACTGAAAGAAATAAAACCATTAGAGGAAATATAAATATCTGACTTTACTTCACCATAATATTCAACTTCAAAGGGTAATGATAGTAATTCATAATTGTCATCACCAAGATTTAAGTTAATCCCTGTAGAGCTGATATCTTCCCACACAAAATCTGGCCCGGTCGGCTCATTACTATCTTTCCAGTTGTATCCGTATTCGGAACCATCTTCTCCTTGTCCATTGAGCACTGGAGTACCAACCCTTTTATCGGTTTGCCCTTTTGACAACAATGTATTATCGACTTGCTTAACGGCAGATTCCTGAGTGCTGCTTCTGCCAATTTCAAAAATCAAATCACTATATCCATTGTTTGATATTGTTAAAGTATGTGTTTCTGTACCTCCAGTAAATAGATCTGACACTAAGGATAAGGGTGAAACTGAAATTACCGGAGGTGCAGGTGTCTCGAAAGATATGACATTTGATATCAATGAACTGTTTCCAAAATAATCGCTTGACTTGATGGCTACAAAATATGTGGTTTCTGAAACGAGACCTTCAAGAGTATGTTCTTCAGAAGCTCCAGCATCACTTGCTAGTTTTACAGCACCTAGTACTGCCATATCAAAATTTTCTTCATTGATAATGCTTGTACTGTAACGTATTTCGTAGCTAGCGGAAGAACCATTATCTTCATCAAATGGTGCTGTCCATGTTAAATCTATTGCGTTAAATCTAGTGCTTTCGAGCGTTAAATCACTTATATTTTCCGGAGGTATGCCATCATTCACCAGTAATGTAGCTGCTGCATTTACTCTTCCTTGTCCTAATAAACCCTCATAGCCACTGTTCTTATCATCTATGTAGTCAGTTGTTTCTACTAGTCGCGCTCTCAATTGAGCAGGAGTAAATCCATCACCACCAAATTGCGAAACTATTAGGGCCGCTACACCTGCAACATGAGGGCATGCCATAGATGTACCTTGGTAAAATCCGTAGGAATTTCCAGGAAGTGTACTTAAAACACCCTGACTAGTGATGCTTGTTTCTCCCCCAGGTGCCGCAATATCAACCCAGCTACCATAATTTGAATACCACGACTTCTGGTCGTTATGATTAGTTGAGGATACTGCAAGCGTGGGCTCATAGTACCCTGGATAGTGTGCTCCATCAGAATTGTCATTTCCAGCAGCAAAAATAACTATTCCACCTTGCATTGGCCCAATAGGATTGTTGTCAGCATCATATCCTGCATTGGCAATAAAATAGTCTATACCATCCAAAACTGATTGTTCATAAAAACCTGCAGAAGTATACCCCCAACTATTCTGAGCTATAATTGCACCATTGTCAGCAGCATATGCAAAAGATTCTGCAAAGCCACCTTGGGAAGCATTACTGAAAACCTGAACAGACATTAACCTGACTCCATCATCAGAACCAGTCCCGCCAGCTACTCCTGAAACTCCTATACCATTATTCGTTTCAGCACCCACGGTTCCTGCGACATGTGTTCCATGATTATGAGCTGAAATTGGACCTGTATTATCCGCAAAATTATAACCATTAATATCATCTATGTAGCCGTTGCCATCGTCATCAACACCCGGTGTTCCCGAAAGCTCAACAGAATTTACCCAAATATTTCCAGATAAATCTTCATGACTTACATCAATACCACCATCTATAATGGCCACAATGACATTGTCTGAACCTTTCTGAGTGTTCCATGCTTCTGGCAAATCTATATCTGCATCATCAAGCCCTCCGGTCTGTCCAGTGTTATTATAATGCCACTGCTCATCAAATCTAGGATCATTTGGTAAAAATGAAGGTGATTTATCACTAAGTCTAGTATTTTCTATCTGACTGATTTTTGGCGAAACACCCTCTATTAAATCCAGACTCTTCTCATATACGGGCTCAGCTACATCAATTTCCTCAAGATTTTTGAATTGTAAAAGTCTATCTGCATGCAAGCTGGGAGATACCCTCTTAAAAGTCACATCATACCATAAATGCAAACCAAAAGCTTCCCTTCTTTTTTTGTAAACTCCACCCTCTGAAAAGACTCTGCTGTAAGAGATAACTTCAAGTTCATCGTTAACCTTATCAAGTTTTGTATGTCCAGTTTGCACATAACCTGCTGCGCTCTTCTTATGGCTTTTAAGATTGAATTTTTGGACATGTTGTGGTTTTACTTTTACTCTTATTGTTTTAAAATTGATTTCCTGACCAAATCCAATAAAAGAAATGGTGATAAAAAAAATGGTTAAAAGCTGTTTCATAGACAAGGATTTGAATACATTCAGACTTCCTACTAGAATGTATTGGCAAGAGTGATTAATCGAGTGGCTAATAAATTAAATTTAATTGATATTTTATTGCATCCATAACATGGGAATGTTTGCAAATTATATAATTAAAAGTAAAAACCTTTAAAAAATAACATAAAAACCAATCCCATCTCATAACATGTTAATAATCAATGCATTAATTATTAACTACTTAGCTGACATGAACAATTGAGAAATACTTCAGCAAATAAATCCTTTTACTGAAGTATGCTTTTTAAATCCGCAGGAGAATAGTTGATAGACTTTATGGTCTTATCATCTACAGTGCGATAGACTAGAAATTTACCATCTTCTTCTTTGTAATAGCACTCAGTGTCTTTCTCGTTTTTGTAGAATTCCACGGTAGCCTTGGCTTCCTCTTCAGTATTGCATGCCTTGCTCATATTGGAGCGCTGTACCTCATCAAATAGTGCTTTGAATTTATCACCAAGGCCAAACTCCAAAATAGCACCAGAAAGCACATATTGAATATCACACAACGCATCTGCCACTTCAACCAGATCTTTATCTTGAATTGCTTCCTCAAGCTCTTTCAGCTCTTCGGCAATGAGTTCAACTCTTAAGGCACATCTTTTCTCATCAGGAATACCTGGGAATCCCAATATTGGGTGCTTAAAGGTTTTATGAAAATCGGCTACTTGATTAAGTGAATCTGGCTGCTGCATAATATCAAATTTTAAAGTTGCGCAATGATACATAAATATGAATTTGCATTAAAAAATTAACCCGATGTAATTGAATTACATCGGGTTAATTTTGTTATGAGGATATAGTCTATTCGGTATAAGTCTCTATAATACCGCCTGTTAGCCGCATCAATGACACCTTAGAGTCAATAAGGTTATACACGGCCTGCAATTCTTCAAGTGCTGCCGACAAGCTGTTATTTTGAACGGTTCGATGGTCGAATGAATTTATAGAGCCATTTTTAAACTTCTCTTCCGAAATAGAAAGGTTCGTATCGGCTACATCTTGTTTTCTGACTGTAATACCATACAGCTGTTTCCGTATCTGATATTGGTCATAAGCCTGTGTCAAATCACGGTATAAAGATGTCTTTAACCTTTGAGTGGTAATGTTGGCAATGTCTTCCTGTATAACAGTATTTTGTATGGCCCGGTTGATTTTACCACCATTGAAAAGTGTAAATGCAATAGTAAAATTGGCAAAATAATTATCTGTTATAGCATTTAAAGCCTCTGTGGGCCCTGGTGATGAAGTGCCGTCCTGCCCCGGGAAAGTAGCATTACTCAAATCTACCCTGCTTCTGTTATGGGAATACCCGGAGTTTAGCGTAACTGTGGGGTAACGATCTGCCCTGGCCAAACCTCGGTTGTAAATAATCAATTGTTGCGAGATGTACTGCTTTTTAAGATCAACATTTTTAGAATTTAGCTTAGTTAATAAATCCTCTAATTTATAATTTTCTTCTTCATATAAAAGGTCATCAGTAAAATTGTATTTTTTATCAACATCGGTTTCTGCCAACATTACATTTAAATCACGCATGGCATTTCTATATACCAACTGCTGGTTAATATAATTGGTTGAATCAGTGAGGTAATTTCCCTCTTCTAAAAACAGATCGGTGCTTACTGCACTTCCCAATTCTGATTTCACTTTTGTATAACTGTACTTATCGCCAGATAGCTTGAGCTGACGCTCGAATTCCACCAATCTCCTTTTTTCTAAAACAGCCTTATAGTAACCAAGAATGATTGACTGTAGGGTATTGGCGATAACAATGTCAGCATTACCCTGTGACTCTGACTGCAATTCTTGAAGCCTCGATTTTGAAATATTGATCTTAAAACCATTAAACAGTGTCCAATTTAGATTTACCCCCGGGTTCAAGCTACTGGATATTGTCTGATCCTGCAGTTGAAAAGGACTGGCCGTTTTCACATTGTCTGTAAGTGAATTATTTTGGTTGAGGTTTAATGTTACCGTTGGGTACCTGCCGGCCTCGCCCCAGGCATTGTTATTTTCAGCTACCTGAACATTGCTTCTCTCTATGATTATGTCATAGTTTCTTTCCAATCCTATGCGTATAGCATCTGATAGGGATAAAGTTTCTGACTGGGCAAATAATAAGTTAGTTGAAATAGTTAATGCTAAAAAGCTGTAAACTAGTCTTTTATAAAACATCGATAATTGAATTTGAATAAATTAAACTGACTCGACCCACTCGGTCATTCTTTCCTGATCGATAATAACACGCTCTACACCCTCTCTTGATGGTTTATCACCCGTCCACAGCCATTTAGCATATCTACGCACATCATTAAAGACAAGGATTAATACAGGGAAGAACAACAGTATTACGAACGTTCCAACCAAAACCCCATAGGCCACGGAAATTGCCATTGGTATTAAAAACTGGGCCTGAAAGCTTGTTTCCATAATTAGTGGCCACAAGCCGACAACAGTAGTTATTGAAGTCAACATAATAGCCCTAAACCTGGCAATACCGGCTTCATAAGCAGCGTCATAAACACTATAACCCTCTTCTTTTATTAATGAGTTAAACTTTGCTAGAAACACTACTGCGTCATTGATAATTACACCGGATAAAGCAATCATACCCCAGGCACTCAATATAGATACGGGATGACCTTCTATTCCATGCCCCCATGCTGCACCTAACCATCCTAACGGAATCATGGCAATTACCATAACGGCCTGATAGAAGGAACGGAACGTAATCATGACCACGAAAAATATAAGCACAAAAGCACCTCCGAAATAAGTGGCTATTTCCTGCCCTGCCCTGGCACTTTCCTTAGCCTGACCTCCATAGTCAACCATAACAGTTGGAAACTGACTTTTCAACTTGGGTACTATCTCATCTGTCACTTTCGCTAAAATAGGTGGTACTTCTCCAAACGGGTCAACCATGTCGGCTTCTACAGTCACCGCTCTATCGGCATCATAGTGCTTAATGCCACTGATCCCCCTTTCTATAGTGTAAGAAGTCAATTGTCGGAGAGGCAACTGTTTTCCATCCGTGGTCTTGATCTTCATATCCTCCAACTGACCAACATTTAATCTGCCTTTTCCCGGATATCTGACCCACACACGAACTTCATCATCTCCTTTTTGAAGTCTTTGTACTTCTTCTCCGAAGAAACCTTGTCTCACCTGTTTAGTTATTTCAGTATGATTAAGACCGAGGAAATAAGCTTCTTGCTTCAAATCAAAGAGCATTTCCCTATTGCCAATGGCAACATTATCCTGTACGTCTTTAAGGTCTGTAATCTTATTTAATTCAGCTTTAAGGTAATCCTTAGCCGCCTGAAGCTGCTCATAATTGGCACCTAATAACCTTACAGAAACCGGCTTACCGAAGCGGTTCATTCCGCCTATACTGAATTTCTCAGCCTCAGGAACCTTCCCTATTTTTGCATAAAGGCGGTTGATGATGTCATAGCTGTTAATACCGTAATCATCCAACTCGTCATAAAACACATTAATATTTCCTGCATGTGACCCGGATTCCCCATCGGTAGTGTTACCCACAGAACCGAAAGTATAATTTATTAAATCGTCTTCAGTGTCAAGGTCTTTTTTAAGGTCTTCATTAACCTCCCAAACGATATTATCAAATCTTGCAAGATAGTCTTCAACCTTAGTTTCCCTTTCTCCTGGCTTGAAGGCAATATTGATATTAAAGCTGTTGAAAGGTATCTGAGGGAAGAAAGTAGCTTTGATAAAACCACCTCCGAACAACCCAATAGTTATCGGAAAAAGTGCTAATAATACACATATTGATATTGCCCTGTACTTTAATGTATAGCGCAGGGCGTTTCCGTAAAGGTTATAACGCATAAAATCGATGACAGCGTTGATCTTGCTTCTGATCTTATAACTTCTTGTATCTTCCTTTTTAACACTTAAAACCGATTTACTAGCCAGATGGGCTGGTAACACGAAAAACGCTTCCAGCAATGAGAATCCTAAGCTGAAAATTACCACAAACGCCATATCTTTCAAGAACTCAAAGCCACCAGTAAGCAGTAATAAAGGTGTAAAGGCGATGATAGTGGTTGTTACAGAAGTAAATACTGCAGGTAGTACTTCAATAGTACCCTGAACAGCCGCCTTAACTGGGTTTTTGGTTTTTTCGAAATGGGTATAGATATTCTCAGCAATCACAATACCATCATCCACCAGAATGCCAATAACCAATATCATCCCAAATAGAGAGATCATGTTGATGGTCAGACCAAAAAAGCTTCCTATAATAAACATTCCCAAGAAAGATGATGGGATACCCCAGGCTACCCAGAAAGAAAGTCTTAGGCTCAGAAAGGTTCCAAGTGCAACAAGAACAAGGAACAAACCAACCATTCCATTATTGGTCAAGAGATCCAACCTTTGATTAAGCATTGACATAAAGTCCCATGTCAAATCCAATTTTACACCTGAGTGCTTCGCATTAAACTCATCTACATAAGGCACAACAAACTCTGAGATTTTTTGAAGATCTTCTTCTTCAAGTTTCTTTACCTCAATAAAAACAGCTCTTTTGCCATTTAAAAGCGCCTTATTGGGCTGATCAGCAAATTGCTCCTTAATGGCTGCTATATCCCTTAATAAGAGATTAGATCCATCTACATCAGTTCTAACGATTATCTCTCCGATAAAATCAGCATCAGAAACTTTGGCCTTAGAGCGAATAAGTATTTCCTCAGTTTCAGCTTTAATAGAGCCTGCTGAAATATCTCTATTATTTTGACGAACTGCACTAGCCACTTCATCAAAGGTGATTCCATACCTGCTTAATGCTTGTTCTGAAACCTCAATAGATATCTCTTTACCAGTTAGTCCATTAATATTAACTTGAGAAATAACACCTGATGCCAGCAATTCATCTTTGATCTTGTCAGCATACATCTCCAGGGTTTTTATATCCACATCCCCCGTTAAACCTAGCCACTGAGCGGTAGATTGCTGTCTTTGCTTGAATATTATGGGTTTTTCTGCACTTACCGGAAATGAACTAATCCCATCGACAGCATTTTTTATTTCAGTATAAACCTCGTCAATGTCATAGTTTTCAAGTGTCTCTACGCTAATATTTGCTGAGTTTTCAGATGATGTCGATGTTATTTCATCTATACCAGCAATACTCTTAAGTGCTTCTTCCACCTTCAAGGTCACTCCCTCTTCCATTTCTTCTGGCGAGGCTCCCGGGTAAGCAACCTGAATATTGATGAATTTATCCTTCTGAGTTGGGAAAAAGGACTTTTTTGTATTAACCATGGCCATGATACCACCTAAAAGTGTCAAGGCAATGACTATGTTGGCGAGTATCGGAAATTTCACAAAATACTCAACCATACTTTTGATAGAATTCATAGCTCCTTAGTTTTTAACCAGTTTAACATCGCTACTTTTCTGCTCGATATCGATATCTTCTTTCTCTTCAAGTTTGAACGCTTTCATATTATTATGCGCATTGATCAAAGGCTCTATAACGAGCTCTGAACCCTCTTGCAAACCCGAGAAAACAACACTTTCTGCATTCAGTTTGTGTATCTGAATTTCCTCTACTTTCAACAATGAGTCCTGAAGAACAAATACTTTGTTACCATCAAAAATGGCATTTCTTGGTACTAACATTCCTGATTTCACCTCACGGCCAGGAATAATGGAGCGTAAATATTCACCATCATAAATCTTACGATCCTTGTCTGAATTAATGGCAATAAACACATCTATGGACTGAGTATTCTGATTAACGAATTCGC
Source organism: Fulvivirga sp. (assembly GCF_040218215.1). NCBI lineage: Bacteria > Pseudomonadati > Bacteroidota > Cytophagia > Cytophagales > Fulvivirgaceae > Fulvivirga > Fulvivirga sp. Next base: position 26,049 of record NZ_JAVJQL010000008.1, read on the forward strand.
CTATCCTGGCTACTTTGCCTTCCCACACTCTACCACTTTCTGTTACTACCTGAGCCTGAGAACCTAATTCCACCCAGTCGATATCAGACACGCTCACATCAACCTTCATCTCTAGTTTATCAGACCTAAGTATAGTACCTATTTTATTTCCAGGGTTCACAAAAGAACCTGATTGCAAGTCTACCATTGAAATAACCCCACCAAATGGCGCATAGAAGCTGTACTTATTAAGGTTTACCTCGGCACTTTTGATGGTGTAGAATGAACTGAAAATATTCTTAGTTGCTAAAAATGTCTTCTCCTTATCATTTTTATATTCCGGAAGTTCCGGAAGCGGCTTGTTAATATCTATTGCTGAAAAATACTTTGACCATGCTTCATAGTTGTCACTGAAATCAATTTTTATATCAGGTAAAATGGCTGCAAGTTCCTTCAAGAAGTTGCTCTTCTGAGACTGCAGATTTAAACGAGCTTCCCTATCATCGATTTTATATAGCAAAGCACCTTTATTAAACCTCTGCCCTTCCTTTAACGGAATTGAATTTGCGTTCATTCTACCAGAAACTTCTGCTATAAGATCCAAAGACTCGGCTGTTTTGACCCTGCCAAAGGCCATTACCTCCGTAGGTATACTTGTGTACTTTACTTTTTCTGTTTTAACATACTTTTTTATTTCTTCAGGAGTTTTTACCTCTGGTGGTTCTTTCATGCTGCTGAGCACACCACTTAATATAAAAGAGCCAAAAAGGATGGTCAGACCTATCCCAACAATAATTACTTGTCTTAGTTTCATCGAGAATTGAATAGTTTGTTGCTTAATACGGTAGACTGGTTTGAGTAGTTTTAGTTTAATGGTTTACATAAATAAATCATAAACCAGTCTAGCGGTTAATAATAGTGTTGAATGAATATTGAAAAAATGTATAATGTTAATTTACTAATGCGATTAAATCACGCTTTTCTATATTTGCAAACTTAGAAAAAAGCACACGATCCAATGACTAATTTTATAGAAGAAATGCAATGGAGGGGGATGATTCATGATATCATGCCTGGAACGGAAGAACAGTTGAATAAAGAGATGACATCAGCATATATAGGTTTTGATCCCACTGCAGATTCTCTTCATATTGGCAGCTTGGTACAAATTATGACATTAGTACACTTCCAGCGCGCAGGTCACAAGCCTTATGCTTTGGTGGGTGGTGCGACAGGTATGGTGGGTGACCCTACCGGAAAATCACAAGAAAGAAATTTATTGTCGGAAGAGGTACTAGAAAAAAACCTTAAAGGTGTGCAAGCGCAGCTAGAGCGTTTTCTTGATTTTGATTGCGGGGAAACTTCTGCTGAGATAGTTAATAATTATGACTGGTTTAAGGATATCTCTTTTCTAGATTTTATCAGGGATGTGGGGAAACACATTACTGTAAACTACATGATGGCCAAGGATTCGGTCAAGAAACGACTGGAAGGAGAAACGGGCATGTCATTTACAGAATTTACCTATCAGTTAGTTCAGGGCTATGATTTTTACTGGTTATACAAAAACAAAAACTGTAAGCTCCAGCTCGGGGGATCAGACCAATGGGGTAACATTGTTACAGGCACTGAATTGATAAGAAGAAAAGCCAGCGGGGAAGCTTTTGCCATTACCACTCCGCTTATTAAGAAAGCTGATGGAACCAAGTTTGGAAAGACTGAGGGTGGTAATGTATGGCTTGATGCTGAGAGAACCTCTCCTTATGAGTTTTACCAATACTGGTTAAATGCTTCTGATGTTGATGCTGCTAATTATATTAGAATCTTCACGCTAAAGTCCAAAGAAGAAATTGAGGCCTTAGAGAAAGAGCATGCTGAAGCACCACATATGAGGAAATTGCAAATGGCACTTGCTGAGGATATAACCGTAAGAACCCATTCGAAGGAAGCATTGGAATCAGCCATTAAAGCCTCTCAAATACTTTTTGGTAAATCTACCACTGAGGATTTGGCCTCTCTAGATGAAAGGACATTCCTTTCTGTGTTTGATGGTGTGCCGCAAACGGAGATTAGCAAATCAGACTTTGACAATGCAGATGATGTTACTACCTTCTTATCCCAAACCATAGAAGGGCTGATATTTAAGTCAAAAGGAGAAGCCAGAAGAATGATTCAGGAAGGTGGTGTTAGTATCAATAAAGTTAAAATTGATAGCCCTGACCAAAAAGTCGATTTTCAGTTATTGCAAGGCAAATATTTGTTAGCACAAAAGGGAAAGAAAAATTACTATGTGATTTGTGTGAGTTAACAGTTCAGCATAGCTACAAATTAGAAACGCCCTCTAGGTTTGACCTAGAGGGCGTTTACTTTATAATGTGTGATTCCTAGTTTCCAAATAATCTGTATCCCAAATAAATTTGAAAAGTCTTGTTTTTGATTTCTGGCGCTCCATCTCCAAGGTCAAAATACTTATCATTAACATCTGATAAACCAATAATATACCTCAAACCTCCAGATAGACCACCAGGCAGATTAACACCAGCTCCAAATAGTATGCTCAAATCTGATGATTTTAGCTGATCTTTAATGTCACCTTTTGTAGTGTCACCTGTAAAAAGATCAATTTCAGTAATACCTTCGGCTTTTGTTAAAAAACTAAACTGTGGCCCTAAGTGAATATTTAAAACCTTGGCAAAGTTCTTCTGCAAAACTATGGGAACATCTATATACGTTACTTCAAAGTCTTCGGCTCCTTTAACAGAATATAGTACTTCAGGTTGAAGCGAAATACCTGCAAATCCAACCTTTAAATATACACCTGCATGATAGCCTGTTTTTCCGTCTGGATCAATATCACTATCAATATTAGCGAAATTCAAACCTCCTTTGATACCTCCAGAAACTTGAGATGAGGCGTTGTAACCAAGGCCAACTAAAACGATTAATAAAAAAAATGTCTTTTTCATAGTTCTAAAAATTTTGGTTTATGAATTTATGTTAGTTTTAAAATTAAAATATTTGATATTAATTTAAATCAAATCTGACCCCAAATGAAAATACTGCCTGATCAGCGTTGCCAACTACAAATTTCAATTGAGCAAAAGGTGTAACACTTTTATTTAACTCAAAATTAGCACCTGCGCCCAGATTAACTCCCAATTCCGTATCCGTATTACCATCAAAACCTGCTGTTGCTAAGTTTATCCCTCCTAATCCATAAAAAGAAGCTTGACTTGAACGATTAAAATAAAAATGTCCATCCGCATTTATAGTCCAAAAACTACCCGGGCCATCGATAAAGAAATAGTTAAATTCAGGGGAAAGAGCCAGATTACTTTTTAAGAAAAACTCTCCATTCAAATTTAGACCAAGTTCTTCTACATCTGTTCCATAAGATAGCCCTCCACCTAACCTGGTTTGAGAGTAACTAGTAAAACACCCAACTAGTAGCAAAGAAAGCAGTATTACTTTTTTCATTTTTTACATTTTTAAAGTTTCTACTAAGTTAGAAAAAGCCAAACCATTAATTCAAACGGAATCTAAGCTAAATGAAACTAAAACTTACAAGATATAAATGATAATTTAAACTTAACAAATTGTCGCTGATATGGTTAGGCAGCGTTACTTTCAAGTTTGGATTAACATTCATCGCTATTTTTATAACAAAAATGGCCTCTTCATTACGTATCAAGCTTTTTCATTAGTGCATGTCCAATGGTACACAAAAAAAAGCTTACCAAAATAGATAAGCTTTAAAGTTTAATACCATCAAAGAGATGACATCTATTTATTATTAAAGGAATATCACGAATCCGAACCTAAGCTCAAAAATACCTTGATCAGAAAAATCACTATTTAAGCTGATATTATACCTGAGGCTTGGCTCAAATGAAACGTTGTCATTCAAAAATACTGCATAGCCACCTTGTAAACCGAGGTACAATGGATCAGGTGTTTCAAAGGTTCCAAAAGGGCTATCGATATCTTCTCTTGTTGCTCCCGTAATATCTAATTGAAAAGGCACCAATCCTCCAGCGTAATATTTTGCACCAATCTTGTAGCTAAAATAGGAGCCCCCGTCCAAATCAGTATAACCTACACCAGCCTTTATTGCAAAGTCATCTTGAACAAAATATCCGCCTTCTCCACCAATCGACCATAAAGTTGTTCCATCGACTGAAAAAAGTGCTACTCCTGTATTACTTCCTCTCATTAGACCTTCAGAGAATGGGCTCAGACCTACCTCTAACTGAAAAGAACCCTGTTCGGTTTGAGAAAAAGATGAAGCGAATGTACCAAAAAGTAGTAATAACGTATATAAAAATTTTTTCATATTATATAATTTAAAAAATTAAAGATATTTCAAAATTAACATTCCAGCTATTTGTCACAAAGCTATTCTACAAGAATTTAATTTTTAATTACAAAAGTTCTTTATCAACTACATGAGGCAGCGTTACTTTTAAGTTTGGATTAACTTGCATCGCTCTTTTTATTGCAAAAATGGCCTCTTCATTACGCGCCCAGCTTCTTCTGGCTATTCCATTGTTCACATCATAGAACAACATATTCTCTAATCTACGTTCTGCTTCATCAGTGCCATCGAGCAACATACCAAAGCCTCCGTTGATCACTTCGCCCCACCCCACTCCACCACCATTGTGGATGGATACCCAGGTAGCTCCCCTGAAAGAATCGCCAATAACATTATGAATGGCCATATCTGCAGTAAACTTTGAACCGTCATAAATATTGGAGGTCTCTCGATACGGACTATCAGTACCTGAAACGTCATGATGGTCCCTGCCTAACACAATTGGGCCAATCTTACCTTCTTCAATGGCTTTATTAAAAGCGCGCGCTATTTCAATTCTACCTTCAGCATCTGCATACAATATTCTGGCCTGAGAACCAACCACCAGTTTGTTGGTCTTGGCAGCCCTTATCCATTTAATATTATCAGCCATCTGCTGCTGAATCTCAGGAGGAGATTTTTTCTGAAGGTCTTCAAGAACAGTTGCAGCTATTTCATCAGATTTGTCCAAATCTTCACTTTTCCCACTGGTACACACCCACCTGAACGGACCAAAACCGTAATCAAAGCACATTGGCCCCATAATATCCTGAACATAAGAAGGGTATCTGAAATCTATATTATTCTTAGCCATGATATCCGCCCCCGCCCTTGACGCTTCAAGCAGAAAAGCATTGCCATAATCAAAGAAATAAGTGCCTTTGGCGGTGTGGTTGTTTATAGCTGCGGCATGGCGCCTTAATGTCGACTGAACCTGCTTCTTAAACTCTGCAGGATCTTCAGCCATCAACCTATTAGATTCCTCAAATGAAATATCTACTGGATAATAGCCTCCTGCCCATGGATTATGAAGTGAGGTTTGATCAGAGCCTAAATCTATATAAACATTCTCCTGATCAAATTTCTCCCATACATCAACAATGTTCCCCTGATAGGCGATAGATACAACTTCTTTATTCTCTTTGGCAGACTTCACCCTGCTTACCAGTTCATCTAAATCATTAATCACTTCGTCCACCCAGCCCTGGGAATGGCGGGTATGTGTAGCCATGGGATTGATTTCCGCCACTACGGAGATGCAGCCTGCAATATTACCTGCCTTTGGCTGCGCACCACTCATCCCTCCTAATCCTGAAGAAACGAAGAGCTTGCCTTCCAGGCCTTCACCATGCTTAGAAATCTTTCTTCCTCCATTCAATACAGTAATAGTTGTGCCATGGACAATGCCCTGTGGGCCGATGTACATGTAAGAGCCGGCCGTCATCTGACCATATTGGGTAACTCCCAATGCATTGAATTTATTCCAGTCATCTTGCGAAGAGTAGTTAGGAATCATCATACCATTGGTAACAATGACCCGTGGCGCGGACTTTGAAGATGGAAAAAGACCCATGGGGTGCCCTGAATACATGTGCAGTGTCTGCTCGTCATTCATAGTGGCTAAATACTGCATAGTGAGCAGGTACTGTGCCCAGTTTTGGAACACAGCGCCATTGCCACCATAGGTTATTAACTCATGAGGGTGCTGTGCCACTGCAGGATCAAGATTATTTTGAATCATTAGCATGATGGCTCCAGCTTGCTTTGACACACATGGATATTCCTCTAATGGACGGGCGTACATGTCATAATCCGGCCTCAGCCTATACATATATATACGCCCATATTTTTCAAGTTCTTCCCTAAATTCAGGAATTAGCGTTTCATGGTGCTTTTGATCAAAATATCTAAGAGCATTTCTCAAGGCAAGCTTCTTCTCATCTTCAGAAAGGATTTCACTTCTCTTTGGAGCGTGATTAGTGTTAACATCATAAGGCTTGGCAGCCGGTAGTTCATTGGGTATTCCTTGAAGGATTTGTTCTTTAAACGTCATATTCCAATCTTTTCAATCAACTTTTGTTCTTCAATTAATTTTATAGTGGTCTTATAACCAAGCCCGAAAATCTCTTTGGCTTTGTTCAAATCCATCACCTTAAAAGGCTCAAGACCCTCTGGTTCAATAAAAATATCGCAGAGCCTGGCACTCTCAATAGCATTTCTGGTTATGGCCAGCATCAAAGCCCTCTCCAAAACAAAACGGGCATTTTTAACTTCAAAATTCTTATCAACGGGGTTAGAGTGACTGCCTATCAGTATGTCGCACCTATCCCTGATCACTTCTGTTGGTAGATTATTCAATATACCTCCATCTATATAGAGCTCATCTTCGAGCATTACCGGCTGAAAAAGAACGGGTATGCAAGATGAAGCGCAAATGATTCCTATTAGATCACCACTTTCAAAGTATGTAGTGGTACCGGTTCTAATATTAGTAGCTGCTATTGCAAGCGGAATTTTCAACTTCTCAAATGAATTTTCTGGAAGATACGACTCCAAAAACTTCTTAATCACATCCATTTTCAGGAGGCCTTTGGTACTCATGGCTGGTTGAATAAACTTGAAGGCCTTAAGATCCAAAACAATCTTAAGGATTTCATTAACAGAGTAGCCATAGCTATAAAGTGCTCCAATGATAGCGCCAGCACTGGCACCAGAAAGCACATCAAACGCAACTCCATGTTCCTCAAAAGCTTTAATTACGCCAAGGTGAGCAATGCCCCTTGCTCCGCCTCCAGATAATGTTAAGCCTACACTTTTAGGAGCCATTTATAGTACCTCAGCTAGTGGAAAAGTTCGATCCAGCCTCACACCCTTTTCTGTGTTTTTGACAGTACAGCATTCATTTACAGGATCATGCTCAAGAAACAGGATATATTCGTTATCAGCGGCTTCTTTGAGAAACTGCTCCTTCTCAGACATGGTAAGCAGAGGCCGCGTATCATAGGCCATAACATACGGTAATGGAATGTGTGCCGTTGATGGCAAAAGATCAGCCATAAACACAATGGTTTTATCTTTATACCTAATCTTAGGCAACATTTGCTTGTCTGTATGCCCGTCAAATGTGGCTATGTCAAATTGTGAAAATGGAGAAACCGCGTCTAATGGAACAAAGTTCAGATGACCACTTTCCTGCATGGGCATAATGTTCTCGGTAAGAAAAGAGGCCTTTTCTCTTGGGTTTGGAACAGTGGCCCATTGCCAGTGATCTTGATTCGACCAGTATTTAGCATTCTTAAAAGCCAGCTCAAGTTTATCGCCCTTATAAACCACACCACCACCACAGTGGTCAAAATGCAGATGGGTAAGAAACATGTCTGTAATATCATCTTTATTAAAACCACTGGCTTTTAATGATTTCTCGAGAGAAGCATCTCCATGCAAATCATAATGACTAAAGAACTTTTCACTCTGCTTATTGCCTATGCCGTTGTCAATTAAAATCAAACGATTGCCATCTTCAATCAACAAACATCGCATGGCCCATGTACAAAGGTTATTGTCATCAGGTGCATTGCTTTTTTGCCACAACGTCTTAGGCACAACACCAAACATCGCCCCGCCATCCAACTTAAAAAATCCTGTATTGATTACGTGTAGATTCATCTCTATTTATTGGCTTCTAACTCGTCCTTTAACTTTTGTGCCAGTCGGTGACCATTTTTATAGGCCTCTATTTTCTGAACCAAAAAGTTAGCATGAAGACCCAAAACCGTTCTGAATTTATCGGATAATATTTTTGAAGTGTCAGGGCCATTTGATCCAGCAAAAGCTTCATTAATTAGAAATGGGATGATCTGGTTATCAAAATTCATTTTATAATACTCTTCTATTTCCTCAATTTGATCATAGCCAGAGTGGTAGAATTCTATAATATCAATTCTGAGCTTTAGGCTTAGTAGCTCGAACTTTCCAGAAGATTTAATAGACTCATAGGTTATGTTTCTACTGTTAAATGAGCTCATTGATGCTACTTTAGAAATTGCCAAGGAAAGAGAGTCTTTGGGCAGAGGTTTAATTTTCGCCTCTAGTACCCTTCTAAATAATTCAAGACTTTCACTGTCTTCTATCACCAATGAATCCAACTCTGCAATATCTTCATCAATGTCATCAATCATGGATTGAATATATACCTCTTGCAGCCTCTTTACCTTTTTAGATTCCTGCCAATTGTTTAACATGAAGGCTATTGAGATACCAGTTATAACTACAATAAGATTTACAAAGTGATCTAACCAATTAATCTTTTTCATATTTTAAGCATTAAAAAAGCCACAGAAAATTCTGTGGCTCTAATTTAGTAAATCTTTATTTTTTATTCTTTGAACTGGCCCATGGCGCAGAATTTATCAATTCTCTCGCTTATGCGCTGTTCAGGCGTCATTTTAGCCAATTCTGCATGCGTATCTTTAATATACTTCTTAATTTCTTTTACCATGAATTTAAGGTCAGTATGTGCACCACCTAATGGTTCTTTAATAATGCCATCGATAAGTTTAACATCAAGCATATCTTTGGCTGTTAACTTCAGTGCCTCAGCAGCCTGTTCTTTGTAATCCCAGCTCCTCCATAAGATTGAAGAGCAAGACTCTGGCGAGATCACAGAGTACCAGGTGTTTTCCAACATCACTACCCTATCACCGATGGCAATACCCAACGCACCACCAGAAGCACCTTCACCAATAATGATACAGATAACAGGTACCTTAAGCATAAACATCTCCTTCAGGTTTCTGGCAATAGCCTCACCTTGTCCACGCTCTTCAGCTTCCAGTCCGGGAAATGCACCAGGAGTATCAATAAATGTTATGATGGGCTTATTAAACTTCTCAGCAAGCTTCATCAACCTAAGGGCTTTTCTGTAGCCTTCAGGATTAGCCATACCGAAGTTACGCATCTGGCGCTGCTTAGTATTTCTGCCCTTCTGCTGACCAATAACCATGAAAGTCTGCTTATCAATAGTACCAAACCCACCGATCATTGCTTTATCATCAGCCACATTTCTATCGCCATGCAACTCAACAAAATCGTCAAGTATTTCATAAACATAATCGAGTGTGTATGGTCTCTCAGGGTGCCTTGAGAGCTGAACCCTTTGCCATCTGGTGAGGTTATTGAAAGTATCCTTTTTCAGGTTCTTTATCTTGGTTTCTAGTGATTTTACGGCTTCTTTTACATCTACATCACTGTCAGCAGCGATTTTTTTCATGTCTTCGAGTTTTGCCTCTAAGTCTGCAATAGGCTTTTCAAAATCCAATAGCATATCCTTTTAGTTAAAGGTACAAAATTATAACTTATATTGATTTATGATAAGTAAAGGTGTGGTATTTACCCTGTTGAAAAAAATATAAAATATTTTAGGGTCAACTATTGGAAATAAAAAACCACAACTATACATTTGCACCACCTTAAACGAAAGGGTCTGGTAGTTCAGCTGGTTAGAATGCCTGCCTGTCACGCAGGAGGTCGCGGGTTCGAGTCCCGTCCAGACCGCTCTTAAGTTTAAAAACCCCTTCAGATTAACATTTGAAGGGGTTTTTTATTTTATGGTTTTCGCTTTGAACCAGTTATTGGAACTTATTTACTTAGAAGAAACAAATTCAGACACTACTTTAGCAACGAAATATTCACCATTCTTTACTATCACTTTCTTCATTGTTAGTATAGGAATTGAATAGCAAATCAACAATACCAGAGCCTGCCTTAAAAGTTCAGGATTTGATGGCCAGAAATACAAATACAATGTAGCGAAAAATAAAATCACCCAACTTATTAAAACTGAACCTAACAGATTCCTTAAAAACCCATACCTAATATTTAATTTTAGTATAAATTGTGAATCTCGAACATCAGCAAGAACTAATTCAAAGGCTTCTTGCCAACTTCGTTGATCATTTTTATTAATCTTGTATTTAAAAGATTTATTTATCTTACTGACATATCTTTTAAAGAAATCTTTTGAAAAATACATTTCATAATTCATCAGCATATATATACTTGGCATTCCTGATTTAGCAAATATCCTATCTTGGTAAAACTTCGAGATTTCTCTTACCAAATAAGATAAGGTTATCACCAATACTAATAATAATGAAATTCCATTGAAGAAAACTGTTTCCAAAATAGATAGATCGGTAAAAAACAGATTATTGATAACCCAGACCATTGGAATAAACGCAAGTAATGATGGCAAAATTCTAGCCTGCCAATCATATTTATCAATTTTCATAATTCCTTTTAAGCTTAAAATATATCCTTCTTATTTCTTTGCTGGTTAAATGAATTTCTGATTCTACTGCCAACATATGGCATTCGCTATATTGTCTTTCACTTCCACAAAAGCACGGTTTTGACTTAGACCAGCTTAAATTATATGTTGTGTATGCTAAGGCCTTCAATACTAATTGTTTATCATCAAGTTGATAGTACTCTTTAAAGTAGTCCCAATATCCATTCAAGTCATGGTCATATTCAGCATATAAATACTTTTTTTCATTTGAATTCACCTTTACATACTGAATGGCTAAATGAGGTTTCAAAATTTCTTCAATGAAATACGTTAATGTAATACCGTCTTTACATATTACAAGTTCTCTTGGTGGAATTTCTAAACATAGTTGCCCATGTTTAGATTTATGATGCCCGATATTACTCGGTATCTTATTACTTGTTTCATAGACTAATGGGTATCTATACGGAAACGTTTTAGATGAGAAATCTCCATAGTTTGAGGGAAACAGTAACTTGATATCATAAGTCTCAAATTGCACCCCCCCTTCGACTAAATCAATACTCCCACTTATTGAAATACCATTACTAGAAGATAACTCAAGACTTTCATAAGTCTTGAGTTCTTCTTGCAAGCTACTTAGAACTTCAGGAGACATCCCCATTAAAATATGGTTTAGGTGAAACTGCTCTCTCCGCCATTATCATTGCTGCCTTGAGCTTTTGATTTTTTTCAGAATCATCTGGATCATCATCTTCATTCTCGGACAATGAGTAACTTTTTACTAAGTCAAAATCCTTTTCAATAGATATTTCTCCATCAGAAGTGATATCCACAAACAGAGAATGCCTATCATCTCCTAAATGATAAATATTTTCATCATTCACATACTTTTTATAAAGCTCTATCGCATCATCATGTGGGTGATCAAATTGACTTTCGGACTGCTTCGGAGCACTAATAACAAGATATTCAGGCTCAATCTTATCCATATGATCTTCATATGGTTCTTGATCATCTTTATCATTCTTAAAAAAAGACCTTGAGCCATGATGAGAGGCACTAAGTACTTCAGAACCTAGGCTATTGGAATGATAATCGGTAATGTGATCTTGCCAGGCCTTTTTGTCAGAATCGCCAGTGTGCAAAATAGACTTTAGATTGACACCATATTTAAATTTGATAACACCAGACATTTCATGTATTCTATTATATCTAGTGTCATCATCTTCTCCATCAACATCATCTGATACATACTCGGCAGGTGAAAGAACTTGGTAATCAATGTCACCTAGCTTCTTAATTATAGAAGTTTCCTTATCGCTAGTTCTAACAGTGTTATCACTATTACTCCCACACAATACAAACTCATTCTCATCACCAATCTGCTCAATAACATACTTTAATTCCTCGTATGCACCTTCATGTTTTTTTCCTGGCTTGTGTCCACTGTGCCATACCTCTTTAAAACCAATTTCATCATGAAGCTTTTTAAGACCTATTAAGTGATCATTATGAGGATGTGTATTAATAAAAATAAGTTCATCACCATCATCAAGGAGATCCTTTAATAATTTAACTAAGTCAATACCACGGTTTTTCCGATCTACATTACAATCAAGAAGAACAAAAATAAAATTGCTTCCATTTGGAATAACAAACAAAGTAGATTCACCTTGTCCAACGTACAGATGCGCACATCTTAGCACACCTTCATCAGGGATTAGTTTTTCTTTAGCTAAATTGCCCACAGGAAATCCCCTTTCCTGCAATCGTCATGTTTCATCATAATCTTTACATTTAAAATTTAAAAATTATGGTTGCTCATTTAGCTTTGTTATCTTTGCAGTAAGTTATTCGCTCTTAATGAGCAACCATTTTAATTTGGGGTGAGCCTTCCACGCTCGCCCCATTTCCATCAAGAATCATTCCACAATATTTTTTGCTGCCAACATGTCATGATGAGTTTGTCTCATTCTTTGTTAGCGATTCTAATAATGTTGAATAAAATTACTAATTTTAGAGAATATTTCTCATAACATGTTAATTAATTTTACAATAGCTAATTACAAGTCGATAAATGAGAGAATCACGCTATCGATGGTTGCGGAACCTATTAGACAGAGAGTCAAAGAGAATACATTTGACACTGAATACAGAAGCTTAAGTCTATTAAAAGCGGGAATTATCTATGGTGCAAATGCATCAGGAAAATCTAATTTATTCAAAGGGCTAAGTTTTATGAAATCTTTTGTCCTAGAATCTGCTAATAGTTTTGTTTCAAGTAAGTTGCTAACCCTGGAACCTTACAGGCTTAATAAAAGAAACTTAACAGCTCCAACTTATTTTGAAATAGAATTTATTGTTTTCGGTGAGCGCTATAACTACTCTTTTAGTATTGACAGAAAAAGAGTACATAGTGAAAACCTCATTTCTATTTTAAAAACAACATCCAAAACTCTATTTAGTAGAGAATTAGATTCTATTGAGGTCAATCCATCATTTGGAGAAGGATTTGGTAAACAGAAATTTGCCAGGCCTGACTCACTATTTTTAAGCACTGTTGGGATTTTTAATGGGCCAATTTCAAAACAAATAATGAATTGGTTTGAAAATACCAATATTATAACAGACAATAACATTGGTACAAACACATCGCTGACAGCCAAACTAGCATTAGATAAAAAGTTCAAAAAAACACTTTTACAACTCTTCGAAGACGCTAAGTTGGATATTGACGATATTGAAATTGAAACACAGTCCGTTGATGACAATTCCTTGAAATATTTTACTCCTGAATTAAGAGATATTGTGAAACAACAAACGGATTATTTGCTTAAAATATGGACTAAACACAGATCCCATGAAGAAACAAAATTGGGAGAAGAGCTCATTAATTTTGATCTCAGTGAAGAATCCTCAGGAACTCAAAAATTCTTTGCCCTTGCTGGCCCTATTGTTAATAGTATTAGAAACGGATATCCTCTGTTTGTAGATGAATTAGACTCAAGACTCCATAGTGAATTGGTTAAATTCATTCTAGAACTTTTTTGCCGTCCGGAAAATAAAAATGGTGGACAACTTATTGCGATAAGTCATATGCCGCATATATTGTCATCTGAATTACTTAGAACTGATCAAATGATAATGTTACAAAGAGGAATAAAAGGGACAACCTTGAAAACTGTTCAAAGTATGGGGATTAGATATGACGCATCGTTTGAGCGAGATTACCTAAAGGGTAAATATGGTGGCATACCTAACATAAAGATGAATCAATTAGGAATTTTTAAAAATGAAGATGAGTAATCTATTTTTCATCATTAGTTTATTAACTTGATGGAAACCAACTTATCCAAGTCATGAAAAATTTCAATTCCCTCCTAATCCTACTAGTAGTTATAACCATGAGCTGCGAGGCTCAGATTCCTAACAAGGAAGAGCAAATAGCCGGAGCTGTGATGGCTGCGCCTGAAGAAAAAAGAGCTGAAGCCACAGTGATGGGCTTTGATGAAAATGAAAAGCTAGTAGTGATAAGGCAAGGTACTAATGAATTAATTTGCTTAGCTGATGACCCTAATCAGGAAGGATTTAATGCTTCATGCTACCATAAGGACCTGGAACCATTCATGGCAAGAGGCCGGGCCTTAAAGGAAGAAGGTAAGGAAAGACAGGAGATATTTGATATCAGGGAGAAAGAGGTAAAAGAAGGCAAACTCAAAATGCCAGAGAATCCGTCAACACTGCATGTACTCTCGGGTGCTGAAGGAAAATATGATGCCGCTTCTGGTAAAGTTATCAATGCCAACCTTAGGTACGTGGTCTATATTCCCTTTGCTACTCCCGAATCAACAGGCTTACCTATTCGTCCGTTAGTGCCAGGTGGCCCCTGGATAATGGATCCGGGAACGCACAGGGCCCATATTATGATTACTCCACCTGCTGAGAATTAGTTGAAGTAGAAGAGCAGACATCTAATTCATCTGCTCTTTAATCCTCTCCTCCTCATACATTCTGTTCTGTATGGTGCGCACGTAGTCTCTTGCATCTTTATTACCAAAATCCACATAAGCTTTTTGAGCCCACTCTTTGGCTTTAGGTAAGTCGCCCAGCACCTCATAAGCGATAGCGGTATTGTAAGCTAGTTTTCCAGCTTCTTTGGTTGGGGCTGAACTTATACCACTTTCCCATTTATCCGCGGCCTCCTGCCATTTGTTAACATCAGCTAGCCTACTCCCCTGTTCTAGTTGAATGGCCTTTTTAGACTTGCCATAAAACATTCTGGAGATTCTAACAGGCATGGGTGCAATCTTGTAGGCATAATCGCTCCCAACATTTCTACTCAGATATCGTGTAGCTGAAGATTTATCGATAAGTGCAGCCAGAGCATCCTTTAAGGTGCTTCCAGCGGCATTCCAGGTATTTGATTTGTTCAATAATTGCTGATCAACTATAGTTTTAGCAACAGGATCATAAAGTCTGATACCTATGGTAATATTACCTACGCCCTCGGCATAAAACTCATCGACTTCAACTTCTCTTTTAACTTCACCTTCAGTAACAGTCTTTTTAACTTTTCTCTTTCCATTGGTCACCACAAAATCAGTATCAAACATTTCAATGGATACCATGGCATCAGTTCCATACTTATTACATAAATTTTGCACTTCCATCCATGATAGCTGTGAGGGAAAAGCTGAGGTCATACTATTACCGTTCAATCGCTCAGCAGCTATCTTAGTACTAAATCTCGGTGATCGGCCCAATTGCTGTTGAAATGAATTGATTAATTCCTGAACTCCGGCCTTATCATCACCAGGCATCTCACCGGTGAGCACGCCTTCCAGAATATTAATGCTTTCTTTTGCGAATTTTGTTCTATCCACAATCAGCAAGGTATTGACCTCTGGCGGAAATGTAATTTCCGCAGGACGCATGGCATTCATGGTCACGGTTCTTGTTCCTGAACATGATACTATAACAATGGCAACTAAGCTTATAATAGGAATGGCTAACTTTTTCATCGTTCTGAGGTGTGGTTTGGTATATAATTTAGTGAAATTTATATAATGTCATGTACTGTCATTTCACAAATCTGTAAACAAGCTTGATGCCATTCTTCATTTTCTCAAATAATTATATCTTCTTTACGTTCGTAAGCTTTGAGACTACTGATAATAACCATATTCTTTACTTTTTCGCTGCTTCAGGGGTGCAACAATTCCAAGTACATCACTGTAAAGCATGTTAAGCCTATTAACAGGAACAGGTACTACAATCCTAAAAAGGACAAGCGCAAGAAAAAGGTGAAGTACGTAAAAGTGAAGATCCTTAAGAAATCGGCTGAAGTAAAACCAGCAAAGGTAAAGCCTCCTAAAAAGAAGAAGATTAAATCAGACTCCCTGAACACCACAACCACTGATTCTGTTGAGGATATAGAAGAAACTACGGATGAGCAAGACAGCACAGGATTATTTTAACGAAGCAACAACCCTCTGCCAAAACAAAAAATACAAAGAGGCTATACCCCTATTTTCTAAGGCAATTAAGCTGGATGAGGACAATCTGAAAATCAGGTATGACCGGGCCAAGGCTCATTTCAAACTAGGCGAGTTTGATGCCTCGATATCTGATTTCAACTTTTTAGTGGAAAAGGAACCAAATAATGGCTATTTCCTGAGTGAAAGAGCTGTGGCATTTCATTTGAACAAGCAGAATGAACTGGCCATGGTTGATCTTAACAGGGCTGCTGAACTTGAACCGAATAAACCCTTTCGCTATTCCAGTCGTGCTTATATAAAAGAAAGAATGGGTGACCTTGAAGGGGCTATTGAAGACTATGAACGCTGCATTGCCTTAGATCCTGATGATGCCATAGCGCACAATAACAAAGGCCTTGTAGAAGAGAAATTGGGCTACCAGGCACGCTCTAAAGCGAGTTTTGCCAGAGCAGATGAACTTGACCCCAATTATGACGCAGATAAAATTGAAAAGTCCAGACAAGAACGAGCAAAGCTAAATAAACCACAAACTGAGAAAGTGGCTAAAACAGATTTGTCTGTTGATAAACTGACGGTCAAAGGATATCTTAAATCTGTAAAATCTTTAGCTTCTGACAAATCGGAAAGAAAGCAGTTCTTCAAATTCATCAAACAAATATTCAAGGCCGAAAATTGAAACCCCTTGTTTCCATTATTCTGCCAGTCTTTAATGGTGAGCATACTTTACAGGCAGCCATTGATAGCATTACCCATCAGACCTTTACGGATTGGGAGCTTATCATCATTGATGACGGCTCTACAGATAATACTAATAGCATAATTCAATCCATTAATAATGAGCGGGTTACACATTTTAAAACCAATAACAGAGGCATAGCCAAAGCTTTAAATTTTGGAATTAAAATGTCCAGCTCCGCCATCATTTGCAGAATGGATGCTGATGACGTTTGCCACCACCAGCGGTTGGAACTGCAGTTCAATTATCTCCAGGAACATCCTGAAGTTGGTGTCGTTTCTTCACTGGTGGAATACGAAGGTAACCGCGAAGCCAACACAGGATACGCCTTGTATGTCGATGAAATCAATCAAATTATAGATCGCCAATCCATATTAAAAAAGCGATTTACCGAGTCACCTATTCCCCATCCATCTGTGATGTTCAGAAAATCATTGATATACAAATATGGCGGCTATAATGAAGGTCACCTGCCAGAGGATTATGAGCTCTGGCTCCGCTGGATGCATAATGACGTAGTTGTTGAAAAGGTCAACTTACCACTACTTCATTGGCATGATTCTGCCGCCCGGCTTTCTCGCAATCATGCTAATTATGATTTGGAGAAGTTTTACGAGCTCAAGATCAAGTATCTGGCTCAGCACCTTGCCAAGCAACAAATACCTACTGATAACCTTTGGGTCTGGGGTACTGGGCGGCAGATCAACAAGTGGATTAACCTTCTAAATAGGTATAATCTAGAAGTACAAGGACAAATAGATGTAAAAACTACCAGCCTTGATGGATCGGTTATTCACTTTACAGAACTGGATAAGGATAAGCATCCTTTAATTATCTCTTTGGTTAGAGATAGAAATGGAAAAAAGCGAATTGAAGCTTATTTAAATGAACAGGGCTATAATGAAGGCAGGAACTTCTTTATGCTTAGTTAGTCAAACCCTTCAATAGGTTATCTATATTTCTCTTGAAGAGCACATTGATTGGTGATACCTGACGTAGATGAGCCATTACAATTGAGCCATACATTAGGGTCATAAAAACTAAAGCTAATTCTTTGGTATCGCTCTTAGTGGTGATCTGGCTTTTGAATACTGCTTCCAGAAGGAATTTTTCCATCATTTGTTGTAATGACAGTAGTTCAACTTTATCAGACATCATCAAAGAAGGGTGCAAAATTTCTCTTTCTACCGTTTTCAATGGAAATGGTGCAGGTGGTCTTTGTAGTGATGTAAGATAACTGATCAAACTCAAGATTAAGCCCGGATGTCTTTCATATGCATTGGCCATCTTATCAAAGAGGTAACGAACGCCATCAAGGCCTTCACGGTTCTGATTATCAAGATCAACGACCCTGTCAAGGCACCAAACACGCAAATAATAAAGCAGAATATCTTCCTTCTGAGGAAAGTATTTAAAGAAGGTTACTTTGGAAACATTTACTTTTTCGCAAATTTCATCTACATACAAGTCTTTAAACGACTTTTTGCCCACAAGACTGACTGTAGCATTTAAAATATCTATTTTAATCTTTGCTGACTTGGTTTCCCTTACACTTGCTTCCATTTAAATTTACTTTACTCAGGTAAGTTAAATGAAATAGCTTAGAAAAAAAGTAGAAAGTAGGCAAAAAACTTACGTGTGTTACTTGTTTTAATTCTTAACAATAGTAAACTCCACCCGCCTGTTTAAAATACGTTTTGCAGGGTCTTCATTATCAGCAATTGGTCGGCTACCACCATACCCCTTGCCCGAAATACGCTTAGCAGAAATCCCCTTTCTAACCAGGTATTTTTTCACGGCCTCTACCCTGTCTTTAGAGAGCTGAACATTGTATTTGGCAATACCTCTATTATCCGTATGCCCCTCAAGTCTGATCTTTACCTTAGGGTTTTCCTTCATAAACTCAGCTACCAGATTAAGCTCTGGATATGATGACTCCAGAAACTCTGCTTTTGACTGCTGGAACAGCACATCTTTAAGGTTTACAGTAGTACCCACCTCAATAGGATCCAGTGCGAAGTTCATTTCAAATGCATTGATCTCATTTGACTTGAGCTCCAAAACCTCCTGATGACTTATATAACCTGGGGCCTCAACACGGATGAGATAATCTCCAATGGCATCTATTTTTAAAGCATAACTTCCTTTCTCGGATTTTATAGAATTGATCATTGTATCATCCGTGGTCTTTAAAGAAATTTTAGCTTCTACCATACTTCTATCCTTTTTATTAGTTGTATTTCCGTAAAGCGTTATCACTTTATCATCAAATACAGGAAGGTTTTCTGCGATGGTAACACCAGTCGGCTCGACCACAACAGTGGTATCCAAAGGTGTTGGCTCATCTGACTCAGGATCAATGTAAATTCTAAGGTCACCAAAACCATCACTGTTTAATGTTGACGTGTAGAAATAAGTATTGTTATATAAATGAAGGCCAAGCTCTTTGCCTTCTGTATTTAACTCCGTAAAAGGTGTGGGAGCACTCCAGTTAATCCATGAGTCATCTAGCCGCTCTGAATAATAGATGTCTGTCCCCCCTGTTGAGTTATGCCCATTGGAAGAGAAATATAATGTCTTATTATCGTCAGATAGAAAAGGTGAAAACTCCTGAAACTTGGTATTTATAGTCTGCCCAAGGTTCTTAGGCTCTGACCACTGGCCATTTCCTTTGTTGATGCACACATATAAATCTTCCCCTCCAGCGCTGCCGTAGCTTTCCAATGAAACCACCATAACAGCTGCGTCTTCGGTTATAGCTCCTCCATGATATTCAGAAGTGTTTTTATAATATGGCACGTTAATGTTCTCAGGAAATGACCAACCTGAAGTAGTTTTGGTTGACCTTGCTATTCCCTGCGTTTTTATCAGGCTATTGTCATCAGAATAATGGTTGAACAGATAGATAACATCGCTGCCGCCAACAAAACCTAAAACGCCATTCCACCCTTTATTATTAAGCTTTTTCGCATTTATTGGCTCAGACCACATGCCATTAGGCATCAGGTTGCTGTACCAGATGTCACCTAAATCTATAACACCACCAACATTTTCCGGATGTCTGCTTCTTGTAAAGTACAAAGTTCTTCCATCAGGAGATAAAACCGGGTTTTGCTCATCATAAATACTATTGATTTTATGAAATGTATCAATTGATTGAGCAGACAAAGAACCAAATACCAACGATAAGACAAGGACTGTCAGAGAGCTTTTAAACATTTAAAACGAGTGATTTACTATAATTTTAGAACTAATAATGGTTTGTCAGTTGAGTAGGACAACACCTGGGTAATGCTTTTGCTGAACATACTTTCTACTATATTGCGCTTTCTTTTAAAGGCTACAAGCAGATCGGCATCTTCTTGCTGCATATATTCATTGATACCTCCCCCTACTTCATCTTTATAATTCTTGTTAACAAAAGTGATTTTGTTGTATTGAATAAAACTCTTCAACTCTTCAACGAACCTGTTATAGGTTTTTTGGGAATCACTGAGGTTGATATGAAGTACATAGATTCGTGCATCAAACATAGTGGCAAAAGATATTACTTCCTGAATGGCCATTTTATCCTCTTCAAGAAAATCAGAGGCATATACAATCTTTTTGAAATGCTTAAAGTTAGCATTATTAGGAACACACAAAATGGGCTTGCGTACTTCATCGATGGTATCTTCAGTATTGCTACCAAAAAATACACCATGCACCCTGCTTACACCGGTGGTACCCATCACAACTAAATCATAGTTTTCATCATAGGCCACTTCCTTGATTTTATCAATCAGGTCGCCCATTTCAATATGAAAATCGCACTTTATTTGCCCCTCGGTTTCTTCGACTATTGAGTTAACCAATAACTTCAATTTAGAATTGGCCAGTGCCAATAACTCCTTGAATGTCTTTCCTTTAGCCTCCTGCCCCAATGCTTTATTAAAGTCATCTTCAGTAAAAACATGTAGAAGAGTCAACCTCGACTTGAACTTCTTAGCTATTTCCAGCGCATACTCAATAGCATTGAGCGAAGCACTTGAAAAATCGACCGGACATAGAATCTTATTCATAGCTCTACAAATATATAAGTTCAGTTAGTAATATATTATTAAAATCCAGGATGCTTACATTTTCTTACTTACCCATGGGCTGTTTTTAGCAGTAAATCTCCATAAAAGGTTAGCATCCTCACCAGCATAATCAATGCCTATTCGTTTAGAAGCCACAACATCCATTGAATTACCAACTGGTTCTGTAAGCCATATAGTATCTTCTGTTAAGCTTATTTTGTTATGATTTAGGCCAATGCCCAATGCTTTTGATAATTTACCGGGTCCTGAAGTGATCCTTGATGATGGTTTAAGCTCCTCCGGATCAAAACCGAGATTCGGTTGTATGGCTCTAATTAGCACCGCTTCTGCCTTATCCTCAATATTGGTAACAATGTTAAACAGGTGATGAATGCCATAGCAGAGATATACATAAGCTATGCCTCCGGTCATAAATAATGGCTCCGTTCTTGCCGTAAGCTTATTATCAAAGGCATGGCAACCACGCTCTAAATAAGAATAGGCCTCTGTTTCAACGATAATCCCTGATCTGTGACCCAAATCAGTTTTAACATGTAGCTCCTTACCCACCAAGTCTTTGGCCAGCGCCACTACATCATCAGCTAAATAATATGAATTATCGAGTTTCTTTTGAACCATGTTCTAACCAAAATTATATAATTTGCGTACTCAAAACGTAACAAACTTAAACTTATACAAAATGAAAAAAACACTACTAACCGCATTAGCTGCCGTTATGGCATTTAGCATTAATGCACAAATTGAAACGCCTGCACCTAGCCCAGCTGGCTCTGTTTACAGCAAAGTTGGATTGACAGATGTAACTATCGAATACTCAAGACCTAAAGTTAAAGGCCGTAAAATCTTCGGTGAAGGAAGTGATTTTCTTCAGCCATACGGACAACTATGGAGAGCAGGTGCCAACGCAGGTTCTAAATTGATCATTAGCACTGACATCACTTTTGGTGGTACTGCAGTAAAAGCTGGCGAATACTTAATCTTTGCTACTCCTGGTAAAGATGAGTGGTCTGTTTCTTTATACTCTGACATTTCTTTAGGTGGAAATGTAGGTGGTTATGACAAATCAAAAGAAGTGGCTCTAGCTAAAGTGAAACCAAGAACACTTTCTACCCCTGTTGAAGTATTAACTTACAATATTGCTGACATTAGTGATGATAATACAACTGCTGCTATAGAACTAAGATGGTCTGATGTTTCTGTTAAAGTGCCTATCAAGGTAGATTTTGATGCACAAGTAATGGCATCTATTGAGGCTAATACTAAAGTAAACCCAGGAAACTACGTTGCTGCTGCAAACTATTAC
This sequence comes from Fulvivirga sp., assembly GCF_040218215.1. Classification (NCBI taxonomy): domain Bacteria; kingdom Pseudomonadati; phylum Bacteroidota; class Cytophagia; order Cytophagales; family Fulvivirgaceae; genus Fulvivirga; species Fulvivirga sp. The sequence continues at coordinate 48,293 of NZ_JAVJQL010000008.1, forward strand.
TTAGCTGCTGGTAAAGACTTGAACCAGGCTTTGAAGTGGATGGACATGTACCTTGCTGTTGGTGAGAATAGCAAGCAATTCTGGCATGTACACACCAAAGCACAAATTCTTGCGAAAATGGGTGACAAAAAAGCGGCTAAAGAAACTGCTACTAAGTCTATGGAATTAGCTAAGGCTAGCCCTAACGGAGATTTTGGTTACGTTAAAAGAAACGAAGATCTTATCGCAACTTTGAAGTAATTATTACAATCAATCAGAACTGAAAAGAGGTCGTTCGCTAGCTAGCGGATGGCCTTTTTTATACCAAGTGTTGTTATCCTTAGTTCACTTTTTATTCTTAACCACAGAGTCCACGGAGGGCACAGAGATTTTTGATATTTCATACAGCCTTTGATCCCGAGTACTTTTTTTCTACCACTGCGTAACTCTGTTTACTTTGCGGTTTAATCTCACCACGGAGAACACAGAGATCTCAGAGAAAGGCTATCCATATATTTGATTAAACATAGTCCGTAGCTATTTTATTTTCTCTGTGTAACTCTGCTTCCTCTGTGGTTTAATCTTCAAAATAGTGCCTTATATTGATTAATTAACATTTTTTAACCAAGACGTTAACATTTTTTAAGAGTCCTTCCCTGCCTATACATCACGTTTCATAGTATCCTTGAACAAACAAATAAAACTATGAAACGACTAATACTACTATTCTTGTTAACCGCAGGTTTCGCCCAGGCACAGGACCTTAAGGGCAAAATTGAATATGATGAAACGGTTCAATTCAAAATGAACTTCGGTGGTGATATGGATGAGGCCATGTTTGCCAACATTCCAAAAAGCAATACCAATTCCTATGAATTGATCTTCGGTAATGACAAAAGCCTGTACCGCACCTCTACCAACCCCGAACAAAAAGAAGCTCCTAAACAAATGTTTACCAGTGATGATGGTGCCCAGATAGAAATCAAAACCAAGCGTTCAGAAGATGTGACTTTTTACAATATGCCTAAAAAGGAGCTCGTACAGAAAGTTGACTTTATGGACAGGGTCTTCCTTATTGAAGATGATTTAAAAAGCCTGAAATGGAAAATTGAACCTGATAATAAAACAGTACTGAGTTATAATTGTCAAAAGGCTACCTATACTGAAGACAGCACCACTTATGAAGCATGGTTTACTACTCAAATCCCCGCATCCATTGGGCCATCCAGATTTGTAGGACTGCCAGGAGCTATTCTAGAACTGAGCGTAAATGATGGTGAACGTACTTATGTAGCCACCAGTGTTGATTTAGAAGCCGACTACAGCAGCGAAATTGAGTCGCCCGGAAAAGGTAAAAAAGTGACACGCGAAGAGTTTAACAAGATTCGTGAAGAGAAGCTGAAGGAGATGGAAGCTGAATTTGGTGGCGCGCATCAAGGTGGTGGAGTAAAGGTATTTATTCAAAAGAACTAGCTCCATGCGTTATATACTCGGTTTTCTCCTCACCTGCATTGCAAGTGTGGCACTGGCACAGTCTGTCGTAGTTACAGGTCAAGTTATGGACAAAGACAACAACCCTTTGCCTTCGGCAAGTACAGTGCTGATCAATGCTTCTGACTCCATTATGCAGAGCTTCACTATTGCTGACAATGAAGGCAATTTCCTGCTAAAGAAGGTCAATAAAGGCTCTTATATACTGCAGGTGGCTTTTGTAGGTTATGAAACACTCTCGAAACCATTTACAGTAAGTGACCAGAAAGAGTCAATAGACCTGGGGCAGCTAAAACTCATGGAGAAAACCGAGATATTGGATGGCGTTTCTGTCTCTGCGGACAGAATTCCCATCATGATCAATGGCGATACCATTGAATATAATGCTGATGCCTTTAAAACCCAGCCTAACGCAACTGTAGAAGAACTGCTCAAGAGGCTGCCCGGTGTGGAAGTAGATCAGGATGGCAATATAAAAGCCCAAGGCGAAAAGGTGAACAAGGTTTTTGTAGATGGCAAGGAGTTCTTTGGCGATGATCCTAAAATTGCCACTAAAAACCTGCCCGCTGATGCCATTAACAAAGTGCAGGTATTTGATAAAATGTCTGACATGGCGGAATTTACAGGAGTGGATGATGGTGAAAGGTCAAAGACCATCAACCTTGATTTGAAAGATGATAAAAAGAATGGTGTATTTGGTAAAATAGCTGGCGGTTATGGTACTGATGACCGTTTTCAAGGTAAGGCCAGTATCAACAAGTTCAATAAAAAAACACAGCTTTCAGCACTAGCAGCTACCAATAACATCAATGAGCAGAATTTCTCATTCCAAGATTATATGGGTTTTTCCGGTGGGCTATCAGCGCTATCAGGTGGTGGCATGATGATGTCCGTTGAAGGTGTGGATGGTGGCATGGGCGGCCAGCAAGGTGGAGTATCAACTGCCACATCTGGCGGTATTAATTTCAATCATGATTTTAGTAAAAGGACAGAATTTACTTCCTCCTACTTCTTCAATGGCATAGACAACACCATTGATCAGACTTCTGCTCGGCAGAACTTCCTGAACGGCTCCATCTACAATTCAGGAGACACCTCCTACTCTACCAGCAACAACATCAACCACCGCCTTACTTTTAAACTGGAACATAAAATCAATGACGGTCAAGATATTACTCTAAGGTCAAACATCAAACTCAATAATGGCTCCAACAGGCTGACCCGCTCCAATCAGACCTTTGATGCGGGCGATGCACTGCTTAATGAGAGTTATAATAACAACAACGGCACATCAGACAATGTCTCATTTGACTCAAGAATTGCTTACCGCAAGAAGCTCAGTGATATAGGCCGTCTGATCACCGCCAATGCCACTATTGGCTATGGCAATACCATTCAGAATCAGAATATTCTGTCTACCACGTCTTTTTATGGCAATAACCCAAACACCATTAATCTTGATCAGTTACAGGACATGTCAAATGATGCCTTTGATTATAACCTGAGAGTGGCCTATACGGAACCATTGGGCAATTTAAAATTCCTTAGTGCCATTTATGAAAGACAAAATTACGATACTGAAAACAAATCTTTTTACTTCGACAATGTGGGCACCGACAGGATCAGGAACGACCAGTTAAGCCAGCTCTACAGACGCGATTACTTCTACGATCAGGGAGGGTTTAAGCTTCAAATGAATAGTGAAGACTTAACATTCTCTGCTGGCGTAATGGCACAGTCATCAAACCTTAAAGGCAAACTGATTAATGAAGATGTGAAGATTAACAAGAATTTCTTCAATGTGCTGCCCTCTATGGATTTGCGCTACAGTTTCGCCAGGTCAAAATCATTGAGCCTCGGCTACAGCACCAGTGTAAATGAGCCGAGCGTGCGCCAGTTGCAGCCAGTAGTGGACAATAGCAACCCGCTGAACATCTACATTGGTAATCCTGACCTTAAGACTGAATATATGCACAATGCTTATTTGAACTTCTCTTTGTTCGATAATTTCAGTTTCACCAACTTATTTGCCAGACTGAATACCCGACTTGTGCAGAATAGGATCACCAACACCACCCTAATTTCTGATGATTTGACACAGACCGTGAGCCCTACCAATATTAATGAAGAATGGAGCGGCAATGGCTATTTCTCCTTTGGCACCTCTGTGAAGCCCTTGGGTATTAAATTCCATATTTCCACCAGCCACACGTATACTAAAACGCAATTGTTTATCAATGACCAGAAGAATGGTGTGGAGCGTTTTCAGAACTCGATAGACTTTAATGTGGAGAACAGAAAGAAAAATGCTGTAGACGTGGTGGTGGGTTATAAGACTGAGCTGAATGACACCAAATACTCTGAGTCTGACAACCTGAACCAGAGCTACTTCCGCAATGTGCTGTATTCCGATCTGAGCCTTACCTTTTTGAAAACATGGAACCTTGGTTCTTCATTTGACTACCGGATATTTGATGGTGATGCCTTTGACAAGAAGATAGAAATGCCGATTTGGAGAATGCATTTGGCCAAAACCTTCCTGAAAAATGACCGTGGCGAATTGAAATTGAGCGTTTATGATCTGCTAAATAAAATCAGTGGCGTATCAAGAACCAGCAACTTCAACTACATTCAGGACCAGCGCATTAATGTGGTTACCCAATATGCCATGCTGACTTTTACCTACTCACTGTCCAAGTTCGGGGGTGATAAAAGTGGTATTGTGATTAAAGAGGGGCATGAGCGGAGATAGTCGCTTGGTTATTTTATCAGATATTGGGTCAAAATCCCTGTGAATATGGCAAACGCAAAGCTCATGAGCGTTCCGATTAGGATGTATTCCGTTTTCTTTTCTTCAGCATCGTTTTTTAGCTCCCCAAACCTGAAAACTGATTTGGCGGCCAATAGAAACCCAATGGGCTCCCACTGGTTGTTAATGATAAAAGTAAGTATCAACACCCTTTCAATGACCCCAATCCATTTGCCAGCATCCCTCAAACTCTCCCTTTTGGCCTTTTTTAGCTGCTTTTGCCATGTTTTTGTAAGGTACCCTATTAGTATGGCTGAAGGCAGTGTTGTGATGATATAGGCAATGCATACTATTAAGTGTTTGGAATCCAGTTTAAAGAAATCCTGGGTTTCAATGATCCCTGTCAGGCTGTTGCCCGAAAAAATAAACCATACAAACACGATACTTACAATATGCAGCCCCTGGTCTGCGGCAAACAGCAATATGTTGTCTTTATTGATTTTTATCTTCAACCAATCAATTGCACCATGGAGCAGCACAATTAATAACGGAACCTTCCAATTTGACCAATCTGCCAGAAGCACATAGGATAACAAACCCACAATAGACAGGTGCCAGTAGAAATGGGGTGATTTTATTCCCTTCTTCCTCTTGCCCTGCACCATACTGTCTGTTTGAAAAACAAAGTCAGCCAATAGATGGGCAATAATTAGCCGCAGCAATACATCTAACTGCTGTACTTCCATTGCATAAGGGATTTAAATCTTGAATTATAGATCATTACTTCTTCGATACTTGCTGTGATGAGCCTTTTGCCTGCCCCTCTTTGTGAAATGCCCAGCTGTTGGCCTATTTCTTTCTGGGTTAGGTTTTGAAGCAGGTAAAAATAGATGGCCTGCGCCTGGTTAATGCTCCATTTGCTGGTAATGGCATCAAGTAAATAGCAAACGGCCTCAAACTCTTTGTCAAATTCTTCAACCCCGGTAGTAATTTTTAACATTGACTTGTCCTCTTTCATCTTCTCTAAACTTCTGCCCGACCTGATAAAAGCTGAACCATCCATCTGCCCCAGTGGTTTTTCTTGGGTTAGTGTACCGCTGATCTCCCCTATTCCCAAAGACAATCTGGCATCAATAGCATCTTCAACCCGGTTGCTCGCTGCTTTTAAAGGGTGCCTTCTTAGCCCCGACTTAAGCAGCAGCATGATGGTAAGTCCTTCTTCCGGGTGGGTTATTATTGACTGAAACCCGTCACCCCTATAAAACTCCAACCTGAATTCAGGCATTTTATAGCGCACAATATCTTCAGCAATCCCTTCAAGTATTGCCCTGTATTCCCTGTCCAGTTTTGTAGAACCTACAATATCACCGGTTATTACGCCATGTATGCCCTTGTTCATATCAACTAATATAGAACGTTATATCGTTCTAAACAAGTATTAGAACCCTATAAAGTTCTAAATCTATTGTTTTGCTGATACTTCTTACTCTTTAATAGAACGCTATACCGTTCTAAGTGCCTTGTAGAACCTTGGGAAGTTCTAAGTGCTGGATAAAAAATAAAAGGGATGTTGTGGTTAGGGAGTGGCATGAGGGGTGACAGCAAACAGAAAATATTTAATATCAATTAACCACAACAAATCTTTCCCAACCCATACCAACTTCAAGTCCTTTAAGGAATGATTCCTTTTCCACAAGGCTATTGAAATTAAATACTTGAACCGAATTATAAAAATTACTTAGTGACACTTGTTCAACTTCATACTTATAGCATTCTTCCTGACCAAAAAGGATTTTTACTTTAATCATTTTCAAAATTTTTAAACCATTCTCTATTTACAAGCACTTCCTCTTTAATCTTAATTTCAACTCCTAGGCCCAATTCCTTCAGTTTTTCAGCTAACTTCTCTCCATCCATTAAGTCAATAGCAGGCGCTCCATCCCTAGAAGCTTCAATCATTGCATCTCTTGTAAATTGTCCTGTTGTAATAAAAAGTCCTTTATCAGTCCTGCCTACCATGGCACCTCGAAAATCTCTAATCTCATTTGAACTAACTTTCCCTTTATATCTCTTGCATTGGAATATTATATGAAAACTTAATATCCCATTAATTTTTGCTATTCCCCTTCCATCAATTCCACCATCACCAGACCTTCCCGTTACTTCGACTTGAATGAACCCTGTTTCTCTTAAAAGTCTCTTTACAAGACGTTCAAAAGCATTAGGTGATAACTCTTCTGTAATTGTCCCAATTAATTCATCTTTCCAACTCTTAGATTCTTCAATTTCTTCAGAGATTCTTTTTGACTGCTTGGAGGTAATATTAAAGTTGAAGTTAAGAGGTTGGTCCGCTTTTAATGCCCATACTCCCCTTGAAGAATTTTCAATTAAACCTTGATTTTTAAGCATAGTCCTTACCCAGGCCATTTCGTATTGAAATTTAGATTGAGTTTCACTATGCGTTAGTTCAAGTAATTCAGGAGGAATTGCCAAAAGCTCAATTACTTTATTATTAATCTCATCATTACTTCCAGATCCACCTAAATCATGAATTGATTTTAAAACAGGCTTGAAAAACATCTCTCTTTTAGGTAAATTATCCATATAACTATTGATGAAATATGAAAATACGCAACTTTGAGCATTTAAAAGAATTGGCAACATCAGAAAACGGAGATATGCAGGATTTTTATATTCTTCTTGGAGGTGGAATTGCCAAATCATCTAAGAGAATCAGCTTTGACCGTAAATTTGACCAGTTCTATATAATTCATGAAATAGATGAATCATATCAAGAGATATCAAGTCAGGATTTGAAAAACGACCCTTTCTTCAAAAAAGCAATAGAAATGGAATGTCTTTTCTTATCTTCTGAATAATAATTCTACATATTTTTGATTTTCATTAAAAAGTATTTCACCTACTTCAAGTTTGCAACTTGTTCGCCTATCAACAAAAAAGGGTTCAAAACCAGAATTGGTTATAATGATTTCCAAACTAAAACTATTTATTAATGAGGCAATCCTTAACAAAGCCTCAGCAATTTCTACCTATGTGGTAAGCATCCCCCTCTTATAAGCCAACGGGTTCTCTCCGGTCACCTTTTTGAAGGTTCGGTTAAAGTAAGACAAACTTTCAAAGCCGCATTCGAAACAAACTTCCGTTACGTTCTTGTCTTGCATCAGCAGCTTTTTGGCCATGTTAATACGGTAGTGGTTTAAAAACTCAATAAAAGTCAGCTTGGTCATGCGTTTAAAAAACCTGCAAAATGATTCATTGGTGAGATTGGACAGATCAGCCACCTCTGCAATATCAATCTTGCGATGATATTCTGCTTCAATAAGCGCATATACTGTCTTTAGGCGGTTATGATCCTTGCGCGTGTGCTGCGTACGTACGGGCTCATCATGCAGTAGAAAACTATCTTCAGCATCACCCAATATTTTAAAAATCTTTAGCACTTCAACAAAACGCTCAAAGTGTTCCATTTCATGCAATGTCAATATCTTCTGTCCTACAAGCTGTTTGGTACGCTCACCAAAGGCAATACCGTGACTGGCCCTGGCAAAAAGAGCTTGCACCGACTGTAGTTCCGGAACTTTGTTCAAAGCATGGCTTAGAAAATCAGCGTCAAGATGGAGCACCCTGATCTCATATTTGGTCTTAACCCCATAATCAAAATTCAAATGAGGAATATTAGACCCTATAAACGCCAAATCATTACCCTCATACTTAGAAACATTCTCGCCAACATTGCGCACACCATCGGCACCATCAATATAAACCAGCTCATATTGAGGATGGAAGTGCCAGAAGAAAAAGTCATTGAGATATGGGTTAACCATAATGTTAAATGAACTATCCGCTGGTAATGCTATCTGTTCGAGTTGTGTTTTCATTGCAATGGTTATTGACCTAAATTACCATTTAGATCGATACAAAACTTATAAGAAGTCAATATTGTGAAAATTTAGGCTAAAATCAATAAAGCAAACGTTTTCCTTATGTGCTTACATTTGTATTGTAAAAAGACTAAACACCGCCACCATGCAACAAGCAGTAGATAATCCAAATAAAAACCATAAAGCCATTCCTGGTAATCCTTCAACGGCTACCAGCAGTAAAATAAAGCTTAGAACAGAAGCCGACAGCAAATCGCTTCGTGTACTGACAGAAGAGGACTGGAAGTTTTGGAGGCATAATGGTTATGTGATTATCAGAAATGCTGTACCACGTGAGCAAGCACTAAAGACTGCCGATTTTATCTGGGAGTTTGAAGAAAAGGACAAGAACAATCAGGACACATGGTACACCAAAGAGCGGGCTGCAGCCGGAATGAAAGAGCTTGTCGGTACGGGTATGGTGGAGGTTTACAATCACCAATACCTCTGGGACAACAGGCAAACGCAAAAAGTGTATGATGCTTTTGTAGACATCTGGGATCATGAGCAGCTATGGGTGACCATTGACCGTGCTAACCTTAACTTCCCCTTAAGGCCGGGTTTTGAGTACAAAGGTTTTATTCATTGGGATTATGACCCTGAAACCAAGCCTCAAAACGTGCAGGGTGTGCTGGCACTGGCCGATCAGGAAGATGAGCAAATGGGTGGCTTTCAGTGCATTCCTGAGCTATTCAGAACATATGACCAGTGGAAGCTAACACAACCAGCAGACCGTGACCATTTTAAACCAGATACTACAGGCTTTGAAAATGATTATCACAAGGCCAAAATGCAAGCTGGCGATCTATTGATCTTCAACAGCTCACAACCACATGGCATCCGTCCCAATCTGTCAAAAGACAAGGTGAGAATAGCGCAATATATCTCTATGATGCCTGCAGAGCCTGATAATATTGCTATGCGCGAATGGAGGATTAATTCATGGAAGAACAGACTGGCACCTGAAGGTCACGCCTTTCCCGGTGATCCAAGGAAGTTTGAGCAAACGAAATACAAAACACCTGAGCTGTCAGCACTTGGAAAGAAATTGCTTGGGCTGGAAGATTGGTGATTTCTTCAATCAGGCCTCAGCTAGTTCATTTTGCCTCAAAAAGTCCAAAGAATGGCCTTTTGAATCATCAACGGGTACATTCACAATTATTCTGGTGTATTCGCCCTGCACGGAATCCACTTCAATACTGCCTTTCAACACGTTCACAGATTTGTTTACTATATAAAGCCCCAGCCCATTGCCCTTGGAAAACTCAGTGCCTATGTAGAACATCTCAAAAAGCTGGTTGACCGTGGACTTATCTATCCCAATACCGTTATCATATACTTCAATCAAAAGCTGGCTATTCACTTTTCTGACTTTTATAGACACCTCACGCAGTTGGTCTTCTTTAATGCTTGTGAAGAACAAGGCATTTTCCAGCAAGTTATGAAGGGTCACCTCCAATAGGTATGGGATGCTCACTATAGCCAGATCATCGGCACAATCAACGGCCAGGTTAATATTGTTTTGCCTGATCATAGTATCAAAACGCCTGGTCACCTCGAAAATGAGGTCATCCAGTTGCACTTCGCTAAAGGTGCCCGGTTGATGGATTTCGCTAATAGTGCTCAATTTCTTGAGCAATTTATCCATCTGGTTGTTGGTCTTCAATATCAAATCGGTAAGCTGCACATCATCAGTATTGAGCGCAATCAATTGGCTAAGACCAGTAATGGAGCACAAAGGCGCCCTTAAGTCGTGAGAAGCACGATACAACACCAAATCAAGCTCTTTGTAGGTCTTTTCGAGCATCTCGGTCCTTTCAGACACTATACTCTCCAGGTTCTGATTGATATGTTTCACATTTTCATTAGCGCTAAGCAACTGCTTCTGCTGTTTTTTAAGTCTGAGCCGCAGATAAAGCAACAAAACGAGCAACAAGGCAAAGAATAATACCACTGCTGAAATGGCCAAAATCCTTTGTTGATAAAGCTTCTTCTCAGCCAGTCTCTTTTGCTCACTCAAACTGAGCTGGCCTTCCAATTTTTCAAGGTCAAAGAACCTGTTCTTAAGCTCAGTAATCATCGCCAGATAGTTGCTCTGGTTCTCGTTAAACTCATTCTCATTATTGGCCAGCAGCTCTTCCAGCAGGTTAAGGTCGCTGAGTAGTTCATCCCTGGCTTCATCACTGAGGTTTTCAAAACCCTGGGTCAGCTTTTCATTTACCAGTCTGATTTTAGTATCAAACTCAGACTTCTGGGAACTCAGACGTTTATTCTCGCGCTGCACTTCTTTCAACAGATTTTCCAGATCATTTTCCACTACAGTAGTATCGGTGATGTAAGTGATATAAGAGGTAGAGTCCTGATTGCCATTCCCCACTCCTGCCAAAAGCTCATCAAATTTCGCATCAATGCTATTTCGGGCATCCGCAGAGAGGTTGTCCATTCTTATCCCCTTAAACAAAGCATAAAACTCTTGCAGTGACTGTATTGAGTCCAGCTGTGAGAGCGCAAATGCGTTTAAATCTTCAGTATTGGTATCAATGACTGGCCGACTGGCTTCTGGTTTCACTTCTGCCAGCTGCTTAACAGGGTTTAATAATTCTACCTTAAGCACATACTGAGCCCCATTCTGCGCCACGCTCATTGGCTTATAGCCTTTAACCTCAAATTGGCTGGCATTCGTAATTCGCTCATTTAGCGCCATAGGCAAACTGGCCGATCCGCTGGCATCAGTAGCAGTATTGATGGTTTTTTCCCCTTTATAAGTGAAAGCCTGCCTCCTTAATACCTCACCATTCATATTTTGAATCACCACAGTAATGTCTTTATAACTTTTCTTGCGAATGGTAATTTCCAAAACACCCTTGCTCAGGTTCCATGAGGCAGCCTCCAAAGTATTATCCCCAATGGCAATGGATTTGATTGGAAAGTCATCTTTTTTGAGGTTGGCGAAAGCTGTCCCCCTTGCATTTAAATCAATAAGGCTGCCCTGATTGATACCCACTTTGATATTGCCATAAGGCTTCAGGTCTTCATCAAATGCTTTTATCTGTACTACCTGATTGTCTTGTGCCTGCACCGGTTGGGCAGCCATAATGAGCAGAAGCAAAGCGGTTTGTAAGACTATAAAAAAATATGATTTGTGAAAGCGTTTCATTTCACCCCTTCTTTTGATTTCTTGAAATCGTCATTGACTACCACAATTTCGTAAGTAGAATTGGTTTTAGCATACTTTGGAACCTCAAAACTGACAATGCCATCCAAATCGTTCCCGACTATCCTGATTTTGTACTTGCTGTAAAAAGGTATAGTGAAGCTAAAATTACCATTATCATCTGATATGGCCTCGGTAACCCTGTTGTTTCCATTGTCATCAATTAATATCAACTGCACATTAGGTAAAGGCTTCAAATCCGTAGAATCCATCCAATTGTGCTCAATAAACTTAACCACACCATCTATTTTCAATGGATAGCTCTGCAAGCCCATGTCAAACTCGTAGATATCATCATCAAGGCCTCCATTTTTTCTGTTAGAGCTTAAGAAACCATGCCTGTTCAACGAGTCGATAGTGAAGGCAAAATCATCATAACCCGAATTAATAGGATAGCCGAGGTTTTCCACTTCGCCAAACCCATCTGTTAACAATTCTACCTTGAAAATATCTGATCCTCCAAGTCCGGGATGGCCATTGGAAGAAAAATAAAGTGTTTGATCAGAACCAGAAAAAGGGAATATTTCGTCCGCTGAGGTATTTACCGCAGGCCCCAGGTTTTCAGGAGCTGTCCAGGCACCATCTTTATAATTTGAGACATAGATATCACGGCCACCGTACCCTTCTGGCAGGTTTGAAGAAAAATAGAGTTTTTTACCATCTTCACTAATGGAAGGCTCACTTAGGGAATAGCCATTGTTATTGTGCTCAAATGGCTTTACCACTTTCCAGCGTTTCTTTTTCTTAGCGGCAAAATAAAGCTGTAGCGGATACTTGTCCTGTTCATTTTTGTATTTACTGGTCATGGCCACCACCATCTTACTATGGCCATTATAAAAGTCAAGTGAGCCAATATGAAAACCTCCATTTAAGTCACTATCAAAAGATTCTGCCTGATCATAAATCAAGGCATTGACACTAAACGGATCGGGCTTTGTATCTGAATAGTATAAATGATAGAACGGAGCATTGGTTTTGGTGTCCACTTTCTGCACCATCGATACCGGCTGCTGATTGGAAACATAAACCACCCCATCATTATAAGGCAAGGCCTTCAATTCGCTATTAGGTGTGTTTAAAGAGATATAACGCACAGCATTGTCAACAGAATCTTCAAAAAGGTAGGCTATATTGTTCATCCGCCAGATTCGGGCCGCCAGCATTTCGTTCTGACTATCCTTGGCATAACTCATAGCATATACTTCTGCTGACTTAGTGTAATCCCCCGTTGCGGTTAATGCTTCGGCATAATAGAATTGATCCATGTCTGAAAGCTTCTCCACTTTCATAAACTTCTCATAGCTGGTAACAGCCTTTGCATAATCATGCGTGAAGTAATAGCAGCGCGCCAACCTTAAGTCAATATTTGCAGGGGCAGATTTTTTGGAAGCCACTACTTCGTAAAGATCGAGTGCACTTTTGTAATTGCCATTTACATAATAGTCATCAGCAGTATCTAAATCCTTTGTAAACAAACTAAAAACAGACTCCTGGGCATCGGCATTAAATCCAAGACATAACAAGACAGCTATGAAAAAGACAATTGATTTGCTTATAAATCGATTTATATGTGCTGAAAAATACCTCACCTTGGAGAGACTACTTTATCGTATTTAAACTTAAACAAGTACCTGAGCATCAATTCATTGGAAGCCCTGGCAAATTCCGCTACCGTACCAATTGGATTATCATACGCATACCCAACCTGAAACTGCGGGGTAATGTTTAATCTGACGAGAAAATCCACAGACTCGTCCTTTCTGTAAGAAACACCGAATGAAACCACCTCATGGATGGTGGTATTCAGGTTTATATCATAAGATAGCGGTGCTCCCGCATAATATTTTAACAATACACTTGGCGTTAAATCTACCGATCTGCTCAGGGGTAAAATTAATTTAGTGAAAACAAGGTGGTTGAAATTATCTGAATTTACATTGAGTGTATCTCCCAAAGCATAGTTTCTCGGCAGGATTTCAGAAGCTGAATACCCCATATGAAATTTCCTACTCCTGAAATAGAGGCCAAAGCTGGCATCAAAATAGGTTTCGTTAAAATCGCCATTGGCTGCTGAAGGGTCTGCAGTATTACCCTGAACTGCCAGATAATCGGACCGCCTGTTAAAAGCAGCCGCCTGCATGCCAAATGAAAGATAGCTGTATTTGCCAGTAGGCAAATGATAGGCGAAATTTGCCCCGGCATTGAACCTTTGATGGATACCTATGCTTTCGCGATGAATGATAATGCCTGTACCAAACTGTTTTTTCTTGAATAATGTATGTGCCGAGAAGGTTTGTGACTGAGGGGCACCATCTAAACCATTCCACTGATCGCGATGAACCAGCGTCATGCTCAATGCTTCATCAGCTCCCACATAGGCAGGATTAATCAGCGAGCCATCATACATGTACTGGGTGTACTGAACATTCTGTTGTGCCATTGCAGATTTACTGGCAAGCACACAGCAGATGCAGATAACAACAATGGCGATATGGCTTACAGCTTTCTTCATCCTATTGTATAATTTCTATAAAGCCCTGCGTCTTTTGCGTTGATGCATTTGTTTTCACCGAGATGTAAAAGAAATAGGTACCTGTAGGTACAATTTTGCCATTTTGATTGGTTCCATCCCAAACCACCCTTTGGTTATCATAACCCGTTGTTTTGAAGATCTCACCTCCCCATCTATCCACTACTACCACTTCATTATCAGGGAAATTCTCAATGCCGTCCAGCACCCATGTATCATTATTGCCATCATTATTTGGGGTCAGCAGTTTGGGAACATCAAATTCTATATCCCTAATAGAAACTGTTACATTAAATGAACAAGTGACTACTGCCTGAAACTCATCAGTAAATTGATAGGTAACTAAAGTTGTGCCTTCCTGAAAGGTATCGCCCGGCTGGTGCGACTGACTAGTAGTGAAATTCGTGCAAATACTTTCCACACTTGGTTCTGCCCAGCTCACTTCTGCCCTACCACTGTCATCAGTCTCTATGGATATGTCATCAGGACAGTTCAGCAATTGCAGGGCATCCGGATTTACAACAGTTACATTAAATGAACATTGGCTTTCATTGCCCAGATCATCGGTAAAAGTATAAACTACTGTTGTGGTGCCTAATGCAAACGTATCTCCGGGAGAGAAATTGGAACTTGTAGTTACAGTGCTGCAATTATCAACTGCTGTCAATGCTTCCCAATTCACAACAGCCTCACACTCCGCAGTAGTAATTTCAATATCAACAGGGCAATTGGCTATTTCAGGTCCTGTTTCGTCAATGACAGTAACATTGAAAGTGCAGGTGGTCTCATTACCAGCTTCATCAGTAGCTTTATAAGTAACTATGGTAGTACCTAAATCAAAACTATCCTCAGGGTTATGACTTGGAGCAATGGTTACGCCTGAATTACAATTGTCAGTTACCGCAGGTGCAACCCAGGAAACTATAGCAGCACAATCGGCATTAGCAGCTATTTCAATATCTTCAGGACAGTCAATAAATACTGGTGCTGTCTGGTCTATAATCGTAACATCAAAAGAACAAGTGGATTCGTTACCACCTACATCAGTTGCAGTGTAAGTTACAGTAGTTGTTCCCAAAGGAAATGCATCTCCCGGGCTGAAGTCTGCAGTAGGGACTATGTCTGATGAACAATTATCTGATGCTGTGGGAACAGTCCATGTAGCGGTAGCCTCACACCCGTCTCCAGAAGCGGCAACAGTTATATTTGATGGGCAGGAATTGAAAACCGGGGCGACAATATCTGAAACTGTTACATTAAATGTACATGCTGTTTGGTTTCCTGCTTCATCAGTGGCAACAATAGTTACTGAGGTGGTTCCAATAGGAAAAGATGTGCCAGAAGTGTGTGATCTGGTTATTGAAGGTGTAGCGTCACAACTATCATTGAATGTAGGCCCAGACCAGATAGCCACCGCAGTACATGAATTGGTAGCAATTAAATTAATATCTGACGGACAGTTAGTTATAACAGGGGGTGTACTGTCAACTACTGTAACGATAAATGAATCAACGGTTTCGTTTCCTTCATCATCTGTAGCGGTATAAGTGACTTCAGTCTCTCCTAAATTAAAAAGATCACCAGATGCATGTGATTGATTAATAATGACAGGGCTGTTACACAAATCTGTAGCAGTAACTGTATCCCATGTTGCTGTACCTTTGCAATCCAATTCTCTAACGGAAACTTCTAGATCAATAGGAAAGTTTGAAAAAACCGGGCCCGTCTGATCTTCAACAATTACATTGAAAGAACAAGTAACAATATTCCCAGCCTCATCAACGGCCGTGTATGTAACTGTTGTAGTGCCTAGAGGAAATGAGTCTCCAGAGCTAAAATTAGCCGTTGGGGTTATACTTGAAGAGCAGTTGTCTGTTGCAGTTGGTGCTGACCAGTTTGCAACTGCTTCACAGTTAGCCCCTGCAACTACTTTAACATTAGTTGGGCAATTCATTAAAACTGGAGGAGTGTTATCGGTAACGATAACATCAAAAGTGCATGTAGTTTGATTGCCTGCGTCATCAGTAGCTGTGTAGGTAATTGTTGTAGAGCCGATATCAAAAGTTGAACCAGAGGAATGTGAGCTACTTACTGACAGTGATATATCACAGGCATCATCAAAAGTTGGAGCTGTCCATGTAGCCACCGCAGTACATCCTGCTGTTGCTACAACGTTCACATTACCTGGGCACGTAACCACCTCGGGGTCAGTATTATCTACTACAGTAACATTGAAAGATTCAATAGTTTCATTTCCTTCATCATCGGTAGCCGTATAAGTCACTTCAGTAATACCTAAATCAAAAGCACTTCCAGAAGCATGAGAAAAAACAATATCACTGACATTAGAAGTACAATTATCAGTAGCTATAACTGTGGGCCATGTTGTTGTACCTTTGCAATTCACCGCACTAGCTGATACCGTTCTGTTGGCCGGTAGATTTGTAAATACCGGACCTGTTTGATCTTCTACAGTCACATTAAAAGAATAAGTGGCAGGATTTCCTGCCTCATCACTGGCTGAATAAGTAACTAAAGTAGTACCAAGCGGAAATGTGTCTCCTGGATCAAAATCACCCGTTGGTGTGATATTATCTGTGCAGTTATCTAAAACAGTTGGTGCAGCCCAGTTTACAGTAGCCTCACAACCAGCATTAGCGGCAACAGTTATATCACCGGGAGTTACATCAAAAGTGGGTGCAATATTATCATTGATCGTAACATCAAACATACAAATGGCATAGATGTCCACCCCTTTTGATGCGATATAGGTAACTGTAGTGGTGCCAATAGGAAATGTTTCCCCTGGATTATAATCACTTGAAAGCGTTATTTCAGAACACGGCACTGTAGGAGCAACCCATGCAGCAGCACGGTTACATCCTGCATTTACATTTAATGTTACGTCAGAAGGACAATTAGCTAAGGCATAACCAGCACTTGGTTTAATATTTACAATAAAAGTACAGGTAGACACTTCATCATTGTTATTAATGGCAGTATAAACAACAGTAGTTCTACCAATTTCGAAAGTATCTCCTGGATCATGGGTACTTGTAAAAGATTTAATACCACTGATAACATCAACTGCTAAAGGTTCTATCCAAGTTGCAGTTCTATCGCAGCCAGTGGTTATAGTATGAGTAATATCGGAAGGGCAAAGTGTAATTATAGGCGCAGAATTACTCACAGCCGAAGCCGTAAGAATAAATACACTCGAAAGTAAAACTGACCTAAAATGCTTGCTCATCACACTCTAAAAAATAAACAGAGTAAATACTTAAAAAATCAAAAATGAAGCATATACAAGCCGTTAATCTAAAGAAAATCTGCGTCTTATAGAAGTGTTTTCGACAAACTACATAAAGAAATAATACTAAAGGCTAGTTATTTCTTTAAAAATTAATATATGAAGAATATTAGTTACTTCAGACAGGGTCTTAACTCCAAAGCCATCATCGTTATATTACTATTTAAGCTCACAACAAACCATGAATTAAGTAGGGAGAAAAGATGAGAGCCTGTCAGTATTTCGGGTTTAGTCTTATTTTATGAAGTCATTATCAATCAGTAATTGGCACTTTAGTCTTCAATTTTCGACTAATTTGCAGGCATGTCAGTAGATGATATTGTCCTTGTAATTATTAGCGGCCTTGGAGTAGTGCATGGGCTGTTCCTGGCCATATTTCTTTGGACTTATCGGAAAGGGAATCGCTTATCAAACATTCTGCTAGGTCTGCTGCTGCTTGTTCTTTCCTTTAGAGTCGGAAAATCTGTTTTTCTAGAGTTCACTCTCGATCTTGATGTGAAATTCATATTTGCAGGACTGGGCACAATCATGGCCATTGGTCCGTTGTTTTATCTTTTCGCCAAGTCATGCATTAACAAATCATTTGTAGTCTCAAGGAAGTATCTCCTGGAATTCATCCCATCCATTTTGGGTGTTTGCTTTGGTTTATGGCTTGAAGACCGACATATAGAAACAATTCCTCTCCCATTTTTTGCCATACTGTTCATAGCATATTACCTGCACTTTATCATTTATATTTTTATTACCTACAAATTGGTAAGGCGGGCTAAGGAACTTAATAATGATGTTCACAAACTACTTACCTTATTAACTTATGGACTTTTGGCCATCTGGGTTGTCTATGTGTTAAACCTATTTGATGAAACGGTGCCCTATATAGTTGGCCCGGTATTGTATTCTGTTGTGGCTTATGTTATCAGTTTTATAGTTATCAGTAAGGACTACATATCAAAAATTGATCAAACCAAGTACAAAACCACCACCATTTCAGATGAACAAAGCAGACAACTTTACTCAAGAGTGTTAGCACTTGTTGAAAATGAAAAACAGTACCAAAACCCTGAGCTTACCTTAAAATCCATGAGCAAGGATTTAAATGTTACCACTCAGACGCTTTCTATGGTAATCAATCAGCGAAGTGGGAAGAACTTCAATAGCTTTATTAATTATTATCGGATAGAAGAATCAAAACAATTACTCCATTCCAAAGCATTTAAGAATCACACAATGGCAGCCATTGCCTTTGAAGTAGGGTTTAATAGTATCTCCAGCTTTAACACAGCCTTCAAAAAACAAACAGGAAAAACGCCTGTGGCTTTCAAAGACAGTTAACGAATTTATCTTTTTGTTTATCGAAATGATCATTTCGAAAGACTTTCACACGGCATAGTCCCTCATTTGCTTAAAAAGCAAATACTATGTCGAGGATAAAGAAAATCTTAAAATGGTCATTAATTGTAACACTCGTTCTCATCGTTTCAATTGTCTCTTTCGGATACTGGTTTATCAACCTGCTTCCTAAACCTGAAATATCCAAAGAAGAGCTACAAGCTACACTACCAACTGATTTGCCGTACCTGACAGAAAATGTTATTGAACCACGAGGTAAAATATTGGCCGTAGTCACCAGTGTTGGTGTGATGGGCAGCAGTGGTAAAAGTACTGGTTACGAACTCACTGAATTATCCAGAGCCTATTATGTATTTAAGGCCAATGGCTTTGAAGTAGATATAGCAAGCACTAAAGGTGGTTTGCCTCCTGTGGTCATTGATGGTGATGATATGAAGGAATTTGACTATGCCTTCTTAAACGATTCAATAGCTCAAGGTAAAGTCCGCAATAGCATTGCTATTAGTACAGTAAACCCTGATGATTATGCAGCAATATATTTTGTCGGTGGCAAAGGTGCCATGTTTGATTTCCCTGACAATGAACACATTCAGGCATTATTGAAGGACTATTATCAGTCTGGAAAAGTAATAGGTGCAGTATGTCATGGTCCAGCTGCATTGATAAATGTAAAATTAGATAATGGAAGGCCTCTATTGGAAAACAAGACGGTTAGCGCATTTACTAATGAAGAAGAGTTATTCCTAATTAAGGATGCCAAGGAGATATTTCCATTTTTACTTCAGGACAAGTTGATAGAGCAAGGCGCCAAATTCGATGAAGGGTATCTTTATCTGGAACAATTGAGTATCGATAAACATTTAATTACCGGTCAAAACCCATGGTCAGTATGGGCATTGGCAGAAGCCATGATTGCTCAAATCGGTTATACACCTAAACCAAGACAAAAAAGTGCTGAAGAAAATAGTGTAAGTGTACTGATTACCTATGAAAGTAAAGGTTTTGATGCCGCCAAAGTGGAAATTGGCAAAGCCTGTAAACAAAACCCCAGATCAATAGACAGAGAACTAATTGCGGTCCATAGCCTGGTGGCCACTATGCAACTGAACCTAGGTAAAAGTTTTGATTTAATTCAGCTGCTGAGGTATAGTAATGAGTATCTATAATTTACTTTAAGTAATTTCTCTCCATCAGAGTTACCTGAAGGGTCTTTGATGGATAGGTTATCGTATTTCAATGTCCTCTTTGAGTGACACGCAGCAGGTTCAGTGGACATTATGCCTAAAAAGTATAAAAATTTAATTGATCCTTTTTACTTCAACTACATAAGTCGCCAAATAGTCATCATCAACTTTTAAGTGAACATCGAAAGTGCCCTTTGAGCTAAACACATGATTTAATGTCACCATACCATTTTCCTCAACAACTATCTCTGGTGTATAACTTCTTGGAGAATTACCTCGGGCAACTTCCAGAGAAAGTTTATCAACGATAGACATATCCCCCAGCTGAAAACCAAAAGTTACCGAGTCATGTTTTTGAATAACTTTTTTCATCACTGAAGGTACAAGCGGCATTACATCATAACTGAATGCATATTTATAAACCAATGGGTCATTGATAAATTCTTCGAAGGTCTTTTCCTTCTCAGTCAATAGCCACTTTTTATCTAAAGGGTAATGGCTCAAGGCAAACAACTCAGGATCAGCGAGGAAATAACCATCGTTATAATCAGGCACAAAGAGTTTTACTGTGGGCAGCATTCCTCCACTTGACCAGGTAGCATCACACAAATACCATTTCCCGTCAAGTTTTACAGCATTCCATGAATGATTGGGAATGGATTTTTCCATCACATTGATCCCAGAAGTGCGACCGTATCCGTCCACTATTACACTTTCTATACCAGCAAAATAAGCAAGCTCTTTCACTAAATAGGCGTAACCAGTACAGACAGTTCTTTTGTATTTCAGTAATTTTCTAAATGATTCTTTTACAAACTCTTTATTCCAGAGCTCAAGCGCATCAGCATCATTTTGATACTTCTCACGCTTTCGTTTATTCAACAGATAATCATTGACATCATTAGTTATGTTTCGAGATACCCAAGTATAAATAGCTCTGAACTTCTCTACATCGGAAGTTAAAGAGTGGGTTAAATTGTAAGATAGCTTAGGTAAGTTCATCAGCTCCGATCCCACATAGGCTTCTGCAATACTATCAGCCATAACAAAATTTACTTCTTCAAAATCTCTGGCTTGAGCCCATGATATATTGAAACTGAATCCAAGAAAAAAGGCAATAATGCTTAATCTCATTTAAACAACCCCTTCACCTTTTGCCATAAAGAAACTTTTGATGAATAGACCTCGTTTATCGCAACTTCACCCATAAAATCAGCCTCCATTTCAATCATCCCTAAGTCAACATTAAAGGATAATTTATTTGATATTTTAACCTCTTCAGTTACTAATCCTATAAAACTAAAAACAAGGACATCACCTGTATTTAAAGGTTCCTTGAACTCAAACTTCCCATCCATGTCAGTTACAGTTCCTATTGTAGTACCTTTTACTACTACATTTACTCCTGGAAGAGGCTCCTTGTCATCCCGATAAAAAACGGTCCCTTTCACATAGTGTTTATCCTTTGAATTTGAAAACTCAATATTTTGATTGACTTTACTGTCAACGAAAACTGTATTTTGATCATTTCTACCCTGACTGAAAGATTCATTAACTGGTAGCAACAAAGACAAACCAAGTGCACCCACTCCAGCCCATTTAAAGCTGTTATTCGATCTGACTTGAGAATACTTTGTATAGGTTGTTAATTGGTCTTGTTTAAACCTTCCACAGGATTTGCCTTTTACATTTTTAAAATGACTAACTATTTCATCATCGGTCATTTTAGTAAAATCAATCACTTCTTTTTGGCAACTTTGACAAAAACCACCAAGAGATGTTGAGGTAAAGTTTTCAAATTTCTCAGCACATGGACGGTCAATTGAAAGTTTAAATTGGCTTTTCATGATCTTCAGGTTTAAGGTTAAACTTAATCCAAGATAGTGGTAATCTGAAGTATTGAATTAACGCAAATAGGGGGAAATTTGAACTATAAAGTAAAATTAAACTTTACTAATTCATCTACCATATTCATCGTAGTATTCAGCATAATACTCTTCATAATTATACAGTAGGTCTATATTGTGTGCTTCCAACTCGGTCAGTTGATCTCTAATATCAATAGCCATTGGAATGTACCAGTCCTTGGCATCAAATATTCTACGAATTTTTAAGTTCTGAAAACTATAACCATGCCTTGCATAAATTTCATTTCTTATCAATTCTATTTCTTCAGGTAAAAAGTTCTCAACATCTGGCACGTCCAAATATTGAGTTGAAGCCATAGGAAAATCACCATTCGAAGGCTCATACCTAAACACCCTTCTCATTAACCGATATTGTTTTGATGAAACTGTATTTTTGTAAGGACTCCAAGTACCTACTAACTCACCTTTGTTAATATCAATTTCAAATTGAAATTCACCATCATATTTATCATCACCGGGCTCTCTCATAACAATGGAATATTTTCCTTCTTCAACTTCCTCTAATAGCCCCTTAATCGGCCTAAAATTACCAGCGCAGACACTATGACCATAAATGGAATCATTATTGGCATATGCCAGGGCTATATTGATTTTATTTTTGCCAAAGTCTCCTACCCAATAGCCATACAAAGGATTGTCAGCAGCATTAATCTTATAAATATCTTCTTCTATCTGGTACTGTTCCTTTGATTTTTCTGGACCAATTTTTCTGGGATCATTCTGCAAAGCAGCTCTCAAAACTTCTTTCTTAACTTTAGTAGAATCTTCTTTAAGAATTTCCGATTGAGTTTCTTGTTTATTACCCTGCCCGCAAGAGCATAAGACTAGAAAATAGACAATATATGGGGTTGAAGATGATAATCTCATATTTTAGCTCAGTTTAAATGATTGCGTAGTAAAATAGATATATTTTTACTTAAAATACAATTTGAATGCGATTAGGAATAAAGGTATCATTACTTTTGATTTTAAGCTTCTTTACCTTTTTAATGGTAAGACTCACTATTCCTTACTTTTCTTTCAATGACCAAACTGCATTTCTTAGAATTAAGCAATGGATTATTCATAATGAAATATGGAAAGTGGCATTCTACATTCATGTCATAACCAGTTGTATTTGCCTAATGGCAGGATTTACACAATTCTCAAAAACACTGCTTTTTAAATATCCAAAAATTCATAAAACTGCAGGCTGGGTATATGTAGGTGTAATACTTCTATTATCAGGCCCTTCAGGCATTATTATGTCTATTTATGCAAATGGTGGCCTCATTTCTCAAACTTCATTTTTGATTTTGAGCGTTTTATGGATTTATTTTACCTATCAAGGATTTAATCAGGCTAGGAAGTTTAATTTTCTAGCCCATCGTAATTTTATAATAAGAAGTTATGCATTAACACTATCTGCCCTAACACTAAGAGCATGGAAGGTAGCATTAGTATTCTTTTTTAGGCCACATCCAATGGATGTCTATATGTTGGTAGCCTGGCTTGGCTGGATTCCGAATTTAATAATTGCAGAATATTATATAAGATATAAGTTTACGAAACTAAACAAGTTGTTTAATGAACATTAGAACAGTTTTAACTTTCTTGCTATTTATTACACAAGCTGCGTGTGAACCACAGAGAACACAAGAAATCAATTTTGATAAGTTAGGATTCAATGCATCTAAACCCAAGGATGAAATAGAGCATCAAACAGAATCTGACACCACATTTGTTGTCATGCAAGAGTACGCTGAAGGTTTTAGCTATGACATGAAATATGCCACTGATGATAATTTTTTAAAAAGAAAAGTATATAGCTGCGATAAGTGCATGATTAGAAAAGAGGTTGCTAATAAACTTATAGCCGCTAATGATTCACTAATTAATCTGGGTTTTAGGATAAAATTTTTCGACTGTTATCGACCTGTAGATGTACAGAAATTAATGTGGAAGATATATCCAAAACCCGGCTATGTGGCCAACCCATATACATCTGGCTCTATTCATAACAGAGGTGGTGCTGTTGATATCACCTTAGTACGTCTTGATGGTAAAGAAGTAGAAATGGGTACTGCGTTTGATTTTTTTGGCAAGGAAGCAAATCATGATTTTACTGATCTCCCAGAAAACATTCTAAAAAACAGGAAACTATTGAAGGAAGTTATGGAATCATTCAGCTTTAAATCCATTCGTACAGAATGGTGGCATTATAACTTCATTAATGCAAGGCAGTATGCGCTTTCAAACTTTCAAACTGATTGCAATTATTGAGTTTGAATTTCAACCCAGTACCAACCTCCTACTCCCAAAACTGAGTAGAAACAAGGCTGCAGTTGAGCACAGTGCCATTACGACCGCCATGGGCATGGCACTGTCGGATTGTAATATACTAACCAATGCAGAGGCCAATGCTCCTACCACCATCTGAAGTGAGCCCATTAAAGCTGAGGCATTACCAGCTGTATGCCCTAAGGTAGCCAATGAAAGTGCCGAAGAGTTTGGGAAGATAAAACCTAAAAAGAACAGATACCCAAAAATCAATGATGTGGTAAGATAAAGCCCTGAAAGGTTAAGGTAAGTTACTACCAAAAGCCCTATGCCTATTACAGATTGTGCCATCAGGCTAAACAAGATAATCCGTTCACTTCGCAACTTTCTCAATAGCAAATTATTGATTTGGCTGGCACTGATAAGTCCCGCAGCAATCACAGCAAAAATAAGCCCATACTCCTTTTCAGACACGTTGAACAGTTGCATAAACAAATAAGGAGATCCGCTTAAATAGGCATACAATCCCGCATAAGCTATGGCTCCGGTAAAGGCAAAAACCAAAAACTGTTTGTCTTTGAAAATATCGATATAGTTTCTCAATATCTTTCTAGGCTTTAAGGAATAGCTAGGATCAGCTTTTTTACTTTCTGGTAACCAGAAAATACAGCTCACTAAAACCATAACCGAAAGCACTATTAGAACGCCAAATACTGCCCTCCAGCCCAGGCTGGCTGTCACATAACCTCCTGCTGTTGGCGCTATAATAGGTGATACGGCTATCACCATCATCAACATTGAGAAAACCTTGGCCATTTCTTTAGTAGTGAAAAGGTCACGAACTATAGCTCTGGATGACACCATACCTGCACATGAGCCCAAAGCCTGAAAAAACCTGAAAGCTATAAGTCCCTCTACTGAAGTGCTAAATGCACAACCTATGGATGCCAAAACGTACAACCCCAAACCAAAATAAACTGGTTTTTTACGTCCAAATCGTTCAAGCATAGGACCATAAAACAGCTGCCCAACGGCTAGCCCAATAAAGAAACTGGAAAGTGAAAGTGAGATATGATTGATATCTGTATTTAAGCCAATGGATATCTCCTCAAAAGCTGGCAGATACATGTCAATAGACAGCGGTCCGATAGTGGTCAGTGACCCCAGGATAAGAATTAATAAGAGCCGGTTATTTTTTGTGTCTATTGCCATGGCCGTATCAGAAGCTTTCCTTTCTGAAAAAGAAGTGGCAAATGTAGGTTATTGATGTTTAAACATGCGTATAACCTGACTATGAATTCTGACTATTTCTTTAACAACAAAAATGGGACAGTATGCTATACATTAAAAATGAAAAAGGCTTGATGCTAAAACATCAAGCCTTCCAAGTCAATTTGTTATGTATTTAATTATAAAACGGATTATTATCCACAGGCTCTGCATCTTGTTGAGCGCCACCAAAGCGGAAACTCAAACCTATATTCACTAAATAATCGGCAAAAGCTGCATCTCCATGTCTGTAAACTCCAGTCTCTTGCGTACGCACTTTATCTTCATAGCTCTGGATGCGGTTCCTATACATTGCAATGGGTACACTAGCAAACAAGGACCAGTTTTTATATGCATATCCAGCACCTGGCTCTAGCGAAACTGCATAACCTGGCCTTCTATACCCGGCATCACCACCTATCAAATCTTTGGCAGGAACACCCTCAACCCTACCTCCAAGATAGAGGCTAAACCCTTTCATAGTGGCATAATAACTACCAACCTGAAAGGCAAACTGATCAGGAACAGAAAACTCACTACTACCATTTCTGGTCAACACACCATTGGTCTCTTCAAAATTGAATAGATAATAAACTGAAGTATTGATACCGAAACGATGATTCAATTTTTGGTATCCTTGAATGTCAAGGGCAAGGCCTGTACCCCCATCTCCTGGCTGAATTGACTGATCAACCACCCTTTTTACATCCTGATCCCTGTCATCTCCCTGATTGTAGAAAGTGTCTTCATAGTCATAACTTCCAGAAGGCAATTTAAGGCCAAGACCTAGTGAATAGTTAAAGTCATGCTTGCCAGGCTCCCACAGCCAGAACCCTGCGCCTATTCTAATATCTCCCAAACCGCTTGAAACAGTAGTATGCCTTTCCCCAAGGCCATTTGGAGGGTTGCCACCATGCTCATACATTGATGACCTGTCGTGATGTACATAGGGCAAAATGATATTGGCAAACCAACGGTCTGTAATGCCATATCTCAACGAGAAATCAACAAAACTAGATTTGTTAATCACCTCTGTGCCATTTTCTACGCGTTCAACTTCCTCGTGACTACCTCTATAGTGCTTGTAAGATTTAAAATAGCGGTATCCCAATTGTGCATTGAATTCGCCTTTGGACAATCCAATGCCACTGTTCAATCCACCACCACAGCCATTTCCTCTTATGGCTACACAACCTTG
Organism: Fulvivirga sp.; assembly: GCF_040218215.1. Classification (NCBI taxonomy): domain Bacteria; kingdom Pseudomonadati; phylum Bacteroidota; class Cytophagia; order Cytophagales; family Fulvivirgaceae; genus Fulvivirga; species Fulvivirga sp. Next base: position 74,695 of record NZ_JAVJQL010000008.1, read on the forward strand.
CCCGTAAGAATCAATGCTTACAGCAATAAATAATAGTATTGTTAATAAGTATATATTTTTCATTTTATTGAATTTTAGATTTTTATTAAAAATTGATTAATCAGCTCCGTCAGACTTAGCTATGTCAATGGTGTACTGGGCAACATCTATGCCCTGATCCGTACCAATGTATGCATCAAAAGTCCAGTGGATTCCTCCATAAACCCTTGATATTGCCGCCTCTTTAGCCCATTCCCTAACAACTGCTGCTTCTTGTGGGAAAATGTAAGCCAACACTTCTGCGCCAGCAGCGGAAAACACACTATGTCCGGAAGTATATGAAGGGAAATTAGGCGTACCAGCAATGGTTTTGAACCCATCGATAGTTTGTATCGGCCTTGGATAGTGATAGTAATATTTAGCATCCCAGCAGCTTATACCTCCATCCATCATGGCCATATTTATATAAGCAAACGTCCGCGCTGTCCGCAAAGGATTAAGTCGGTATTTCACAATAAATTCTTTTGCGAATTCATTCCAATGTCCCGGTGGGGTGTACGTACCTAAGCCATCTTGCCAAAAATTGGCTATTCGTCTTCTTTCAGTTGTCATATTATCAGCATAATCCTTTAATATTTCAACATCTTTTAAGTATTCAGGCGAACCAATTGCCGGAGGAGGAATAGGCCTGGTCATTTCAACATTGGGCACATTCCACATTCTTACTTTGCTGTATAATGGAGTTAGACCGACTGGTCGCTGGGGTAATTCTTTATTGATCCACTTCCATCCATACCTATCAAAAGCTGCGTCTGCTATTGAATCTGAAACCGGTTTGGGTGTCTGGGCATTTTTCATTCCATCATTGGAGGCTCTAACTAAAGCTATAGAAGCTATCTCATCGCCTATTTGCTTTCCAGCATCTATATCACTTTGCACATAACCACCTGATAGCAACAGGCTCTTAAGGTGCTCAGCCTCCTTTTGTGCCAGATATTCAGCCTCAAGTGGGAACATTGCTGTTAGCACATTCTTAGAAGCAGCTGCTATAACAGCTCCATGGCTTGGATATGACGGTATACCATTGTCCATGTAGGCATACTCTATTTCATTGTCCAACTGGTAAGGTGCAGGTCTGTTGTGAATGTATTTGTGATGCCATGCTGTTATTAAACCATCAAACTGGGCTACAGACATATAGGCCAAGGCCCTAACCGCATAAGGGGGATGGGCAAATGGAAATGCAGGAGGTCCTGCCGGGTTAGCTGGACTTGGCAATGTATAAGTGCCGTCATCATTATAACCTGGTATAAGATTGTACTTTGCTATTAGTTCAAGTGCAATCTCATTCCATCTGATCGTTGAGTTATCAGACCAGTATTCAACAGCATTTCGTTCATCATCACTCATTTGAGACATCTCCTGCTTTAGCTCTGCCAATTCTTGCTGGTATTCTGACGAAGATGTGGCTGTGGGTTCTGAAATAGAGATTTCATATGTACTTGATATTAACGTGGTATTCCAGGTTCCACCATCCTGGTCGGTAGTCGAAAAGGCATAATTATCAAAAGACAAATGCGTAGGGAGCTCCTTTTCGCACGAACTCAATATTAGCATTGTCGCTACCAAAGTGAAAAATATTAGACTTCTCATTGTGATTTATTCTTTAGATAATTGAAAAAATATGTAACGCCTATGCCAGTAGTTCTGATCCTGGCAGTGTTCTTTCCGTTTATAACCTGATTGTGATAGGCAGCTACGCCCAATCCTTTGATATTAGGAAAGTAATAATGGGCAAAAATTCCTATCCTATCTATTTCAATATCATTAGTAGGTTGAGGAGCATTATAAGCTCTTATATCGTCTCCACTTGTAGATTTAGAACCCAGGTAATTAAGCTCTACCCTCAGCGCCTTTTCAAGTAACCAAGTACCAAGAGAAAAATCGGCCGTAATGGCATTGGGAACGTCCATCCAAGGTGTATAATAGCTGCCATCGTTATAGTAATACTCTCTTTCAGCTTTTGCATAACCTCTCCATAAATAAGCAGCTCCACCACGGAAATAAATCCCATTTTTCATCTCATATTGAGCAATAGCCCTGTATGAAAGCTCAGGGGCACCCAGCCCAAGGCTGTAAGGCATATAATCAGGTAAATAATTTGATATTGGAGTTGAAAAGCCAACTCCCGCCAGCAGCGAAAATGTACCTGACTCGCTCTCACGGTTTAGAATTTGGTACTTCAATGCAACGGTCAAATCCTGGAAGCCTTTCGCCCCTGCAAATTGCCCCCCATTAGGATCTGATGACTTGGTTTTTATATAAGGAACGCCTATATAGAAATTAAGACGGTCAACTATTCCAATGGCCGCCATTGGCATTACTGTGTTTCTATAAACTGTCGCTATGGTTTGGTTTTCACGAAGGTCGCTTCCTTCCCAATATTTATAGAAGGTGCCATAATTGTATTCAAATAATACGCAGGCCTGTTTTCCTTCCATCATAATTGCATCATTTGGTGTCTGTGCATTTGCGCTGCCATAGCAACCAAGCAAGACCAAAATGGCAATACTTAGGTATTTAATTTTATTCATTTTAATTATTTTAAATAGTAGCGTTTAGTAAAAGTGCATTAGTCACCTTACCTGCATTAAGATTGAAATGATAGATCCCCCTTTGAGATAGGTTCATCTTTAAGTGGATTACAGAGATTATTATCAGAGTATCTGATATACTCAACATCAAACCGGACGACTAATAACTTATGTCCCTTATTATTTTAGAAGAAACAACAAGAGTAATCTGTCAAGCAGCAATAAGTGCCGGTGAGAACATCATCAATCAAAAGTAAGTAAGGGGTATTAGGCCCGGGGAGGTGGAACCGCTACAGAGAGCGCATTAGAATAGTTATCATTTGAGTCAAATAATACATTTAACTCACTAAATACTAAGTATTTATTTAGTATAAAATCACCAGAAGGATTGACATAAGTCTGAAACATGTTGTTAACGATATAAGCCACCTCATCCTTTTCAGAGTCTGCAACCCTGACAAATTTTAAAATACTGGTGCTCATTACTACATTAACAGGCTTCTCCATTACCTCATAAAAATCATTGTTATGTTCGAGTATGAAAGGTGCTGCATAACCGAGGGATAGTTTGTAAGAAACATCAGTCTGTTTTAGAAGAATATCTTTCGATATCCCTAACGATTTTGTCACTTGCAGGGAACGGTTTATCTCGTTGACAGACAACTTATTCTGTACCACAACATTGTCGATCAGGCGCAATGTGAAGTAGCTGGCACACCAAGAAGAGGCCAGTAATACAACTAATAATATGGCAGAAAACTGTTTCAAACGGTTAAATATAGAAATTATTTGGGAATAGAAACATTATCCAGTTTCCTTTATTGTAATTAATCATCCGTAACCCGCTCTTTTTCAGTCAATAATAAAATTCTAATTAAATATTATATTATTATTTTAGATCAAACGATAAAATATGTGTTTAGATAAATTATAATTGCCTTTATTTTAATCATGTATATGAAAAAATATTGGCTACTACCTCTCCTTGTTTTGACATTAACCGTTGGAAAAGGTCAAATTATTGACCCTAATTTTAAACCTAAATTAAAAGGAGTACCTGAAATTAGGTTTATGATGATTTTACCTGACGACAAGATTTTGCTTTCTGGTGATCTCTCATCTGTTGATGACAATGCTGTAAATCGTATGGCTAGATTAGAAGCTGATGGTAGCTTAGATGAGGAATTTACAGATAATATCTCAATAATAACCAAAGGGTTTAGCAACATATTTGATGCTGTTTATGACCAAGAATTAAACAAAATTTATGTTGCAGGGTATTTTGAAGATTATAATGATCTCCTCAGACTGAACTATGATGGAACAATTGATGAAACATTTAACATTGGAGCGTCTATCACAAATATCTATAACATTGGAATGCAATCTAGTGGTAAAATTGTTTGTTTGGGTGAATCATCAAATCGTATCATAAGATTTAATATCGATGGAACAATTGATGAAACATTCAATAATAATTCTGGCCCTGACTCATATGGAACCTATACAAGCGAATTAAAAATTCTAACAAATGATGAAATTATTATTGGAGGCGATTTTAACAGCTTTAATGGTGCACAATTTAACGATATGGTAAAGTTACATATTGATGGTACAATTGATGAATCCTTTAATTTTAACAATGCTTTTGGTGAAAATTATTCCTACATAAACAACATACACGAGACAAGTAATGGAGATCTAATAATTTCAGGAAACTTTGATGTTCTATATGGTCAAACAGCGAAGAGTGTTGCAAAAATAAATTCGGATGGCTCAAGGGATGTAGGCTTTGCATTGCCCGGGCCTGGAGCTAACATTTTTGCCAATCAAGTATTTACGCTACTTGATAAAGATGAAAATATTCTTGTAGCAGGTATTGAAAAAGGATTTGATGAATACTCAATAATTAAACTCGATAATAATGGGGCTGTTAACAATACATATACCCAGAAGAAAGCTAACTACCACCCTTCAAACGGATCTATTATCTCTCCGCTTTTAGGTGTTAATTCTTCAGGTGATATATTGTTTTCAAGCTTTCATACCCACTTCGACAACCACTTTAGCCAAGGACTCTCTAAACTAAATGCTTCTGGGGAAGTTTACATTGATTTTAATGCTGATCTATCTGGACGTGTTGGAATTTACAGCAGTAAAGTGCTTAGCGATGGAAGTATCGTTATCAGTGGGCAATTTTCAGCTGTAGAAGATACACCTGCGGACTTTCTAGTAAAGTTGAATAGTGACGGCTCTCCAGATTATACCTTTATTGATAATATTGAATTCTCAAGTGTAGATTCATGGGCATATGCCATTGAAGAAGATAATGCGGGTAATATTCTGATAGGAGGCAATTTCTCAACTTTCAATGGTATCAATACAGGTTCTTTAATCAAATTGTCAGCTAGTGGAATATTGGAAAATACCTTCAATGACCAGATTAAAGCTAACAATTTAGGTAGGAGTATTAATGATATTATTGTCCTGTCTGATGACAAACTTCTTATTGCTGGAGGCATTGACAATCCAAACTTGCCTGATAAATCAAGCATTATTAGATTGAATTCAGATGGAACTGTGGATAATTCCTTCAATTTTTCATTACCCGAGAATCATTATTTAAATGACATTGATCTGCTTCCTGACGGTAAAATAATTTATAGTGGCTTAATTCAAGCAGACAACAAAGGTATATTCGGAAAAATCAATTCAGATGGAAACGTAGATGTCACTTTTAATATGTCTTATGATTTCACCAATATACCTATTAATGAAATAGAGCCTGTTCCTGAAACAGATGTCATTTTGGTCTCTACATATCAATATGATGATAATATTGCCAAATTGCTGCAGTTTGAGGCTTCAGGCGCTCTAAAAGATGATATTTCAGTTCAGACAAGAGGTTATGATATCATCGTTATTCATCCTTTAGATACTGAAAACGTTCTTCTTGGGGGGCAGTTTCAAGAAATGAATAGTGCAAAAGTAGATGGCTTCGTAAAAGTAAATCTATCTGGCGGAGTAGACCCTGAATATTCGTATAGATTTGAAATCATTGGCAATCTTTCTGCTCCAAGTATTGGTGGATTGATTAAACTAGAAAATGGGAACTACCTTATTTCTGGAGGATTTTCAAGTATTGAAGGAGAAGGTGCATACAGCATCGCAAAAGTAAATTTTGATGTCCCAAAGGCTCCAAATAACCTTAGTGCTTCTTTTGATTTTAGTCAAGGTATTTCAATAACATGGAACGATCAAACAGATAGAGAGACTGGATATCAAATATCCAAAAGAACTGTTGGTGCTGAATTTGTCATATTAGACACAATTTCTGCGAACAATACTAATTATATAGACAATCAGGTTTCTTTGAACACAAAATATGAGTATAGAGTTAGAGCACTAAAAGAGTCACTTTACTCAGGATCGGCAGAGGTTGAGATTACAACGGGAAACCTAAACTCTCCTTTAGACCTAACTGCAGAATTTGATTTTCTTAATGGAGTTGTTGTTGGTTGGAATAATAATGGTGAAAATTTTGATGAAATAGAGATATACAAATCTATTGACAACATTACATTTAGTATTTTGAGCACTATGAATGGGGTTACTACGCAACATATTGATCCCATTGTAGAATTGAATACTACTTATTATTACAAGCTTAAATCAATAAAAGGGCTATTTAGGTCTGATTTTAGCACCACATTAGAATTTACAACTCCCACAACTTCTAATTTGATTGCACCACAACTAACTCTTACGGAAGTTGGTGTTGGTAGGCTTTTATTTTCTTGGGAAACAAGTGACACAAATATCTTTGGATCTGAAATATACAGATCTTTAAAAAGTGATTCAGAATTTCAATTAGTAACATCAACTGAAGAGTCTTTATACATTGATGAAAACCTAAATCAGGGAGACACATACTTTTACAAAGTAAGATCTTTCGATTTATTTGATTTCTCCGAATATTCAAATGTAGAATCTTTATTAGTAACGAGTAATGAAAGAAGCTCATTTAATGAAGAATTTAGTATTTACCCTAATCCTTCGAATGGTTTGGTAAAAATAAAGATTGAACCAACAGGGTCAGATAGTTATCAAATATTGAATTCTGAGGGAAAAATTATTCAAAAAGGAACTCTAAATACGAACAGCATTAATACAAGCAAATTAACTTCAGGCGTGTACATAATTAAAATTATAAATGGGAAGAGTATAGCTACTGAAAGATTAATTATAAATAATTAACTGTCATAGTTTTAGCTGGATAACAAATGCACACAGTTCTACACTGTTTGCATTTGTTTTTTCTAATAATCAGTAGATTTGCTCTCTACTTTAATTTTAAATACATGCCCGAATCATCAACATGCCCCCAATGTAGCTCTCAATATGCCTATCCCATGGATCACTTGATGGTTTGTCCGGAATGTGGTCATGAGTGGAATCCTGATGAAATAAAGGTAGAGGAAGACTCAAGTGTAATTAAAGACTCCAATGGCAACATACTGCAAGATGGAGATACTGTAGTGGTAATTAAAGACCTCCCTGTTAAAGGTGCTCCAAAGCCCATCAAAGCCGGCACCAAAGTAAAGAATATCAGACTTACTGATGGAGACCATAACATCGACTGCAAAATTGATGGATTTGGTTCAATGGCTTTGAAGTCTGAATTTGTAAGGAAGGCTTAGGACTAAAATACTGAGTTCATTGCTGGCTCACAGGTTTCAAGTGAATAAATACCTTATCCCTATTGCTGAACTTACCAACATCGGCATTAACAATCAACTCTTCATCACCTACCTTTACCAACAGTTGTTCATGGCTGCCAAAGTAAGTTTTCTCCAATACCATTCCTGATGTTCCAACCTCCTTGTTATTGGAAATAGAAAACGCTTCCGGTCGAACAATTACTTTGCTTTTGATTTTGGTTAATCGCTTATCTTTAATTCCCCATTTAGCAGGATTCACCATATTATACTTTCCGAACAAGCCTGCCACATATTCATTATTGGGGAAATTATAAATGTTAAATGGCCCATCAGTTTGCACAACCTTGCCCAGCTTCATAGCAAGTATAATATCAGCCCATGAAAGCACGTCCAAAGGATTGTGGGCAACAAGTACAATGGTAGTGTCCATGGTACTCTCTATATTCTTTAAAGTACTTTTTATAACATTCTGATGATAAAGGTCGAGATTTGAAAAGGGCTCGTCTAGTAACAATATTTCGGGAGTATCTACCAACAATCTGGCAATAGCAACCCGTTGTTTCTCTCCACCAGACAATTGTTGAGAATCAGCCTGTATTAAATGATCAATATGACAAGCTTTGAATAATTCATTAACCCCATCCTGGCTAATTTTATACGGATCATAAACTATTTCTTCAACCGTACGAAAAAAGGGTAATTCGAAATGTTGTGACAAATAAGCAATTGAAGGATGGCCAGGAATCAGTTGATCCAGAGGATTATGCAATACTTTACCTTTAAATGCAACACTGCCCCCGTCAGGTGCTATCAAGCCAGCAATAACTTTCAGTAAAGTTGACTTCCCGGAACCCGTTTCCCCTACAATGCCAAGCTTTTCATTTTTATTTATGGATAAACTTATAGGGTAAAGTGCTTTCCTATCTCTATTATACTGTTTTTCTACGTTATCTACTTTTACTAAACTCATTCGATAGGCCATGCTTAAATAGGCCTGTAAACTTAATACTTACCATTGACTTAGAAATTGATTACACACTTAATTAAACTCAGCATAACATTTGATATTCTGGTCACTTTTCTTAATTTTCATTTTTAATTGAGAATATTTGAGACAACTCTCTGCTATATTGTTACTCTCCCTACTAGCTTTTAGCTGGTTCTCCAACATCTTTTCCATTCGTTTGGTGGAACAGGTAATTGTAGAACACAGGCTTTCAGAGAGAGAACAATTCATGTCGGACAAGGTGGTGAAAGATCTCGGGCTTTCACAATCGACACAGTTAAAGGCAACTGATATTGAACACGCACTTTCTTTAGGGTATGCAGCTCCTTTTGTAATTACTCATTACGTTGATGGCAAGACGGAGCACTTTGAAGTACTTACTGATGATGCAGAACTAGTTGAACAAGCTGAAGATATTTTGTTATCAGAGCTTTCTGATTTAGAAAAAGACAAGGTTGAGGTTATCCTTAGCCATGTTATAGACCATTATGTTTCCTTTTCGCTAGAGGAATTAAATTCAGACAAAATTATCCTAAGAGATATTGAAAATAACACATATAACATGTGTTATTACATATCTTATCTGGACACAGCTTCTCCACCTCCCAAAGCCTAATCTATCCTCAGGCTTAAGGTTAGATTACATGCTGACCTATTAAGGTTTTATATTATTACATACCAGTTTAATATACCTAACAAAAAGCTTCTGAGGTTACGGCTTCCTAAATTCATTTACTCTTTAAGAAAGATTAAAGTGTCTCATCTTAAATACATACCAAACAAAATAAATGAGTTTTAGGAAGTGAGAATAGAAAGAAAAGTTTAAAGCAAAAGGCAATCATCAAATTAACAACATGTTACTATGATGATTGCCTTTTTTAATATTCGAATTCATTGAACTCTATTTGCCATTGAGAACATGAATTTTACGTTGTGCACTAAAAGGAATTCCTTCCTTTGTAATACCTTCCAAATATATCTGCATTTCACCCACATCATCAGAAAGATAAAACTCAACTTCCCCTGTACCAGAATCATCAATACTAACAGCGGGATTCCAATAGATTGTAGATTTAAAATGTGGATGATTTAAAGTATTTACCTCACTAGAATCAAGGTTATTAAATGCCACACTTTTGTTCAGGCCGTCAACAATATTATCAACTGAAACTGGTGGTCTTTCTACTCCATTTTTCGTTTCAATCATGATGATTCCATTCTTGCCAAATAGTCCCAATGGCATCAGCTTGCGTGGACTGTTAACGACTTTTACTGTTACAATATCTGATGGCTTCAATGAAAGAAAGTATTTCGTGTCCTTAGTAACAATTCCATTAATGATATACAGCGGGTCATCGGTTGCCAAGTCCATGGGTTGTGGTAAAGTGACCCTTACATATCCTAACTCCTCTTTACCTCTATGAATTACCGAAGGAACAATTTCTCGTATCATCTCGTCCATGGTTGGGAATAGCTGATAATCCTGCACCTTCACATTAATGTCAGCACCATACAGCCGTTGTTCAAAAGCGTCATTGGCATTATTTTTCACTTGCCCAACTAATGCCGTATCAACATTGGTGAAAAAAGAAAAAGCGCTATTCACAGCAGCACTTTTATTAGCAAATTCACCATACTTATCATGCATTTTAGATTCTGAAGCCAATGTAGGCTGAGAGAAGTCATCTACCTCTTCCGTATTCCATTTAATTTTCAAACCCTCAATTCTTCTGCCTCTATAATTCTCAGCAAAGTAGAATATTTCATCTTGTCCATATTGCTCAGGGATCATTAACCAAACTTCACCATTATCCAAAACCGATGTTTCATAACGCCACATGCTCTTTTGCATATAAAAAACCATTTTAGTATCTGCTGGTACTCTTTCATTAGTCGAATCGTTGACATAAGCTATGCCGCTTTTTCTCATAACTGTGGTGAACGCAAACGCTGGTTTAGGAGACTGATCAGATAATATATCATCCCAATTCTCTTTGGCACCATTAACAATCAAATCATAATCTAATGTCTCTTGCCAGTTACTATCACTTCTATTAATTAAAAAATCGTCCTCAATTGAAGTCAATATGTTAAGTTCATCGCTCAATGAATTCACAGACTGTTCATAAAGTGCCTGATTCAAAGCTTCTATTGAAACATTTTTAATACTACTATTATCACCATCGAGTCTAAACTGAAGTTTCACCTTTTCTCTAGGCTCAAAAGCTGATTTATCAAGCACCATGCTCAATTCAACAGCAGGTTCAGATCTATTATAGAAATCTCTTTCAGCCAGAGGCTTTCCTCCTGTGTCTAACAATGAAATATGTGCTATCCCTTCGGGAATATTACTTTTTGGAATATTGAGTATAGTTATACCAGAACTGCCTTGGTTAAATGAAGCACTGTAAAGGATCCTTCCTCTTGCAGTTAAAATTAAAAACAGATCTTTATTAATATATTTGGAGCTTGGAGAAGTATAAAGCCTGACCTGTAATTCATCTTTTCCTATACTATTTAGATTTAACGAGTATCCATCTAAAACCGGTTCAGGCAAAAGCAGCTTGTCTGTGCCATGGGTTATGTAATATTCAGCACCATTAGCTGGAGTAAATACAAATGTTCCCACTCCTGATCTATTGATTTCAGCACTAGCTACTAATTGTTGACTTGTTCCAATTAACTCAACAGTTTTTCCAACACCGAGTCCGTTTACCACAATTTTGTTTGGTACATCAGTAATTAATTGACCTCCTTCAATACCTATTTTAGGTATTTGGTTAACCAGTAATTTCTTTTCTCCAACTACCTCTATTTCCTTTTTATAAATAAAATCACTATCAAAATTTCGCATCCAACTGCTGTAGCTAACTATATGGTAGATTCCCGGCTCCAGTGACTTTGGTAAGGATAGTTGGTTAAACCCAAAACCATCTTTAACCGCATATTTAAAATGAACTATTGAGTTACCATCTGAACCTACCAGGTGCAGGTCGAGCAGCTGCCTACCTTCTACTCCAATCAAATCTTCAGATAAAAAATAAGAAGAAAAATATACTGTGTCACCAGGAATAAACTTGGATTGGTGAAGGCTTAAATGAAGTTTGGTCTTAGGAATGTTTCTTTGGTATGTATTGTACTTATTAACAACATCATTAATGCTGAATTGAGCATTCGCCTGAAGTAGCAAAAACAAATTAAGAAGAATAGTTATCGTTGATCTTATTCCCATTCAGCAGGTTGAGTTGTTGATGAGTTTGGGTAGAAATTATAACACGCATCAGGAACAAAAAACTTTTCTGTCAGTGGGTATGGAACATCTTCACGGTAAATGTAAGTAGACTTCTTTTTAATAGAAGTAGCCCAAAATAAGCCAATAACTGTATCATTATTATTCGCTGGCTTTATATTACCCCTAATCTCTCCTGATGGAGGTTGAAATATACTACTGGCATTGGTTTTTTGTGATCTTACCAACCTAAAAAATTCAAAAGCATTTCTTGTCATGCTCATTTGCTCAATGGTGACCAAATATTTTTCGTAAAACGTACCCACGTCAATAGGCACCTCAGCAACCTTAATATTATTAAACTGATTACCTGAGACTAACTGATCATCAGACAATTGCGGGTATTCTTCATATTGGTAAGCGTAACAAGTACAACAAGTGCACTCATCAACTTTACCTATTCTATTCCCAACGCCCGGCAATACAACATAACCACTACAGGGAAGCGGTAATGGCCTTGGAATTGGATAAGACGGCAGAATTTCTTGTTTAAGTTCAGGATTGGTCTCTGCCTTATATAATCCTGTAAATTTCCACCTCACATAATTTTCATCACTAATACCCGCTTCTGAGTCCACGTATATATTAAACACATCTGCAGGAATCTCACCAAAACCCTCATCTTTCAACCTTGCTTCATATTCATAGCGTATATCGGTTATCTCACCTACTGGGAATAGCTTATCAGGCTCAGATTCGTACTTTTTCCCATCAATAGTTTCCATAGTAATGTGATAAGATCTTCCCACTTCACCTTGCATAGCACCATTAGTAACATATATCCCTGGCATTGTTTCCACAAAATCTTCACTATTGCCAATATCATCGTGTAAAATGATCTTCATCTGTACTACAGGAGATGCTCTAACTGTGTCTTCATTAAGGTCTATGGCTTTTGTTACTTTAACAGTATAAGGTCCTGGGTCTGTAGAGATCGTTCCTTCAATAACTATCTGCTCATCTGCAGGTGGCACATCAAAATCTATAGGATCTACACACCCCACTAAAAGTGTCAGCATATATGAAAATAATATAACTCTTCTCTTATTCATTAGAATGTTATGTTATAGCTAATTGATGGAAAAATTGTACCAACAATTGATAATTGATTTGGTTTTGGAACACCATTTTCAGAGTTTTTAAAGAAGATAGTGTATGGGTTTTTTCTGCTGTAAACATTATAAACAGATATTACCCAATTGCCTTTCCATTTCTTGGTTCTCTTATGGTTTCCTTCAATTACCAACGCCAAATCTAACCTATGATAGTCCGGTATGCGATATTGATTTCTTTCAGAAAAATAAGCTACTGTTGTATTTTCCAGTTGGAATGCTGATAATGGAATGGTAACTGGTCTGCCCGTATGATAAGTGAATCCACCTGTAAAATAATACCTGCGAGATAGGCTATACTTCCATGTTACATTTAGAATATGGGGCTGATCAAAATTCGAAGGATATTCCTTTCCATCATTTATAGATTCAACCTCTGTAGAACCCGATATAGTTCGGAATGATCTTGAGTATGTATAATTCAACGAACCAGAGAGTCGACCCGAGTTTTTAAACAACGAAAATTCCAGACCATAAGACCTGCCTGTTCCTTGTAAAAGTTCAGTCTCGATATGAGGATTTAATACTAACTCTGCTCCATCTTTAAAATCAATAATGTCGTTCATGTATTTGTAAAATCCTTCAACAGACGTGCCGTATTTCTTTTCTTTAAAATCTTTAAAAAAGCCCAGAGACACTTGATCTGCTCGCTGCGGTTTGAAGTAGTAACCACTAGGCTGCCAGATATCAACTGGAGTTACAGCTGTGGAGTTGGATACTAAATGTAAGTATTGAAACATACGATTATAACCAAACTTTATTGATGAATTGGCACTGGTCATTAATCGCATAGATATGCGAGGTTCAAAGCCTAAAAAGGCCTTGACAGGCTGAAAGCTACCATAACTAGAAGTATCCGTAGCTGTTGTAACTTCTACGGGTTGTCCAGATTCATACTTAATAACCTCGCCCGGTCCCAAATTTATAAAAAGTGGTAACCGCAGCCCGGCTTCAAGAAATAAATAAGGATTGAGTTCTATTTCATCACCTATAAAGAAGGCACTTTCTATGGCATATTGCTTATCAAGATCAACTTTTCCGGCATTCGAGCAGTCACTTGTTGGCTCTAGTGATCCGGGATTGAATTTATTATGTGAGAATTGCCATCCATAATTCAACTTATGGCTTCCCTTTTTTGTATACAAGGCCGCTTTTAATGTTGCCGTGTTGATTCTAAATGATAACTCTGAAGCGGTTAAATAATCATTATTTAAAACACTATAGCCATAGGAACTCATCCCAACAATGAATTCCCCATCTAAATTGCTATTAAATCTGTGATCCAGCCTTCCTGATATTTGAAGGTTGCTCCAACGATAAGTAGAGTCACCACTAAGGCTAAAACTATCATGGCTAGCATATCCTGAAACTGAAACTTTGGTATCCTTATCAACTTTATGCGCTACTTTAATCATACCATCATAAAATGACACTGAGCTATTGCTTAAGTCTGCATAATCGGTATCAATTGAATGAATTAGCCAATTGCTATAGGTAGATCTTAATGACGCTGATATAGAGGTTTTATCTTTTTTAAGTGGCCCGTCTACCATTAAACTACTTGTAACCATACCTATTCCCGCTTTAACATGCCACTCCTGAAAGTCTCCATCCTTTGATTGAATATCGAGAACCGATGAAATCCGTCCACCATATCTGGCCGGTGTTCCACCTCTAAAAAAAGACACTTCACTTATAGCATCAGAATTAAAGGCAGATAAAAAACCGAAGACGTGAGAGCTATTAAAAACAGGCAACCCATCATAAAGTATTAAATTTTGATCAACGCTACCACCACGAACATTAAAGCCTGACGCAGCCTCGCCAACTGTGGTTACACCAGGCAAAATCTGCACTTGTTTTATCAAATCAACTTCGCCTAGGAATGCCGGAGCACGTTTCAGTTCCTTCATTACGAGTTGAGTTTCACCAATTCTGCTCGTGGCCATCTCCTGATTGGCCTGACCTTGTATCACAATCTCATCCAACATTACAGACTGCTTTTCCATTTCAACATTAACTACTCCATTTTCGTAAGCCGTTAGATCAATAACAGTTGGGTCATAATCTATATAGCTAAAATTTAAAACGTGGGAACCTGGAGTTAATTCAACACGATAGTTTCCTTGTTCATCAGTGGTAACTATTGCTTCGGTATCTGCTACTTGTACATTTGTGTATGGTAAGGGCTCTTCAGTTTTATTATCAATTACCCTTCCTGAAATTGTAATGGGTTTATCTGGTTGAACCTGACCTGGGGAACCAAACCTGTATTTATCAATTTTGCTGTCTTCTCTTAAGGCGGTTTCAATAGCCCTTTTCCGCATTATCGCTTTTGATGGGTCTTTTATAATTACTAAAGCATCAGGATACATTAAGATAAACCTAAGCTCTTTGCCTTCAAATAATATGTTTAGAACTTGTTCTAATGTCCTTCCAGAAAAGTCATTATCGACTTGTATATCTTCTATCCACTCTGGTAAAAAAAAGAACCGTGCTCCTTCCGAATCACCTATTTCATTCAGAACCTCAGTCAAAGGTTTTGATGCTTCATCGCCCCTAAACTTGTAATCAAGAATGTTCTGACCATTCACCCATGAGGCATTGAGGATGAATAAAGTCAGTAGAATATTTCTCATTTAGTATACGATCTTAGCAAAATTGACAAGCCATGTACTACATATGCTTAGCTTGTATTTAGATCAAGTCTAAAGTATGAAATTGTGAAGCAGGCATCAACACCGCTGGTATAAAATGTGATTAATTCAAGGTCAAAATCTAAAAAAAATGTTAGTACTCAACTTCCTTTGCCTCTCATGAATCATTGATAACAAAAAAATTAAAATTTAACTATATTCTCTATAGTCTCCACCATAGAATATACAATATATGAATACTTTTGCGCTTACTCTGTTAACCAACAAACTTGTATTCAGCATCTGAAACAATAAATAATAAATGAGTATTGAAATTTTAAGGTATTTTAGTCGTATGACTATTAAAACAACCCTGCTTCTGATTTTATTTCTTTCATTGATATTTTCTTGCTCTGAAGATTCCAATGAACCTATTGTGAACTTAGATCATGAAAAATACTGCCCGATTCAGTCTTATGTATACCAAGGAACCAGTTTTATTCCGCAAATGAGATTAAGCTACATATACGATATTGGCTTAGAAGCTCATAAGGTTTATCTTGAAAAATATTCTAACAGTACTTGGGAGAGATTTGATGATTACTTCGAATTTACCAACTATCCAGATAGTACGATTATTTACTATTACGGTACAACCTCAAGGTACTACAAGATTATTTATAATGAAGATAGAATTAGAGAAATTAATCGTTATTATGCCTCTACCGGAGGCATTTATAACTATACTTTTGATTATTCCATTCCTCAAACCGTCAGTGTAATTCTTAACTATTCAAATAGACAGTATAGAAATGACTCAATGACAACCTCCATTTATCATTTTGATGGAAATGATAACGTCAATGAAGTCGAAATATATAAAAATCCAGATTTTTTCGATTCCTCTGACTATGATCATTTCGAATACAGAAAAATAATCTATGAATACGACAATTCACCAAACCCGCTAACTGGATATATAATGCCTTTTTTTTTCCCTTCGCCACCCATTTCTCCAGATGTTAGGCTCTTTACTAAGAACAATCCTATTTCCTCAGAATATGATGGTCAAATAAAGAAAACAAACTACACTTATAACGACGATGCATATCCTACAAGTATCTCGTATGTCTTATCTAACGGGCAAACTGAGTCAAAGCAAATTGAGTATTTTGACTGTAATCAGTGATTTAAAAGATGAATTGTTGTGAGTAGTGAAAATAATGCCATTCAAAATCATATTTCTTTTGAATTACATATCTTAATTACTCTCCAGAACCACTGAGTCCTAGGATTTTTACCTTTTTTTCCTTTGGGTGTCTCACTCTAATTACCGCTACAAAAACCCATTAAAGCCCTGTATTAAGAAATCAGAACTACTTGCCCCTATACCCCGGGCCTTTGACAAATCTACCTGCATTAGCTCCAGTATGATTTCCATCTTTTAGCACCGAAGTCCCATTCACCCAAACGTGTATGACCCCCTCTGCATATTGATGCGGCTTTTCAAAAGTGGCTTTGTCATTAATCTTTTCAGGGTCAAAAACCACCACATCTGCATAGTACCCAGGCTTGAGCATACCTCTTTTTTCTAGCTTAAGATTTTGTGCAGGTAATGATGATAGCTTTCTTATTCCCTCTTCAAGTGTAATCACTTTTTCATCACGGGCATACTTACCCAATACCCTAATAAATGAACCGTAAGCCCTTGGGTGAGTACTGGATTTAATAAATACTCCTTCATTAGTATATGACCCTGCATCAGAGCAGAAACTCACCCATGGAACTGCTACCTTTTTGGCAATATTCTCTTCAGACATGGAGAAGTAAACCACCTGAATTCTACTATCGTCTTCAACAATAAGATCAATCATTGCTTCAGCTGGGGTTTTACCAAGTTCCTCGGCCACCGCATCTAATCTCATTCCAGTGTACTTCCTTAATTCCTCATTCTTAAACCCAACCAACATAATTGATGATGGTGGATTTGTGAATTTAATTTCTGAAAGTATTCTTTCTCTTAAAGTGGAATCAGCTAGCCTCTTAATTGTTGCTTCTACCCCTTCTTCTCTCACCCAATCCGGAAGCTGAACATGCAGTCCCGTGGAAGAAGCAGGATAAGTATATATGTCTGCTGTTACTAGCAGACCTTCTTTACGTGCGTCTTCAATTAGCATAATAGCTGTATCCAATTTATTCCAATACTCCTGACCCGAAGCCTTTAGATGATACACCTCAGCCGCAATATTGGCCTCCCTTGAAATTGTGATTAACTCATTGATAGCTTCCAGCAATTCCGAGCCTTCACTACGGATGTGTGAAATGTACATACCATCATATTCCGATGCCACCTTGGCCAGCTCTACCAGTTCTTGAGTGTCAGCATAACCACTTGGCGCATATAATAAAGAAGATGAAATACCCACAGCCCCTTCTTCCATGGCTTGCTTTACCAAACCTTTCATTACATCAAGTTCTTCTGGAGTTGCTTTTCTATTTTCGTTGCCAACTGCATACCTTCTAAGTGTTCCATTACCTACAAATGATGCTACATTGGTAGAAATGCCCTTTTCTTCAAGGTACTGTAAATACTCACCAAGGGTAGTCCATTTCACTTCATATTTAATATCGCCCTGATCGGTACTCATGTCCAGTTTCATACTGTCAGTAAGTGGCCCCATAGAACTGCCCTCTCCTAATACCTCCAACGTGACACCCTGCCTAATATCTCCTTGCGACCGGCCATCTTCTAACAATGCAGTATTGGCCCAGCTCAACATATTAATAAAACCAGGTGCCACTGCTAATCCATTTAAGTCTATAATTTCTGTAGCAGTAAACTCACTTAAATCTCCTATAGCAGCCACTGTATCAGCCTTTATAGCTACATCTGCTTTGTATGGTTTATCGCCAGAGCCATCATAAATTAACCCATTTTTCAAAATGGTATCATAATCTGGTTGGTCACAACTGGCTACTGCCAACAAAATAGTAAGGAATAGTAAAAGATTCTTCATTGTTAAGTTAATTGATTCGAGAGATCAATCTAATAATATAAAACCTAATTAGCGATTGATTATACTCTTAATAGACAAATTCAAATATCAACACTCCAATATCTTATATAAATGGCAACTAAAGAAGGTTAGCATGCTCGATATTATCTACAATCTCATTGGATCAAATTATTCAAACATCTTAACCAGACCACTTTCGATTGAAAATGCTGCCAGATGAGCTGGAGATGTTATGCTAAGTTTTTTTAAAATATTCTTGCGGTGTGAATTGATGGTATGAATGCTTAGGTATAGCTGATCTGCTATCTGTCTTGTAGTAAATCCGTTGGCAATCAACTCTAAAACTTCCAGTTCACGAGAGGACAAATCAAATTTTGGTGTTACCGTTTTTTTTAATGGCTTAGGCTGCTCATCAATTACAATGTCGAGAACGCTGTTACAATAAAAACGCTTTTCATCTGCTACGTTACGGAGCGCTAACTCTATTTCTTCCTGACTGCAATTTTTGGTAATAATACCCTTAATTTCTGATTTGAGTAACCGTTGAATAACCAGAGTATCTTCCGAATTGGTAACTACTAGAGTTGGAATTTTTAAAGTATTCCCAATCTTAAGGATCTCATTTAGTTGTTCTGGATAATCATCTGAATATTCTGTAATAAGTATATCAAAAGATGTGCTGTCAATTTTTGAAATCACCTCATCAGGGTAATTATATGTCTGATATACAGACAGACCCTCAATACTCTCAACCACAGATGTAATTGATACCCTGGTTAGGTACTGGCTGTCAACTAAAACGATCTTTTTACCCATAGCAACTATTTAGAATATATCTAAATAAACTCAAATATAGAATCAAACTTTTTAGTAAACCAGATTATTTAGAATAAATCCAAATAAAGTATTGATAATGGAATTAAGTTAATTCAAATAGCATATTTCAATAATGGTGACTCCCAGCATGATAAGTAATATCTTTGGTTTAGATTTGAGCTCGCTAAGTTATTTTGAACCATGGAATACCCTATAATTTTAGAAACTGAAGAAGAAAGACTTGAATGCAGCAAGGCTTGTGATAAAATCGAGGACTTTCTGAAGAGAGAAGGTGAAAATTTGAAATATGGCAATTTCAAAACCTTCATGAATATTATGAACTATAGTTCTAAAACAGTAGAAGCAGCTACCTATCAGGAAGTGTACAAAGAACTTGCAAGGGTTGGTTTGTGTCTAAACATTAATTTAGAAGGGTCGGCCAAGTATGATATCACATTCAAAATGGCTGAGGAAATGTGGATTATTATGCATGTTAAGTACATGACAGAGTATATCAGGGACAAGAAGCACTCTGCATTATTAGATTATGTAGCAAGCTGGCTGAAAATTATCTGTGAACAACAGTCCATGAATTTTGGTGATTTCGAGAAATATATCTAACCCACTGTTTTGATCTCTACCACAAATGTAGCTCCAACAGAAGCGTCCCGTTCATACCACACTTTACCATCAACAAGCTCTACATAGCGCTTAACCAAAGACAGCCCTAAACCTGTAGAACTTTCACCGGCAGTTGGCCTTGCACTCAGCCTTGAGAATTTCTTAAAAAGCATTTCCTCTTCCTCAGGTTCAATGCCAGGCCCCTCATCGATTATACTTACTTTAAGATTCCCTAATTCATTCTCCAATTTCACTGTTACTGTTTTATTATTCTCTGAGAACTTGATTGCATTAGAAATTAGGTTTTCCAAAATTAACGTCAAATAAGTCTCTTCAGCGAGGACAATATCATTAGTAGCTTTATTCACTACTTTTATTCCTATTCTTTTAAGTTTAGCAGCATCAGTAAGGGTATCAAGAACCTGATGCAAAACAGCCCCCAGTTTTATATTTGATAATTTTATTGCACCTACTTCCTGTTCAGAAGCATCCATTTCCAAGACCCGGTTAACCAAATGTTGTGCTTTGGCAGACGATTGTACGATCATTGCTGTACATTCTTTCACACGAACAGCATCGTCCTCAAGCTCCAGTAATTGTGCAAGACCGGTAATATTTTTTAGTGGGTTCCTTAAATCATGTGCCAAAATCCTGATGATGTAATCTTTCTCTTCTATAAGTTTTTCCAATGTTTTCGACTGTGATGCAATGGTTTCCTTTTGCGTTTTCAGAACGGCATTGCTTTCTTCTAAGTCTTTTAAGGCTTTGGATTGGGTAAATTCAAAAACAAATGAGATAAATAGAATAATGAGCAATAAGCCTGGAACAACGGTCACATACCACAGCGTTCGATCTTCTATATTATACTCTACTGGCAGTTCCACTCCCTGTACTGCTAAGACAGCATACCAAACCATGAAACCAAAAGATAGCAGGCCCCAAAAAATACCAGCGTTTTTATTGACAACCAGCAAAGCAAGCACTGGAATACTGATTATCCAGGGATAAATTGCCGACCACACTCCACCAGAATAATAAGTAAGAACAAGTATGGCAAAGGCACCTATACTAACATATAAATTGCCAAGCCATGTTATTGGCAGTTTAGTTCTGGCAAGCAAGGGTATAAGCAAAAAACCTAAAACATTATAGGTCATAAGATATACACCCTTATCGTACTGAAAATAAACGCTCAACCATATATAGGAGTTTGAGAAAAGACTTGTTAGCAAACAAGCTCTCACAAATAACCTTGATCTTCTTAAATTCTCAGGATCATGATATCTTGAGGGACTTATAAAAAAATCTACCAGACGGCCAATATTCATATAATTATGAAAGAAGTTAATTGAGTACTAAACAGCAATAATCAAATGTCAAATTAGCGACCAATATACATTTTAATATCTAAATATAGAGAGTCCATTTAATAATTTAAAAACCGTTTTTAAAGTGCTAATGGGCTATTTTAAAGGCCACAAAGGCACTTATCAAAATCCATATTCCTTCTACAATTCCCAATCCAATTGATTTCACAACTTTGTTATGCTCAGAATAAAAAATCAGCACTGGTAAAGACAAGGATATTAGAGCTTCGCAGACTATGACATAAAGTGGTGCATTAAAAATCATGACCGTATTGGGATGGTACCACCACCAACCCGCATTGTTTGCAAGATGTTCATACAGTGGAATGTACATGCCTCCTGCAACACCCAGGATAATAGATGCTTTTGTTAACTTAAACTTTTCGGTGAGCATCACCCCTATAAAACTTAATTGCAAAATTACATTTGACCATGCCATCGGCATATAAGCCGGTGAACTCCAGATCATAGGCTCATTTCCTGGGTATACAAGGCTATTTATTATATCTACAAGATAATGATCTGTAACGAGCTCCATAACTCCTGCTACTGTTCCGATTATCAATAACCTCAATATCAATGGGTTGCCCCTCAGCAGGGCATACCCCCAATAAAAACCATATAACCCATAAGTAATGATGCTGGCGCTTAGAGGGCCAGCTTTAGTTAAAGAACTCACCAAAGACCAGAGAATGAGCAGCCCTGATGATGCCAAAATAACTCTTATGGTAGTTCTATCTAATCCAGTTGTTTTATAAATCATAATTTTACTTCTGTTTTTGCCAAACTAATCTATTCTTGCCAATTGAAGGTGTTTCCAGATGATTTATCCATTCATTGCTTATCCCCCAATTCGATTGAAGCGAAGGTGGAATAAAGAAATGTACTGACTTACCATAATTGTAATGATGGATGATAGATTTTAGTAGCAGATTATTGAATGGCTTGATTATTTGCTGTACCAACCTCGACTTTTCCAACTGCCCCAAATCTTTTGATATAATTCTGGAAATGGAAAGAACTATTTTATCTTTCAAATTTTCATCTGACTTCACGCCAATGCAGTTTTGTAAATCAATGGATGAGGACGCTGTAAAACTAGACAAGAAGTAGTCCATCAAAAATACTGGCACCTTATCAAACGCATTGCCTGGTAAAATGTAATTGATAAAATTGATGCATGATTGTGTTAAAGCCGTTCCCTCTTCAGATGGCTTGGCCTGATGTTTCAAAATCTTGTTTGCCAATTCAAAACCCTGCTCGTAGGTATCAGGCAAAAGTTTTTCATCAATTCCCATAAGAAATCCAACCACTTTCCAACAATGCATATAGGCATTTTTCTGCGTTTCTGACATCGGAGTTCCTAGTTTTAACAAGCCGTTAAGGATAACCGGCCCAAAGGACATTAATGTGCCTGCTAAGTCCTCCTGATTGATTGGTTCACCATATGTCGATTCATCCCAGCCTGTTTTAGAATGCTTAAGGTAATATCTGATTGAGGCATGAATCAACCTAACTTTCTGAATTGTAACAATTCCTTTTCCGCCAGCGCCAGCAGCAAGACCTCCTTCAGAGAGCACATTCATAATCATTTGTGCGGTCTCCATCAGTCTTCTGGCCAATGGATCAATATCATTATTATGCTCCAATAGTCGACCTGTTCTAAACAGTACATGAGCGCCCTTTGCACATGTGTAGCACATAGGCAGGGCACTTACATTGAGAAGCATAAATATTTCAGGTCCATATTGGCTGAATATTTTTTCACCTTGATTAATCAAATCACAATCTGCCCAATCAGGAAGAACAGATGACTTTTTAAAATACAGATTGAGTGGTGCAGCAAGAGCATCATCAAAATGGGAAAAGGTAGAACTATCGAAGCTATCATTGCTTACCAAGGTCATAAAAACCTCATTGATCTTAGCCTCATAACCAGAAGAAATAATAGCTGTTATTGTTTCATCTGCCAGTGGGTCAGTAACATGGCGCAATAGCTCTAATTCTGCCTCATTTAGTAAGTTAATATTGAATGTTTGTGACATCTGTTGTTTTTGAATCGGATGAAGTATGTAAAATAAAAACAAAATGTTATTAGAAAAACAGAGTCCATGTTTTTGATAGAAATCTCCCCCATTTTGGACAGTCAAAATGTTAATAAAACCCATTCGCCATCGTTTGCGACCATTCTTCTAAAATAACTTCAAAAACACAACTAGAGGCATCCCGAACCACGTTTTTATACACAGGTCAAACAAAATAAAAACAACAATGAAAAAAACAACATTAGCAGTAGCTATGATGCTGGTGGTAGCCACCGCATTTGCTACAGGAGAAGAAAAAGACAAAAATGCCACCAAAAAAGTGGCTATTATGAGCAACGAGCCAGAGCATCTTAAACTGGTCTATCTCGATGAAGAACAAGGTCAGGTAAAAGTCTCTCTGAAAAACGCATCTGGTGAAATAATCCACAAAACAACAATCAACAACAAAGCAGGATTTTCACAACCGTACGATATGGAACTGCTTCCTGCTGGAGACTATACTTTTGATGTTACCATTCCTGATGGGACTACGTTAAGCGAAACTGTAACAATAGTTAAACCATCTAATGAGCCAAATTTTGCAGCAAATGTCTTAAATGTTAATGATGGCAAGAAATTTAGATTGGCTGTGGTGAACAGAGATGAAAGAGCTTTACCAACCTCTATCAAGGTTTACGATCAAAATGGCAACACCATTCATGAAGAAAAGGTAAATGACTTATATGGGTTTAGAAAAATCTATGATCTTTCTTCAGTGGAAGCCAATCAGTTCACTTTTGAGATTAAAAATGCTTCGGGTACCAGATACCTGAATGCCTACTAATATTTTTTGTTTAGGTTAAATAGTTTTGCCATCCGCTGGTTAGTGGATGGCATTTTTTATTGAAAAAATTCTGAATACACTTTAACCATTTTTCTTAGGAGAGCCTGATATGAATTGTATCAAGCAGCTAATCAGCACTACCAACAAGCAGCCAAAAGCATTGTACCATAAGAAACCCATTGTAAACAATCCTGCCTCACCTTCTACATTGAGATAATGAGTATAAATAATTAATGCTTGACTGATTAGAGCAGCTATAAAAACAGCATTTCCTTTTACATATTTGACAAAAAAGGCCACTATAAAAATACCCAGTACTATAGGGTAAAATAGTGAACCAATCAGGTTCACGGCCTGAATAAGATTTTCGAACAATGATAAATAAGAAGCGAAAATAATAGCCAGAATTCCCCATGCAAGGGTGAATAGCTTGGATGATTGAGTATAATGCCTGTCTGAGCCTTTTTGATTTAACTTTCGCTTATAGAAATCTATTGTAGTCGTTGAACCAAGCGCATTAAGTTCTGATGAAGTTGAAGACATCGCTGCTGAGAAAATCACGGCAAACAATAGGCCTATAATACCTACTGGCAGGTTATTCATCACAAAATTCATAAAGATATAATCCTTATCATTGGTCTCAGCGTCTGGTAGTGCTGTTGCTATCACAGCTTTGGCCTCTGATCTTAACTCTTCAGATTTCAATTGCAAATCATTTAATGTTTTTGCTTTAATGTCTATTTGTTCCTCATCTCCGTCTTGTATGGCACTAACAAACTCATCTACAACCAATCGCTTATCATCGAATGACTGCTGATACTGGCTTTCAATATTTTCAAACTCAGCAGCCTTTTCGGAGGTTGCCATTTCAGTTCTTATTGTATCATTAAAGAAAACTGGAGGCTGATTAAACTGATAGAATACAAACACCATGGCCCCTATAAACAGAATAACAAACTGCATAGGTACTTTTAGCAAACCATTCATCATAAGGCCTAACCTACTCTCTGACAATGACTTACCAGACAAATATCTCTGCACCTGCGACTGGTCTGTACCAAAGTAAGAAAGGAAAAGGAACACAGCTCCAGTTATACCAGACCAGAAATTGTAACGGTCAGAAAGGTCAAAATCAAAGTTCACAACATTCAGCTTACCCATTTTGCCTGCTACATGCAGTGCATCTACAAACCCAACATTATCTGGAAGTGAGTATATTACCAGAAGTCCTGCCACAATCATCCCTCCCATCATAACAGCCATTTGTTGCTTTTGCGTTTGAGAAACAGCCTTAGTCCCTCCAGAAACTGTGTATATGATAACTAAAATGCCAATTATCGTAGTTGTATAACCCAACCTCCACCCCAGCAATGACGACAGTATTATGGCCGGAGCATAAATAGTAATCCCGGCAGCTAAGCCCCGCTGAACCAAAAATATAAACGCAGCGAGAAGCCTTGTCTTTACATCAAATCTGGTTTCGAGATACTCATAGGCAGTGTAGACTTTTAGCTTATAATAAATAGGTAAAAAGAATACTGAAATGATAATCATGGCCAATGGCAAACCAAAATAGAACTGGATAAAGCGCATGCCATCGGTGTACGCTTGGCCTGGCGTTGATAAAAAAGTAATGGCACTGGCCTGGGTGGCCATAATGGATAGACCTATTGTCCACCATTTAGAATCATTCCCTCCTCTAATGTAGCTGTCCATGCTGTTGGAACCCTTCGATTTCCAAACACCATAGGCAACAATAAAAATGAGGGTACCAAATAGTACAATCCAATCAATACTACTCATGAAAAATGAAGGGTAAAGAGATAAAACAACAGAATGAAAAATGCCAGATTAGCCATTAACAGCCAATAGATATTTTTCCATTTATTTAAAAAGGGAGGTTTGTCCTCCGAGTTAACATGAGTGGACTTTTCTTCCATTTATTTTTGAGAGTTGGATACTTTCTTGTTTGACGGCTGCTCCTTTTTACCGGCTGATACAAGGTTAACAAATAATCTAAATGCTCCGGGAACTCCTGCTGGCAGTTCTCTAAAGAATGAGTAACCTGTATAAATATATTTTCCTTTGCCATAATCTGCTACAAGCAGCCCACCATCTTTAGGATCTTCACCTTCATCGTAGCTGGATAGCAGTGGTGTATATTTTTCATCCCATTTGTCCGGGAAGTATAGACCACGCTCTTGCACCCAGCCATCAAAATCTGCTTCAGTTATTTTGTTTGGATAGTTAAGCAATGGATTTTTAGGATCTAATATTTTAATCTTTGCATCTTCCTCTGTAACACGATCACGTGATAACTGAAGTGGATATGGTGCAAATTCCTCTGTTTTCAACCTGAAATTGGTATTATATTGAACAACAAGCGTTCCTCCTTCAGAAACATAATTTAATAAATGTGGCATGTAAAACTTAGCTCTGTCATTGGTATTCAAAGCCCTTACTCCCAAAACCACTGCATCTGCCTTGGCAAGATTCTCGGGTGTAATTTCTTCGTCCTTCATTTCCCAGACCTCATAACCAATTTCCCTTAAACTAGCAGGAATGGCATCACCTGCTCCCTGAATATAACCTATTACATTTCCCTCCTTCTTAATGTCAATTTTAGCCACTTTAGAAGCTGCTCTTGGCATAAGCACTTGAGTAGGAATATGGTCGTAGGCAATAGTTTGAATACTATTGTTATGTGATTGCCCTGCTACAGAAATACTTGCACTAATCTCCCCAGTGCTTTGCCCCTCAGGAGCCACAACATCAAAAGACAATATGGCTTCTTCATCTTTTAAAGCCAGCTCAAACTTTTGATTTTCAGGCTGTACTTTCCATCCTTTAGGAACATTTAAAGTTGCAGTTCCAGAAATGCCGGATTTACTTGCTTTAACCGTAACATTTACCTTTTTAGATTCAGTACCGCTGAATATATATACTGGTTCCTCAATATTTACAAAAGCTGGAGGTGTAACAATAAATGGCCGATATTGCTCTCCTTTTACGGGATCATTCCATTTGTAAATCACGGGAGACTCTAACATTATTTTATGATCGAGCACTTCAATTGCATATGAAACTTCAATAGCAGGGACATTTTCAGGGGTTCCACGCAAGGCCCTATCCTCAACTTTATAGGTTCCTAGTGTACCTTCTTCCTTCAACCAATAGGGCATCGAATAATTCCAACTTTCAGGTATCACAACCGTTGTGCTAAATTCTAATTTAGTGTTGTTAGAAAGGACAACGCTGGTGATCGTATCCTTGAGATGGTCTATTGCTACTGCTTCAAGTTTAACAGGGGTATTGGAACGATTAACAACCTCTATCGAAAGCTTCGAGGCATCTCCTGGGCTAACATTATAATCCTCAGCACGGGTTTCAACATACAAACCTAAAACAGCTTTAATAATTTCATCAACCTCATTCAATTTTTGAACCTGCCAATGTTTCTCCTTCAATAGAAGAATTTCATCTCTGACTTTTAATAATTCCGGCAAACTTGCTGAAGGAGTTTGAGGGTTGTATTCGGCAATAATTTCATCAATCATTTTGCCGATTTTCTCACCACCTTTTACCCGTTTCCATGATGTGTCAACACCTTCAAAAATATTAAACTCAGCTTTATCTCCTTTCACGGGCTCCAAAAACTCCAAAGACTCTCCTCTTTGGCCAGTTGATCCAAAACCTTGGGATTTATGTTGTGATCTGCTCAATGCCGCCATTTCAGTATAAGAAGTTCCCAATAATGGGTTATAGGCTCCTGCATCAATTACAAATACTCCCGGAGTTTCCTCATTAATATCAGGACTCCACCATCTACCTGTATTCATAAATAACCTCTTTACCTGCCAAGGCTCTACAAACTTTAACTGGTCAGTATAGGCATTTTTGTCAGCAGCCAGATCAAAAGCCTCTTCTGCAAATATTGCTGATGTGGTATGATGGCCGTGACCTGCCCGTTCATCAGGTGGAAACCTTGTTATTATTACATCTGGTTTAAAATTTCTATACACCCAAACTACATCTGACAATACCTGTTCCCTATTCCATATTTTCTGGGTTTCTTCAGTCGATTTGGAATACCCAAAATCATTCGCACGGGTAAAGAACTGTCTACCACCATCAATTCTTCTGGCGGCTAACAATTCTTGAGTTCTAATCACTCCCAAGCCTTCTCTTATTTCAGGCCCTATAAGGTTTTGTCCTCCATCACCCCTGGTCATTGACAAATAGGCAGTATTAGCTAATGTTTCATTACTTAAATAGGCTATTAAGCGCGTGTTTTCATCATCAGGATGAGCTGCAACATATAATACAGTGCCTAAGAAGTTTAA
The DNA here is from genome assembly GCF_040218215.1 of Fulvivirga sp. Lineage (NCBI taxonomy): Bacteria > Pseudomonadati > Bacteroidota > Cytophagia > Cytophagales > Fulvivirgaceae > Fulvivirga > Fulvivirga sp. The sequence goes on from NZ_JAVJQL010000008.1 coordinate 103,064, forward strand.
TTTTTTGATTTTTAAAAGTATCTCTGCCGAATTAGGATTATATGGTTTTTGGGCAGAAATGGAAAGTGAAAAAATTAGCCCTAGAAAGAGCATCGATATAAATTTTCTCATGTAGTATAATGTGTATTGATTACCGCTGTAAGTTACGCAGGCTTAACCTAAAGGTTTGTACCTAATGGCAACTATATCGTTTGATACTTTACAAACGGCAAAAAAATCCCGCTCTCGGTATTACCAAGAACGGGACTCAAAACTAAACAACAACACAACTATTTTATCTGAATGCAACAGTTTCACAGAAGTCTGTATGCGCATGTGGGTCTAAATGATCGAAAACCGAATAATATAAGATTAGCTCACCTCCGTCAAGGTATCCATCTCCTTCAATATGGTACCCCTCTACATCTTGCTCTGGAATGAAAATGTCATTACCATGTACCTCTGCAAAGACTTCAATATCCAATCCATAGAAATTGCGAATAAATACGACATTATTATTTCCGGAGGATTTTACTACCCTTATAGTGTAGTAAGTATAAATACGAGCAGTCTTACTATACTCTTCAGCATCAAAAAAGCCAGTGAACCTGTCTCTGCTATCATTAATAATAACTGGAACCGGGTCTTCAACTACGGTAATTTCACAAGCTGAAAATGCTATGGCTAAAAGCGGAAGTAGTAATAACTGTTTCATGTGTCTAGTACTTTAGGTTTCCTAAACCAGATTAAACAATTATGAGGCCAAAAAATAAAATTTTATATTATCTAATTGAAAATCAGATATTTATCAAATCTTACCCATCAATTTTTCATTGATAAACATATCTCCATTGACGCTAAATTCTATAACAATTTTTGAAAGAGGGTCTTTATCCTTATTGTAGATTATTACTGAAAATTGGTGAGCATGTACACGATCCTTAATATCATCAGCGAAGCCCATATCTATTACAAAATCATCGTTTCCCTTAATTTTTCGATTCAATATAATATCACTTTTGTTGGTATGAACCTTATATCTGAATTGATCTTCAGAGGTGTTTTTTAATATAATTTTCATCTTAACATAAGGAAGATTCTCAGTTGAATTATTCAACTCCCGCTCAGAATAGGCTACATCTTTTACATTGTAGGGCTTGGTCTTAAAGTTGTAATCCAACTCAAAATCAAAATCATCAGCGCTCAAAAAAGGGACGTTAGCCTCTTGTGCATTTAAGTGGCTTGGGATTACAATTAATAGTATTAGAAGATTTTTCATCATTCACTAAAAATACTTAACTAACCAGATAATAGCCACTCTTATCAATTAAACCTTTCTGGCTTCTGAAATTTGTGATTCAGAAGGTCAAAATACTTATGATGACTTTTAATATACTCCTCCACAAAAGGGCAGTAAACCACAATTTGATAACCTTTCATTCGAGCATAGTCTAATGTAAATTTAGCTAAAGCTGTTGCTACACCCTGCCCTTCAATTTGCGCTATTTAATCTAAAAATCTCATAGAATAACTCTATTAAAGGTTGAATTTAAGTATATTTAACAGGAACGGGCAGGCAAGCTAATACTCTTATGCCGAAAAGCTTACCAAAACCAACTTACCCCATGAAAAAAGCCTTGCTTTTGTTGATGTCCAGTATTTTTACAGTTTGTGTTGTTCAAGCGCAAGAGCAGGTCGACATGACCATCAAAACATCACCAGATGGCAATGAATACTTGTTGTATCTGCCAGAGGGTCATGACCCGTCTCAAGAATATCCTTTGATCCTATATCTGCACGGTGCCCAAGCTCTTAAAAATGGTATTGATAAGCTAAGTGGTAAAGGGTTACCTAGGGCAATTGCTCAAAATAACATCCTTCTGGGATATCCTTTTATTATGGTCGCCCCTCATGCCAAAGGTGAATTTAGTAATGATTTTATTTGGAATATTGACTCCGTAGCTGAGGTCCTAGCTGATGTAGAACATAATTATCTGATTGATCAAGACAGAATTATTGGAGTAGGAATTAGTCTTGGATCCAAAGGAATTTGGGACTTTGCCCTTACTTATCCCGATAAGTTTGCTGGCATTGTGCCCATAAGCGGCAACTCTTCCTTAGAAAATATCTGCACAATAAGTGATGTGGCAGTCTGGGCATTCCATGGTGATTCCGATGGACTTATACCAATGGATGATTTCAATCAAGCTGGTAGATCTGGCTCTCAAGTAATTGTTGAGAGCCTGAATAGTTGCTCCCCTTCTCCTTACTTGCCTCCCTTGCTAACTGTATTCAAAGCCAAAGGACACAATGGATGGGATCAAGTATTTGATTTGTCTTCTGGTTACCCTATTTATGACTGGATGGAGTCTTTAGATAAAGGTGTTATCAAAGAGTTTGAGCCTCTTGTGAATTTAGGTTCAGATAAAACTTTTATTGCATCCAATGAAACCCTCAAAATAAATAGTTTTGCAATGGATCCTGATGGTGATGACTTGACCTTGCAATATTCATGGGTAAAACTGTCGGGACCATCTTTATACCTTCAAGGTGCTTCCTCGCCTACATTAGCCATAAGTATGGACACTCCAGGTGCATATACTTTCAGACTTACAGTGACTGATCTTCAAATGAACACAGCCAGTGATGAAATATCCATTGAACTTATAACCTCTTCCACAAGCCCCGAGGTAACTGCACTGCAGTTTTTTTATGACGGTAATTTTATAGATAACATAAACGGTGACTATTTAGTAGATATGTCCTTATATGATGATCCCAGAAAAATAAATATCGCTGCTGCTACACAAAACCTCAATTCCAGGGCTAGTGTGCGTTTTTCATTAGATGACAATGGTAATTTCTTTACAATAAACGATAATGCCAATTACACTATGGGAGGAGACAATAGTTCTGCTTTCCTACCTTCAGACGGAGCTTCCTATAACATAACTGCCACAGCTTTTGCTGACAGAAACGGTATCGATCCTGGAGTATCTTTTCAATCTACGGTTAATTTCTCCAGCACCCCTCTTCCGGTAGAATTAATCTCTTTTACTGCAAAACGCGAGCGTAATGAAATCGTACTAAACTGGAAAACAGCTGAGGAAATCAATCACAGTCATTTTGAAATCTATCAAGGTATTGAAGGTGCAAGTGAGATGCAGAAAATAGAAGAAATATCCGAGTCCAAATCAAGCAGCAGTCTATTAAAACATTATGAGTATAGAATCAATCCAGCTCCATCCTGCGGAAAACTCTACTATCAATTGAGAAATGTAGATTTTGATGGTGCGTTTGGTTATTCTAAAATCATTAGCACTGAAGCTCATAATGTCTCTTGCGAAGACAGTATAAATCTATACCCAAATCCAAACTCAACAAATGAATTGACACTTCAGGGAAATATCTTATATGATGGAGTAGCCGTTAAAATTTTAACAACGGAAGGTCAAGTTGTTAAGGACTTTCATGTAAAAAGTATAAATAATCAAAGCGTTGTAGTAGATATCAACGGATTGAAAGCTGGATTGTATTATGTCCAAATTCGGGAATATCACAAAAAATTAGTGGTGAAATGAACAAGAACAATAGGTTTTAATTAACTTGAAGAAACTCTTTTTGATAAAGAGCCCGTCATCTATTGAGGTCACATTGTAATAGCAATATTGCTCTGCAATCTTCAAGGGTCGTAACCTCCAAAAGGTCATTCCTCCCCCTATAGTTCACATAAATCTTATGCCCATTAACAGTTGTTTCCAATTGCCCATTGGTTTTGTTATTTACAATTTGAATGTTAGTATGAACCTAGTTGCAGTATCAATGGTTACTTCATTTATGATATCTTTGAATATAAGATAATTTCAGCTATGGATAAATCAGAATTGAGTGGCCACCTGTTGAAGTATGGCTTTGAGCCAGCGCTAGTGGATGAAATTTATGCTAATGGCAGGTCTAAAAAGGTGACTGCTGGAGAAGTAATTGTCAGGCCAGGACAGAACAACAACTTTATTCCTCTAGTGTTGGAAGGTGTACTCAAAGTAACCCGACATGATGAAGATGGCAGCGAAATATTCCTCTACTATCTGGAAGGGGGAGATACCTGTGCTATGTCTATAAGCTGTTGTATAGACAACTCAAAAAGTCAGATAAGCGCCTCTGCAGAAGAGGATTCACTTATTTGGATGATCCCCGTTGAATACCTTGACAGCTGGATAGCAAAATACCAATCTTTTAGAAGGTTTATCTTCAATTCTTATAGAGAGCGATTTGATGAGATGCTTTTAGCCATAGACAGCATGGCATTTATGAAAATGGATGAGAGGCTCTACAAATATTTATTAGATAAAAAGCAGGCGTCCGGGTCATTTGAAATCAAAAAAACACATGAGCAAATAGCCAAGGAGCTCAACACATCAAGAGTTGTTATTTCCCGACTCCTAAAGCAATTGGAAAACGAAGAAAAGATTGAGCAAAGCAGAAATAAGATTGAAATACTATAGGAAGTAACTTTTGTTACATTGAAACAAAAGGTAAGGCCTATATTTGTGTTATAAATTTTAATACGATGAAGATAGATCAGATATATACAGGTTGCTTAGCACAGGGAGCATATTATATAGAAAGCAAAGGTGAAGTGGCCATTATTGACCCGCTTCGTGAAACAGATGTTTATATTAAAAGGGCAGCTGAGCAAAATGCTAAGATCAAATACATTTTTGAAACTCATTTTCATGCCGACTTTGTTTCCGGACATGTTGATTTGGCGGAAAAAACCGGAGCTGAAATTGTTTACGGCCCAGGAGCCAAAACTTCCTATGACATACATGAAGCAAAGGATGATGAAATATTTGAACTGGGTGACATAAAAATAAAAGTCCTTCATACACCAGGTCACACACCTGAGAGTTCTTGCTATTTATTAATAGATGAAAATGGTAAGGAGCATTCCCTTTTCAGCGGTGACACATTATTTATAGGAGATGTAGGCAGACCAGATTTGGCCATTAAATCAGATTTAACCCAAGAGGATCTGGCAGGAATGCTTTATGATAGTCTCAGAAACAAAGTAATGACTTTGCCTGATGATGTTATTGTTTACCCTGCTCATGGTGCTGGCTCTGCCTGCGGCAAAAACATGAGTAAAGAGACGCATGACCTATTAGGCAATCAGAAAAAAGTAAACTACGCGCTAAGAGCGGATATGACCAAAGATGAGTTTATAAAAGAAGTGACTACCGGCATATTACCTCCACCACAGTATTTTGCTAAGAATGCCATGCTGAATAAAACTGGAGTCGAAAGCCTAGATACTATTCTTGAAAAAGGCAAAGTTGCTTTGTCAGTCGAAGATTTCGAGGCCTATGCCAACCATGAAGGAGCTTTAGTGCTAGACACAAGAAAACCGGAAGATTTTGCCAAAGGTCATATCCCTAATTCCATTTTCATTGGCATAGATGGAAGCTTTGCCCCGTGGGTTGGAGCACTTATTCCTGACTTACAGCAACCCATTATATTCATTGCAGATGAAGGGCGTGAAGAAGAGGTGGTTATCCGACTATCAAGAGTGGGTTATGACAACACACTTGGTTATCTCGAAGGAGGCTTTAAAGCCTGGAATAACGCTAAAAAAGAGACTGATACTGTCACCTCAATAAGTGCAGATGAATTTGCCAAAGCTTATGAACAATCAGAAATCAATATCATGGATGTTCGCAAGCCTACAGAGTATGATGCTGAGCATGTTGAAAATGCTGAAAATATACCCTTAGATTATGTGAGCGAGCGAATGAATGAGGTAGACAAAAACAAGAAATATCATATTCACTGTGCTGGCGGTTACAGGTCAATGATTATGGCCTCCATATTAAAATCAAGAGGCTTCCATAAACTTATAGATGTGGCTGGTGGTTTTAATGCTATTGCTGAGACCAATGTGCCTAAAACAGCATATGTTTGTCCATCTACACTTAAATAGTATTTAAATAACCAAAACAATTTGGAGTACTTTACTAATTCAATCCTGCAGCCATGGCCGTGGTATGTAGCAGGACCAGCTATAGCATTTATAATGTTTTTATTACTCTGGTTTGGAAAGTCCTTTGGACTCAGTTCCAATTTCAGAACTATATGTGCCATTAGCGGAGCAGGTAAATACAGTGATTTTTTTAAATTCGATTGGCGTACTCAAACATGGAATCTGGTATTTCTGGCAGGCAGCATTGCCGGTGGTTTTATCGCCAATCAATGGCTAAAAGCCGATAATATCATTGCCATAAGTGAGTCTACAAAAGAAGACCTTGTTGCAATAGGCGTTAAAAACCCAGGAGCAGAAATGATTCCGACTGAAATGTTTAGCATTGAGTCACTTTTTACCTGGCAAGGTTTTGTTATGATCATTGTTGGGGGTTTCCTTGTTGGTTTTGGCACCAGATATGCCAGTGGATGCACATCAGGGCATGCCATTAGTGGATTAAGCAATCTGCAACTCCCCTCTTTAATTGCCGTTATCGGCTTTTTTATTGGTGGCTTAATCACCACTCACTTCATTATTCCTTTACTATTTTGATTATGGGCAAGTACTTCAAGTTTTTTGGCCTGGGAATTCTCTTTGGTATTATACTCACAAAGGCAGAAGTAATTTCATGGTACCGAATGTATGAAATGTTTAAGTTTCAATCTTTTCACATGTATGGTGTTATCGGAAGTGCTGTACTAATAGGAATAGTTGTTATTCAGTTAATAAAGAGATTGAAAATAAAATCGCTTTCCGGACATGAAATTATGATTGTGCCGAAAGAAAGAGGCTATAAAAGATACCTTTATGGAGGAACAATATTCGGGCTTGGGTGGGCACTTACAGGCGCATGTCCCGGCCCCATGTTTATCCTTTTTGGCAATGGTTTTCTTATGATGTTGGCAGTAATTGTGTCCGCAGCGGCAGGTACTTTTACTTATGGCTTACTTAAAAACAAACTGCCTCATTAAGTAACAATTGTTACCGAACTGTAGCTAAGGGGTATCTATGTTTGTGTCAAATTATAATGCATGACAGCTATTGAGATTTTAGGATATATTGGTGCAGTAGCCATTGGTGTTTCACTTGGACTTATTGGAGGTGGCGGGTCAATTCTTACCGTGCCAGTACTGGTGTATCTTCTTGGGGTAAGCCCAGTGCTTGCCACTGCCTACTCCTTATTCATAGTTGGTTTTAGTTCGCTTATTGGAGGAATAAAATATGCCCGACAGGGACTTGTCAATTTCAAAACAGGATTGATATTTGCTATACCGGCCTTCTTATCTGTATATCTGACTAGGAGATATCTAATGCCCTGGTTACCTGATGTTTGGCTATCAACAGATTTATTTACGCTTTCAAAGGACACAGGCATTCTTCTGCTTTTTGCCATACTTATGGTGGCAGCCTCTATTTCAATGATCAGACAATCCAAAACTGAAGAAGTTGAAGGAAAGAATGGTAGTTCAGATTTAAATTTTATTGCAATATTAATAGAAGGTGCAGTCGTTGGCATGCTCACTGGCCTAGTTGGTGCGGGTGGAGGGTTCCTGATTATTCCGGCATTAGTGTTATTTGCCAAGCTTCCTATGAAAATGGCTATCGGAACATCATTGCTCATTATAGCCGTTAAATCCCTACTTGGTTTTATTGGTGATATTCAGGCTGGAGAAAATATAGACTGGCCGTTTCTTTTAATTATTTCAACCCTTGCCGGTCTGGGAATATTCATTGGTATGTTTTTCAGTAAAAAAGTAAATGGCGCTCAGTTGAAGAAGGGCTTTGGATGGTTTGTATTGGTTATGGGGGTTTTCATGATTTTGAAAGAGACTATGTTCAAATGAGTTATTAAGCTAATTCTTCAATTGATTACATTTTTGAGGAACGATTTACTTTAGTTAATTTTCATTTGGTAAATTAAGATTTAGAACTCAATTAAATGCAAAGATTCTTTAGTCGTCTACTTTTACTAATACTTTTACTATCTACATTCGTTAGCTGGGCACAACCTGACTCCTGGGAGAGTACTCGTCAAAAAAAATCAGGCACAATAGATCTCTACTGGTATGTCTCCTCGCCTTTTATCTTCAAAAACGCTGACAATTCCCTTACCGGTATTGAATATGAATTGATGCAAGGCTTCTCACAGTATGTGAAAGATAAATATGGTGTTGAGCTTGCATTAAATTGGATCGAGGGAAATGGGTTTAAAGGTACCTATGAGCGAATAAAAACAAGCAGACAAAGCGGTGATTTCGGAATTTCTGCTTTTTCCATCACCGATCAAAGAAAAAAAGATGTCCTTTTTTCGAAATCCTACATGATGGACATTGCTGTTTTAGTGTCCAACAATGAAATTCCGGTTATCCTTAGTGAAGAGGAATTTAAAAGGGTTTTCGCAGGCCTTACAGCCGTTTCGGTGGAAGGCACTACCTATGAAAAAGGATTGAATGACTTGCAGAAGCGATTAGGAATAAAATTCAATATCAATAACATTCCAAGTGACCAGACTGTACTTAACGGCCTGCTGGATGGCGTTGGCAACTTTGCTTATATAGACCTGCCCCTTTACTTAATAGGTCTTAAAGACAACCCTACGGCACCTATTATAAGACAAAACCTTTATCCTATGAAAGGCCAGGGCTATGGGATGATCATGACAAACAACAGCGACTGGAAGGCTGTAGTAGATGAGTACCTGAGTAGCTCATATTTTGAAAGTATCCAGTCTGAAATTATTGAGAAATATCTTCAAAATGATATTTATGAGTTGATCAAAAGTATTTCTTCAGACAGTAATGTAAATGCCGATGAGCTGATCATTCTTTTGAATAAAGAGAAAGAGATTCAAAATCAACTCCTACTTGAAAGAGCCCTTGAGCTGCAAGAAAACACTATCATTCAATATGTTCTTATTATCTCTGTTATTGGTGCCCTACTTGGCCTTTTCATTTTTTACAGACTTTATAAAGGCAAAGAAACAGCCGTATCAAATCTTGAATCCCACAAAGAGAAGGTGGAGCTGCAACAACATAAAATAGAACAGGCCAATGCAGAGCTTTTAACGCTTAATGAAGAGAAAAATAACCTTATCCGTGTATTGGCACATGATTTAAGGTCGCCAATCAATCAAATAGCAGGCTTGGCTGAAATACTGCTGATGGACAAGCAAAAGATTTCGAAAGAACAGATTGAGATTATTCAGCAAGTTATAAACTCATCTAACAGGCTGAGGGAAATGATCAGTAAGATTCTGGATGTAGATGCCATTGAATCCAGGGAATTAAATGTCAAACTCAACCCAATTCATCTCAACAAAATCTTCACGGAGCTCCATGGCGAATATGATTCCATTGCAGCCAATAAACATATAAAACTTGATTTTAGCATAGATGCCGACCTGAGCATAATGGGTGATGAGGTATTCATTAATCAAATTCTCGATAATTTAATTTCAAATGCCATTAAGTTCTCCAACGCCAATACAAAAGTGGTATTGAAAGCTGTTGATCTTGGTGATAAAGTAGAGATTCAGGTATCAGACAGCGGCCCTGGCTTTACCCAGGAAGACCAAAAGAGAATGTTCAAAAAATATCAGCGACTTAGTGCCCAGCCCACTGGTGGTGAGCAGTCTACAGGTTTGGGGTTGAGCATTGTTAAAATGTTTACCGAACTTATGGGCGGAAACATCACATTTGACTCAAAGGTAGGTGTTGGCACTACTTTTAAACTTCAGTTCAACAAAAGCTAATGAAAGCGAAATTATCCACTTTGTACATACCAATACTTTTGTGCCTGACTTTGGGGTTGGCGCCTTTTACTCCAGAACCTCATTTATTTGGTAAAGTGAGATGGTTACTTGGTGGCGCCAATGGCATGCAGCTTATGGACTATTTTGATTTAGCATTTCATGGTTTCCCATGGGTTTATTTGATTGTAAGGGTGTTTGGTCTGAGGAGAAGGGCTGGTTAGCCAATGTTTTCTAATTGCAAGATGGGGTCACCTCATACAAACCCATGTTGCCGCCATGCTCAGCATGGTGGTCTTATAAACTATACATAACTCTTCACCATGCACTGCATGGCTGGAACAGAGTAAATTAATAATTGTTATTCTTCGATCAGGGATAAAATATTTCCTGCACTATCCTTAAACCAGGCAATATTTGGCCCGGGGTTACTCCAGAAGATTCCTTGCTTGTCTGTTTTGATAGGATCATCGTATTGCTCAAAAGTGATTCCCTTACTGGCCAATTCGTCCACGCTCTTTTTGATGTCCTCCACCTCAAAATTGAGTACGGTAAACTTCGCAGGCTCATGATTATCTTTCGGGTAAATGATAAACTGGGTTTTCCCAGCTGTTATCTCCAGAATCCCCATTTCATTCATGTCTACTTTAAGTCCTAAAATCCCTTCATAGAATTCCCTGGATTTTTCCAGGTTGTTGGTTGTAAACGAACTGAAGGCGTTTTTGTCTTTTAGCATGCTTCTTAATTTGAATTAAAATTATGATCTAGTACTATACTGTCGGTTGCATTTTACTTATTTGGGCATCTTTTCCCAATCCATATAGATGATGTTCCATCGATGGCCATCCGGATCAATCATAGCCATACCATACATCCATCCCTGTACTTCCTGTGGTTCTGAATAGACCGTTCCTCCCGCTCTTATGATTTTTTTTGTGATCTTATCTACATAACCCTTATCAGGTGCGCTTACCGAAATGAGCAACTCACTACCCTTTGATGTATCTGATATTTTGTGTTGGGTGTACTGTTCCAGTTGAGATTCTTCTACCATCATTACCGGTACTTTACCTATGATAAAGCCAATCATTCCAGGAGAGTCCCTTGTTGATTCAAAGCCTAAGGATGTGAAAAAGGTCCTGCTTTTTTCCAGATCTTTTACAGGTAAGTTCAGCCATAGTTCTTGTTCCATAGTGTTAGTGCTTTGTTTAGTATTTCAAAGTTAAGTGGTAATTTCTTTTCCTTAAAGTGTAAATACGACATACTGAGGGGTTGATCGCGACAGGTCGTTTGGCTAACTGAGCTTTAAAAAACGATCTTTCGCAGGAAGGGAGTTGAAAAACAAAATCTTCCCATGTTGCCGCCATGCGCAGCATGGTGGTGTTATAACCTATACGTAACTCTACACTATACTAAGCGTGGCGGAACTGAGTACCCACTTGCTCTTCATATTCACAATCCCAATATAGTACAATAATCAGCTAAAAAACACCAACCATATTTTGGTGCCATTGCCTTTTTCTTATTTTTCAATTACTATCATCCTGTAGTTAGTCTCAGATTTATATCCGCTGCCGCTGTCTTCAAATACATACTTGAATTCTTTGTCAGCTAATCGTTTATATCTTTTATCAAAATCCATTGCTTGGTTGAGGGCTCGAACTTTGTATCCTGTGTCCTGAATGCAAACTACAACCAGACTTCCTTTTCTTATTTCCGAGACAATTCTGTTTATCAGTCCAATTTCTTTTTCCTTGTCTTTCTTGGCGAAATGAAACATACTGTCAATAAGAATAATGTCGAACTCACTAAAACCGTTAAAAGTGAAAATGTCTCTGACTTGTCCTACCAAATCCAAGTTTTCTCTTTGCCCAATTTGGTTCATTTGATCTATACCGATTTTTGAGTTGTCAATTCCAGTTACCGAGTAGCCAAGTCGAGCCAAAACAATTGCATCCCTTCCTTGTCCACAACCTAAATCAAGTACTTTTCCTTTCCTTGGATATTCAGCAAAAAACTCAATTAATTCAGGGTAAGATTTCCCAAATAAATTCTCTGTCAGATAGTATTTGTCGTAGGGGACTGTCATTCATCTTTTTCAGATCAAGCATAACAGAAAGATCTAATGAACCCTGTTGGCTCCACTAAATTAATTCTTTCTTTTCCTTTACCAAAAGCAAGTTCTGCACCCCAAATTACAGCACCCAAAGTTGGAGAGGAAAATGTATCTTGCATTTTTCCTTGTCCGTAGTTTGAGTTATAACCTGCTTGGAATGAGGTCGCCAATTTTTAATACGTTTGGGCAAAAGGCACTGCGCTTTGCCGGCTTGTCATTATTTTATTAATTGTTCTCGAATGCCTAAGTCATCAATCAAATACCACATTTCGATAAATTTTCCATCAACAACTTTATAGGATGCATATTCTGTGTACTCTACCGATATCTCATTTGGATTCTTGCCAAAGGAAGTTGTTTTTTTAGGAGTTCCTGTATTACGCAATCTCACAGCTATTCTATCGCCATCTATAAATAGATCTTCAATATGCCACTTATGATCTGGAAAAGTACTTATGACCTGTTTGAAACCTGCAATAGATTCCTCTTTTTTAGATGGTTTCCCTTTGAGAACAACGTCATCATTGATCATGTTTGAAATCGTTTCAAAATCACGTGAATTGGCAGCTTCAACATATTTAAGGTAAAAATCCTTTAGATTATCTCTAGAACTTTCTGCACTAAGCTTTTCATTTGGATTAGTTCTTTTATTACCACCCTGTTTGCAAGCGGTTAAGCACAATGCAATAGTCAATACTGCAAGCATAATTTTTGTTTTATCTATTTTCATAAAATTGTTTTTATCTGTTATTTACATTGATTTATTTTAATTCAATTGTTCCAATTTTGGTTTGAATATAAGGTTTGGGTCAACCATATAGATGAAATACTCATCGTAATGAAATGAGCCCAGACTACCGGGACTCTAGCCTAGGAAAGGTCTCTGTTGTCTTGTGCTATTCGTAATAATAAATCTTCCATGATTTCCAAGATCTCAAAAGACGATATTTATTTCATAGCAAAATTGAGAAGTCCACCATCAACTTTTATCTCTGTTCCAGTAATAAAACTAGCATTGTCAGAAGCCAAGAACAAGACTACTTTGGCTATTTCATCAGGGTCCCCCAATCGCTGCAGAGCAGTAATGGAAGCTAAATATTCTTTCGCTCCTTGTGGTATGGCATTTTCTAATCCAGGTGTTTCAGTTGGCCCAGGACTAACGATATTCACTCTAATTTTTCTTTCAGCCAATTCATTTGATGCAATTTGGGCAATTTTGTTTAACGCCCCTTTAGTTGCAGAATATATGCTGGATCCTAGCGAAGAAGAACTTGCATTGGTTGATGAAGTAAACAATACTGTAGCGCCATCTGCCAAATGTGGAAGTAATTTTTGCAATGTAAAATAAGCACCTTTTACATTGGTATTGAATTGTGCATCAAAATCAGCTTCTGTCGCTTGTGCAATAGGTGAAAATTTGGCGATCCCTGCATTCACGAATAAAATGTCCAACTTTTCGCCATTTTTAGCAATTGCTTTTTCTAAAAACTCAATACCTGCCAAATTTGAAGTGTCAGATACTATGGTTTTCAATTTCGGATTGTTAATTTGTGTTGATGCGTTTCCTAGATTGTCTGTATTTCTACCTGTTATCCAAACACTTGCACCTGCATTTATAAATGCTTTTGCTGTTGCTAAACCAATTCCATTACTACCGCCTGTGATAACTACGTTCTTATTTGTTAAATTCATTTTGATATTATTTAATGTTTGCGGTTCGAAGTTAGAAAGCAATAATTTATTTTAGTTACTTTGTAACAAAAAGTAACAGTAACTTTTAGGTAACAAAGTAACTTATTATGGAGTGTAAAGAATTTAATCAGGGCGAACACAAAAAAGAAATGATGGCAATTCAAGATGCAATGGACGTGCTACGTGGAAAATGGAAAATACAGATTATATCGTCTATTTGTTATTATAGCAAAAGAAGATTTTCTGATATTTTAAATGATATTAATGGTATTTCCAATAAAATGTTGAGTAAAGAGTTGAAGGAACTTGAAATAAATCAGTTAATAAAACGAACTGTTTTAGAAACACATCCTATAACTGTTCAATATCAGCTTACCGAACACGGAAAGACGTTGCAAACTATTATTAATAATTTAACTGATTGGGGAAAAGAACATCGAATAAAAATTATTGGAAAATAAACTCTTTTCTGCAGTTGGTTTGAATAACTGTCCGATTTTTTTCAAGGGTATAGTTTTTCTGCTTACAGGTAACACCTAGACCAAAGGGGGCTTTATATTTTATTATCAAGCTAATCTAATAGATTTTTGAATTTATACTCAATAGGTGGTCTGAATTGCTTAAACTAATTGTTAGCATCAACTAAACAGCGGCCTTTCTTATCACCACCATAAAAGCCACTAATGTAAGTGCTGCTAAAATGCCAAAGCTGAGGGTTAGTCCGATAATCTCGGCACTCCAGCCAATAATTACAGGGCCTAATAGAAAACCGAAATAACCCAAAGTAGCTACTGAAGCTAATCCTCTGGCGGGTGAAACATCTTCTTTCTTTGAGGCTTGCGTGAATAAAATAGGAATAACAGTACTGTACCCAAAACCAATCATTGCGAAGCCGAGTAGTGCTAAAGCAATGCTCTTGGCAAACAGTAAAAGAAGTCCTGCAAAAGCCATAACCAAACCAGCCTTTACAACGGTACCACTAGTAAACTTTTCTATCATATAGTCTCCGTTAAACCTGCCAATAGTCATTGTGGCGGAAAAAGCAGCAAACCCAAAACCCGCCAATGCAGGGCCTGAGCTAAGGTTGTTGCTTAAATAAACAGTACTCCAGTCGGTAATAGCGCCTTCACCAAGCATAATACAAAAAGCGATAACGGCTAAACCTATAAGTGATTTGCCCGGAAATGAAAAGATAACATGCCCCTCCTTGTTGGAGTCATCATTTATATGTCTGATCTTCGGACTAATTACCAGCAAAACTATAATCACTAGCACTACAAATGCCGCAATCATTTGTATCATACCATCAGATTCCAGACCAGCCAATATGCCTCCGATGGTGCCTCCTATTATTCCACCTAAACTGAAAAACCCATGACTGGTACTCATTATTTTAACACCATCTTCCTTTTCTATGGTGTTGGCTACTGCATTCATAGAAATATCGACCCAACCCATTGAAAACCCAACTAAAAACAAGGCCACACAAAGTGTAATGAAATCATAGGCAAACAGAGGTGTAACCATAGTGACACCAAAAAATATTAATGCTAAAACCGTTGATTTCCCCTCACCTTTCCACTTTATCAGGTTAGAGCTTAACAGCATTGATATGATAGCTCCCAGAGGCGTAAAAAACAGGGCCGAACCAAGGTCGCCTTCAGATAGTCCCAAGACCTCCTTTACTTCTGGTATTCTGGTGATCCATAAGGCAAATAAAGTACTCAACAATAAAAAGCATAGTCCCACTGCCATGTGCTTAGGATTGCTGATGTAGAGTTTTAGTTTTTTAATCATGAGGCAAAGTTAGCCGCACGTACAATATACCCATTATGCTACATTATCACATTATTTAACTATATTACCCTGAATGTTAATTTTTACATTAATAACGTTAAAATAGCACAACAATTAAATAGTTGAAAGATTGAAGCCAGTATTTGAAAAAATAGACCCAAGTTTTGGAAGTTCATTCACTGTACAAGTTTTTGATAATAACTCTGCCTGCCACATTTCTAATTGGCATGTTCACCCTGAAATTGAGCTTGTACTGATAAAAAACGGCCATGGCAAACGTCATGTTGGCAACAGCATCACCCATTATTCTGACGGTGACCTCATCCTTCTTGGAGCCTATGTTCCTCATGCTTCTTTCAGCAACGCCATTTATGCTGACAATAAGGAAATTGTCATTCAGTTTAAACGCGAATTCCTGGGCACAGAATTGTTTGATAAAACAGAATTTAAAAGCATTAATCAACTTCTAAACAAGGCTCAGCATGGTTTGACATTTGGGCATGATGTAAAAGACCAGTTGTTTGATGCTATCAACGGTATATCAGAGAAACGAGGTTTTGAAAGACTCTTAACCTTGCTTCATGTCTTGCAAAACCTATCTCAAACTGAAGACCTTAAAACGTTAAGTACCTTTCATAAGCCTACCCTTCCTAACCCTTATGATCAGGAAAGGATCAATGCCATATACGATCATGTGAGTGATAACTATCAGAAGTCCATAACCATTGATGAGATGGCCGATATTGTTAACATGACAGTACCTTCTTTCTGCAGGTTTTTTAAAAGGGCGACAAACAAAACCTTTAGTTTATTTTTAAATCAATATAGAATATCCCAAGCTTGCGACTTGTTAATTGAAAAGAACCTGGCTGTGGGCGAAATTGCCTATCAGGTTGGGTTTCAAAGTGCAACATATTTCAATAGTCAGTTCAAAAAAATAGTAGGACAAAACCCTGCCAGCTATATAAAGAGCTTTCACAGTCAAATAAAACATAATTAAAACACTTTATACAATACATGGATTTTAATCAGGTTAAGCTAGTAGTCTCTGACATGGATGGCACATTACTAAACAGTAAGCATCAATTAAGTGTCGATTTTTATCAAATATTCGAGAAGCTCAAAGCGAAAGGTATTCATTTCGTAGCCGCCAGTGGCAGACAATATTACAACCTGCTTGAGGTATTTCCAGACTTGCATGACGATATGTATTTTATTGGAGATAATGGCAGCTACATGGTGCATAAGGGGCAGGACTTGCATGTGCAGGCGATGGCTCCTGAAGTAGTCTTTGAGCAAATAGAGATCGCCCGGAAAATAAAAGACTCCTACCCTATTTTATGCGGCAAAAACTATGCTTATGTAGATGAGGAGGCACCAGATTTTATAAAGCAAATGACCCAGTATTATAGCCGGAGAAAGATTGTAAAAAACCTGTTAGACGTAAAAGACGATGATTTTCTTAAGATTGCCATTTGTGACTTTGTGGGCTCAGAAAAGAACAGCTATCCGCATTTCAAGCATTTGGAAGGAACCCTGCAGGTTAAAGTTTCCGGAGATCGCTGGCTGGATCTTTCTCACAAAGAAGCCAATAAAGGCGTAGCACTAGGTAAACTGCAAAAGTTGCTAAACATCGGCTATGATCAAACCATGGTATTTGGTGATTTTATGAACGATATAGAAATGATGGCACTTGGTAAGTACAGCTACGCCATGGAAAATGCCCATGAAGAAATTAAGAAAATTGCCAACTACACCACCGCCAGTAATGAGGAAGATGGTGTAGGACAAATATTAAGGCAACTGGTTTAATTCGAACTGGTTTTTAAATATATTAGTACTATATGTCCTCTTTACAAACCTTCGAAATAGCTAACCAGCAGATGGTATTGAAGGCAATTAATCTGGGTGGAATTATCACAGAATTGCTGGTATCAGATAAAAAAGGTCAATTGACCAATGTGGTTTTAGGTTATACAGATATTTCCGATTACCTAACTGATAGTTTTTTCCTGGGTTGTATTGCAGGAAGGTTTGCCAACAGAATTGCTGAAGGGAAATTAACCATTGACGGAAAGGCCTATCAATTGGCCATTAATAATGGCAAGAACCATCTGCATGGTGGTGAAAAGGGATTTGATAAAGTCTATTGGCAAGTCACTAAAGTTGCAGACAATAAATTGATGCTTGAATATGCCAGTAAACATATGGAAGAAGGATATCCTGGCAATTTGGATGTGACAGTAACATACGAATTAACAGATGCCAGTGAGTTGCTGATTGAATATAGTGCCACCACTGATCAGGAAACTGTTATCAACCTGACCAACCACAGCTACTTCAATTTATCAGGGTCTATGGATAATACCATTGCAGATCATGACATCCAAATTGAAACAGACAAACTGGTTGCTGTAAATGCAGATCAAATTCCGACTGGAGTGCTGCAAGATGTGTCAGATACTCCTTTTGACTTTCTGCGCAAGAGAAACTTAGGAAAAGCGATTGAAGACTATAAAAGCTCTGATAATTCAGCTATCGGTTTTGATCATTGCTATGCATTTGAAAGTTCAGAATTTAAGAAAATGGCTCAAGTGAGTTCTAAAGCAACAGGCATTAGCATGCAGGTATTTTCCACGGAACCTGGTGTTCAGCTCTATACTGGCAATCATTTAGTGGCACCATTCCAGCAGCACCAAGCTTTGTGTTTGGAAACCCAGCACTACCCTGATTCTCCGAACCAACCAGGCTTCCCCAGCACTACACTCAAAAAAGACGGCCGTTTTTACAGTAAAACAGTCTATAAATTTGGCTTGAAAGATTGAACTGATCACACATTAATCGTTTGGCTCACATCTAAGAGCGGTAAGCACAAAATTGGTGTATCCAGTCTTTCTACTATTTGTTCTGTGATGCCTCCCCTGCCAAAATGATCCATTCCCTTTCGGCCATGAGTATTCATAATAATCATATCAAGGTTTAAATCCTCAGAAAGGTGTTTCACACCAGTATCAAATTGGTAATCGTTATAAATAACCTCTGTAGTATCAAATTCAAATGCCCTTTTAAAATTATCCATTCGACTTTTCATTGTTCTATAATCGAAAAACATAGAAGGTGTATTGATGCAGCACAAATGCAATTTTGCATTCATTTTAATTACAAAGTCATTGATCCAGTCCTTATTAGTAAGGTATTCGTTATTAAAATCAGAAAGTAGAGCCACGTTTTGTATCTGATTTTTGACTACATTTTTTACAGCGAGCACCGGAACTGATGTATGCCTGATCACTTCCCTCATCCAATATCCGGAAGGCCTGTTTTTATTACCATCTACAAACAAAGAACTCATTATAATCAAGTTGTAAAACTTGTCATTGGCCAGGTTAGCAATATCTTCCTTATCCTTTACGCTGCCAATAAAGAAATTAGCTTCAATCCCCTTTTCAGCGCTTTCTTCAACCAGTGCTTTCAGCTTATGGGTCGCTTCCTCAAAATCAACATTCACCTCTGGGTGCTGGGTTTTTCTTTCGGCATCTGTCAGCTGCATAAAATACTGTGGCAGATTCATAAGGTGAAGAAAAGTGATGCTTTCGCACAGGTGTGCAGTAATGTCAAAGGCCATTGCAATAGTTGCATCAGAATTGCCCGTTAAATCTGTAGGAATTAAAACTTTCATCCGGTAGCAGTTAAAATATTCACTTGTCCTCAGGCTTTGCTTTCCTTAACTTCCTTTTGGCCTTAGGTTTATCCTTTGTTAGCCAATTATCGTCAAATGAATTTCGACCCAGAAAGTGGTTGCCATCAAATAAGGATCCGTAACGATTGCCAAACCGATGAAAAAGGCTGTTTTTTATTTTTAATAGTAACATGGCTTTGTTATTTAAATTTCTAGTTTAAAAGTAGTCCTATCACCTATAATGTCTTGTGATGGCCGTCACGATTAAAATTGATTATTATCAATTTCATCGATCCGAAGGCATCGTACATTATTGAATAAGCTTTACTCGTTTACTTCAGAACTGGACTCCAGCATGCGCTCGAGCCTTTCCTTAAACTCTTTGGTTAAAATCATTAGTGTGTGCTGATAAATTTTTAGCCTGTTATGGTTTTCAATCAACTGCTCATGCCTGTAGCTCTCTTCAAGGTGCCTTAACTTTAAAATATTATCTGATAGTCCCATAAAACGCTCATGCATCTTTAGTTCATTGCCATGAGTGGTAAACTCCCTGATGTGATTATTCAACATGTCTTCATGATTATCAACAAATACTTCTACATGCAGCAATGCATCTCTAAGGGATTTTAATTCATCCAGCCACATTTTCATATCATGGTGCCACATGTTAATATCAGAATCCCATTTTTGATGCTCATGATGTATTTTTAACTGACTTGGTGTATTCATAATTACTTTTTTCGATAAAATTATACTTCATCCGAGACTATTGTCATGACACAACTCATCCCACAAAATGACCTTACTCAGGTAATTTTTATGAGGTGATATTACCCAATATTTTGTATCGATACGCTGATAATTCTCACCCAGAAGCATGATTAGGGTCATGTGAATCATGAAAGGTATAGATGATATTTAAGTTATAATTAACAACTTTTAAATCAGGAGGTTAATATGAAATCATTAGAAAAACCATCGGTATTTCAGGGCGTAAGCACCCTGTTCAATGACTTCTTCGAGGACAATCGTATGATGAACCTTGACTGGGCAAATGGATGGACAAAAATGCCATCTGCCAATGTTATTGAAGATGACAAAGAGTTCAAAATTGAACTGGCCGCCCCCGGCATGAAAAGGGATGACTTTAAAGTTGATATTGTTAACAACAAACTGACCATCAGTTCTGAAAAGAAAGATGAGAAAGAAGAAGTTAACGAAAACTACACCAGAAAGGAATTCAGCTATAATTCATTCTCAAGAGCCTTTATTTTACCTGAATCTGTAGAAGTAGATAAAATTGAAGCTTCTTACAAGGATGGTATTCTAAAGCTCGATCTTCCTAAAAAACCAGAAGTAGCCAAATTGACTAAAAAGGCTATTGCTGTTCATTAACACTTTAAAGAGTTCCCCCCTTGGCGGGGGAACTCTTACTAAACTTTCACCGTCATGATCAAGCGCATATTAGTACCCACAGATTTTTCAGAGTGTGCCGAAAATGCTATACGCTATGCCGCACGCCTTGCAAAAGATATTAATGCAACGGACTTAATTTTGTTAAATGCCTATAAGTTGCCTGTTACTTATGGAGAAATGACCATTTCTGCTATTGCAGAAGACCTGATTGAAGAACAGGAGCATGAAGTTGAACTGGAATTTACTAATCAGATCAATAAACTACCTGAACTTAAAGAAGTCCCTCACTACTATGTGCATAAAAATGCCCTTATAGAAGATGCTGTTGCTACTATGGCTGACGAATTATCCATTGACCTCATTGTGATGGGCACCAAAGGGGCACATGGTATTAATGAGATTGTATTGGGTACTAATACTCATGTAATTACCAAAAATTCCAAACATCCCGTATTGGTTATACCTCAAAATGCGAGCTATAGGGCTATTCAGGATATAGCTTTGGCTACCGACTACAAAGCATTAAACAGCAGTACAGTTGACGTGCTAAAATTTTTTAACAGAATCTTCAGAAGCAATATTCACCTGGTACATATTAGCGATAAAGAAATTATTACTGAAGAGGAAATAGCAGAGGCTAAAAGTGTAAATCAGCATTTTAAAAACATTACGCATCACTTTCATTTCATCATCAATAAAGACATGGAAGAAGGTATAAACAGCTACATCAGGGAGAAGAAAATAGATATGTTGGCCCTAATACCCAGAAAGCACGGCTTTTTCTACTCTTTATTTAACAAGAGCCATAGCAAAAAACTAATCTATCATACAGAAATACCTTTGTTAGCCATTCCGGACTAGAAAAATATCGGCAGAATAAATTTATAACTTAGTTTGGGGGATAGGATTTTTAAAGAATAGCCTTAAATTGAATTTCAATTTTATTCTGATGAAAATACCTGGCAAGCTTTTACCCGTTTTTTTAAGTATAATTCTATTCAGTTGCGACAAAGATGATGACCCTACGGGGCCGACTCCTGTACCGTCATTCGCTCAAGACAGGTTGGTAATAGAAGCTGGAGAGACCATAACTTTTACCAATACATCAACTGATGCGGCCACTTATCTCTGGAATTTTGGTGATGGAGGAACTTCAACCGCTGAAAACCCTAACTATACCTATGCTGCCACAGGTACTTATGATATAGTTTTAACAGCGACAGGATCTGGCGGTATCTCCCAAACAGCCACTGCTTCTGTGGTTGTGGGACAACGATATGCAGTCGCTATTGGCATCGTTTCAATAAATTTTGAAAATGCGAATTCAGAGCCATGGGATGATGATTCAGGCCCAGATGTACTATTTGGGTTTGCCAAAGTCACTGATACCTCTATTTCATTATTTGATCTGGGTGAAGATTATGTGGCTGAGGATTTTCCGGTGGGCGGTGAGTTAGAACCTGATAGTCAAACTTTACTCACGAATGAAGATTGGTCATTCATTTTTATTGACAATGATGAGCCTATGGATGAGTTAAATTTAGAAAATCAGGATGCTGTTATGTTTTATACGGAACTGAACCCAACTACCATAGCCAGCGAAAAAGATTATGAAACCGGTGAGGGATACTTTACAGTAAATGAATTTGGATTTGAATTTACCATTGGATTTCAGGTAAGATAAATACGATAACAGTAGAATCCACTAATTAGATTTTTTCTCCACTCTATAGTTCGCTTCCTCACGAATTTTTCATGTACGTAGTTATGAAACCCATCCTATTGTTTGTTTCGTGAGGACACGAAACAGGGCTAAGTCACTTTGCTTTAGGACTTTCTAAAATCTGAATTTCACCCATATACTTAAAATACTACTTTCTTTAGATATTAAAAACAGTAGTTATAGCAGTGCAATCAAATACCAAAGGCATATAAAATCGATTGGAGTGCTTTTACTTCTTAACGTTCAGTTGCATCCACTCGTCAATAGAGCTGGCAGGCTTTTGAAATTCTACTTTTTCTTCGATTTTTTTCTGAGCACTTTCAATAGACTTATCTACCATGGTGTGAGATATATGTTCGTACTCCTCCAGCCCTAACCTATCAAGTAAAGTAACCAGTCGTTCACCTCCAAAGAGATTAAAAAAGGCGTTGTCAAAGGACAGGTAACAGGTTAATGGGCCTTCCCCATTGTGACTATCTGCTACCTCCTGCATTACCGAGGCCATAGGGTGTATGTCACCAAGAATCATTGTATAATCCATACCAAAAGTCTTCCATTTACCTTCATCATGCATAAGTAATGAGAACCTGGTATCATGGTCTCCT
Organism: Fulvivirga sp.; assembly: GCF_040218215.1. Classification (NCBI taxonomy): domain Bacteria; kingdom Pseudomonadati; phylum Bacteroidota; class Cytophagia; order Cytophagales; family Fulvivirgaceae; genus Fulvivirga; species Fulvivirga sp. The sequence goes on from NZ_JAVJQL010000008.1 coordinate 125,835, forward strand.
TGGTTAACCCGCGACACTTCAAAGAGCTTTTGGAGCTGCTGATAGGTATCCTTAAAAAAGCACACCACAATAATGTCTTTGGAAGAGGTAAACTTCTTCCTGATGTCATCTACCATCATTTTGTATTTGGCAACCTCTGTGCGATAAACGAGGTAATCTATCTTCTTTTTGGGAGGCTTGCTTTTAAATAGTCCGAACATGGTACAATATAGTGCTTATTGGTTATTTTAGAAAGCACTAGTTTTAGAAGATTCTGGTCTGTCTGCCGACAAAGGCAGGCTTGATCTGTAATCCTTTTTTGACCCTGAATTAATACCTTGGTTTGTGTCCTCATGAACTTTTAATGTAAGTCGTTATTCTATTGCTTGTTTCGTGAGGACACGAAACAGGGCTAAAGTATGATAAGGATTTTTTGCAATTGATTTTTATATAAGAAAGTAGCAAAGTACGACACAACTATCTAAGACTTCAAATTATTCGGGTTCTGATGAGTATTCCAAAATGTTATTAAGTCAATTCTATCTTTATTGATTACTCTGTAAAACAGGGTAATATGATCATTAACAACACATTTATGGACGTTTGTCTTTTTTCTATGTAGTGGATATAATTTTGGATGTTTAGAGATGTTTGCAACTACTTCATCAACACGGTCTAGGAAATTATTGATGGCTGTGTTATTCCATTCTTTTGCCAAATAATCAATATTATCATTAAAAGTAAGTTCTGACTCTTTTGTCCAGAAAATCTTCAAGCTCATTTTTTGAATTTCTCCCGCATTTCCTTCATAACTTCCTTATGCGCACGGCCTGAACCTGCATTAGACTGTTCAATTCCTCGATCTAAAGAATCTTCTAATAGGTGATCGATCGACTCTTTTTTTGCTGAATAATCAAGCATGTTTTTTATTGCCTTGATCAACGATTCATCTTTAACCTGACGTAATCTCTCAATAAGGTTTGCCTTTTCTAACTGAATATCCATTGCTATACTTTTTTGTTAAACAAATTAACAAATTAATTGGTTATTCTGTGCCATTTATGACCTTGGGTAATCATTAATCAATAGAAACTCTTCCTGAAATACGTTTTGTGACAACTGTATATAGCGTTAATTGCTTTGAGAAACCCTTTAAGGACTAAGGGGATTGCTGCTTACGCATGATGACGCTCTTTATTATCGTCATTTCGACTGAGGAATGAGGGAGAAATCCCTATCAGATTCAGGAGACTTATCACTCCACTGCGTTGCGTAGCGAAGTGACGAACAGTATTTTCTTCCTTGATTTGCGTCCTAAGAAATCAACTTTTCAAATTTAGGCGTCTTTTCGAACCGAGGCACGATGGAGAAATCCCCTTCAGCTTAAAGGGTTTCCAGCTACACAAAGCGATGGTTTGTGTCCTCATGAACTTTTCATGTAAGTCATTATTAAACCCATCCTATTGCTTGTTTCGTGAGGATACGAAACAGGGCTAAGATATTAACACTTACTCTTTTTCATTCTGAGGAGATTTTCCATTTTTTCCATGAATTCAGTTGACCAATAATCATCAGGAAATTGAGTAATTGTGATGTTGTTTAACTTAATCTTCATTTTATATACATTATCTTGCACATGTAGAGGAACAAGTTTAATCTCAACACCATCTATTAATGATTCTATAATATGGAATACATTTTTTTTATAATACTCAATCCTTAAGTTCTCTTCTTGAATTGAAACCTTAGTAATTCTAACGCTACTCCAGTAAAAACCTCTAATTATTAAAATTATAAGGATCATTACAAATGCTGCCGCTGCAGGTGGAAATGAAAATGTACTAATAATGATTCCAACGACATTGCTAGCTAGCGCCATCCAATACCTTAAAAGGTAATTAAAAAATCTATCCCAATATTCTATTGAATTTGATTTAAATATGCCGTCATCTTCCTTAACCATGCTTTTACCTTTGTGCAACCAAAATATTAAAATAAACAAAAAAGGTCCAAGCAAAACACCTGAACCTTTTTAAGATATAACATTTTATAAGACTAACTATTCGTCTTCAGTTTCCTCTTCTTTCTTATCATCCTCTTTGCCTCTCTCTTTCTTAGATGTTACTGCATCACCATCAGAAAGTCGCTTAGACACTACCAAGAATGGCCCTGAAACAATCTCCTCACCTTCTTTGATACCTTCCAGTATCTCAATGTTTTCGTAGTCGCTGATACCCGTTTTAACTTCACGCATCTTAGCTACACCTGCTTCATTCACAAATACAACTTCTTTAACCTCTTCATCAGGTTTTGGAGCATTATTGGCCTGCTTTGGTTGCTCTTCTTCACCATCACCGCCTCTGCCAAACTTCTTGTCATCACCAGGTTTTCTGGTAGTAACTGATGACAATGGTACAGATAGAATATTGTTCTTACGCTCGGTAATAATCTCCACACTGGCTGTCATACCCGGTCTGAAAGGGTATTTGTTGCCTTCTTTAATCAAATCTTTATAAGAAGAGTTAAGGATCTTAATCTTCACCTCAAATTCAGTTACCGCATCAGCTGAAGCTTTGTCATTTGCTGTATTGGCAATCAAAGTCACAATACCTTTAAATTCTTTCTCTAAGTGACTATAAGAGTCCACATCAATCAATACAGTATCACCAAGAGCAACTCTAATGATGTCATTCTCATTAACATTAACACGCACTTCCATCTGGTTCAAATCAGCAATACGCATCATCTCTGTACCCTGAAACTGCTGCGTACCCAATACTGTCTCTCCTTGCTCTACGTTAAGTTTAGAAACGGTACCTGTCATTGGCGATTTTACTGTGGCCCTTCTTAAGTTTTCCTGCGCCTGTGATAATTGAGCCTCATTGTTTTTTACGACAAATTTTGATGCCTCTACAGATTCCTCAGCAGACCTTAGATCATTCTTCGCTACCTCATAATTCTGCACAGCCAATTGCCAGTCAGCTTCTGAGATCACTTTTTCATCCCACAGTTTATTTTGACGGTTATAGTCCTGCTCTGCTCGCGTAAATGTGGCTTTTGATCTTGACAAACTTGCTATTGAAGAAGCCAGGTTTGCCCTTTGTGTATTTAAAGATGCCCTGGACTGTTCTACCGCAGCTATAAAATTATCAGGCCTAACTTTAGCTAAAACAAAGTCCTTTTCTACGGCATCACCTTCTTCCACGTTAAGCTCAATAAGCTCACCAGAAACCTCCGGACTCAGCTTAACTTCCAATACAGGCTGAACCTGACCAGAAGCACTTACCTTCTCTACAATGGTAACTTTCCTAGCTAAAGCCACTTCTACTTCAGTTTGTTTAGGTTTACCTATCCATCCTGCCGATCTGCCAATCACCACAAAGATGATCAGGACGATGAATGCACCTATTACATAATATAACCACTTATTTGATTTCTTCTTCTTTGCCATTTTTTATAGTTCTAGAGGTTTCCCTTGATAAAAATCCAATACTTTAAGTTTGAAAATATAGTCGTATTTAGCCCTGATAAGATCAGAAACAGCCCTGTTGTAATCATTTTCAAGAATTGTAAAATCTGTAATATTAACCGCTCCCTGCTCACGCTGTTTTTTTACATTCTCATAGGCTAATTCCAAAGATTCTACCTGACGTTGATTACCATTATACGTTTGCAATGCGGCTTCTACATTCAGGTATGCCTGTTCAACTTGCTGTCTTAATGTATTCTTCGCTTCGATATCATTAATCTCCGCTCTTGTCTTGTTGATTTTAGCCACCTGCACAGATTGACGCACCCTGAAGTTGTTGAAAATAGGCACATTTAAATTGAAACCCAGATTCTGGCCCAGGTTATTATCTAACTGTTCACTAAACCCAAAGGCTGTATTTTGATCATTAAATCGTGTATCTACCCCTACAAAAGCAGTGATCGTTGGGAGCCTGCTGCCTTTGGCAGCCTCAAGGCCGAGCTCACTCGCCCTTATCCGCAACTTTGCTGCTTTCACTATGGGCTGTGTTTCAAAAGCAAGTTGATAAATCTCTTCCGAGGTGGCCGTAACGGGAACAACTTCCTCAACCGATAGCTCGGGAATGAAAATTGAAAAGTTAGGGTCATAAGGAAGCTGTAGCAATTGCATCAATTGAAGTTTTGCCAAATTCAAATCGTTTTTACGGGCAATAAGCTGTGACTCGTTAGTGGCCTCCTGCGCTATGGCCTGTAATTGGTCAGCCATTGGCAATGCTCCATTCTGCACAAGTACTTTAGTCCTTCTTACCTGTTCGGCTGATGATGCCACTTGTATAGTAGCTGATTCCAGCAACTCCTGATTAAATAAAACCTGCAAGTATGCCTGAGCTACATTCAATCCGATATCATTTTTGGCCTGTTCCAAATCAGTGATGGACGCTTCAAGCAAAAAGTTGTTTTGCTTTATTGTATTGTAGTTTGCAAAACCGTTAAAGAGCGTAACATTGGCAGAAAGGCCGAAAGTATTGGTTCTGGAGTCCAAATCTGTAATCAGGTTTGTAACCGGGTTAACATTCTGCCCGAAATTGTAAACATGAGAGGCACGACCGTTTAATGATGGTGCCAAATCAGCCTTACTCTGGTTCAAATTTGACAAACTCTGATCTATATTAAGATTAGAGCGTTTTACTGAGATATTATTCTTTATTGCATAGTCAACACATTCCTGCAATGTCCACTGTTTGGCCTCTTGTGCAAACACAGCAGAAGAACTTAACAATATGAATATCAATAATTTAAGATACTTCATTCAATAGTTTATTTATCATTTTATAAATCAATATCCGGGATGTAGATCACCTCATTTACCCACTTTAGGCTTTTAAGGTATTCCAGTGATAAGGGCCTGAGACCAGAATCCATCTCAATCACCAGACAGGCCACATCATTCTTTCCTTTTCTTGAAACTGACATGGTAGCTATATTACAATCATCATGATTTAGAATATTAGCAATTTTGGCAATACTACCTTTAGTGTCGGCTGCTTTTATAATCAATGTGTGAAGGTTTGCAGAGAAGTCAGCGTCAAAACCATCAACTTCAGCAATGTTAATCACTCCACCCCCTTTGCTTTGCCCTATCACTTCTACTTTTTTATCACCATTGGTCAGGTTAAGCTTAATGGTATTCGGGTGCATGGTTGAGGCATTGCCAACAGATTTGAAAGTGTAGAGAAGGTTCTCCTTTTCAGCATGATCAAAAGCGTTCTTAATTCTATCGTCATCTGTTTTATAATCCAACAAACCTGCTACTATGGCCCTATCGCTGCCATGGCCTTCATAAGTCCGGGCAAAAGAATTGTAGAAAGTAATAACAGCCTCTGTAGGTTTGCTACCTAACACTCTAATAGCTGCTCGGGCGATACGTACAACACCAGCAGTATGCGAGCTAGAAGGGCCAATCATGATTGGTCCTATCATATCAAATACACTGCTTTTTTCTGCCATAGTTATCCCTTATTTTACGGTATCAATATTAGCTATAATTTTACAACTCGAACAAGCTTTAATTATAAATGGTTAATATTCATTGTAAAACTCAAAAATGCCATGCCAAGGTATTTTTATTACTATTTTAGAATCATTGAAAGCACTGTTTAACGATACACTCATTGAAGATCATCTGGCCATTCAGGTGAATAATCGTGCCATACAGTTTGGAGATGGCCTTTTTGAAACCATCATTACCAATAAGGCCACCATACCCCTGTTTAAATTACATTATGACAGGTTGATGCATGGTGCCAAATTACTGTCATTGAACCTGGACTTATCAATAGCCGACTTTGAAAGAAAAATCACCAAAGTAATAGAAGCCAATGAAGCCAATGAGTATAATCGTATCAAGGTTTTGGTATGGCGAGGTAGTGAAGATCAGCAGGGCTATTATTCAGGCTCTGAAAAGGTGGAAATTTTAATTAGCACCAGACCTTGTGATCAGCCAACCATTAGAATTATTGAAAAAGCAGCGTTTTCTGAAAATGTAAAAGTAGCTTTTCATTCTTACTCATCACTTAAAACCATTAGCGCCCTGCCCTATATCATGGCTGCTATTGAGCGAAAGAATAGAAAGCTGGATGAGCTAATTTTAACGGATGTTAATGGGAACATTTCAGAATGCGTATCAAGCAATATCTTTTGGATCAGGAAAAATCAATTATACACTGCAGGTCTTGAGTGCGGCTGTGTTGGTGGGGTTATGCGTCAGCATATAATGAACACAATCAACTTAAAGGGCATTCAACTCAGTGAAGTAATAGCGCAAAAGGACGAGTTACTAGCAGCAGACTTCATCTTTACCACTAATGTTGCAGGCATAGGAATTATAAAGGCTATCAATAACAACGCCTACTCAACATCAAACTCTCTGTTTGAAAATATTAAACAGCTATTGGGGCTTTAATGGTCGGATGTGCCTGATAGTTCACAATTTCAAAATCCTCAAACTTATAGTCAAATAAGCTGTCTGGTTTTCTCTTTATAACCAATTGCGGAAGCTCAAATGGCTCTCTGCCCAATTGTGTATTGGCCTGTTCGATATGATTGTTATATAAATGTACGTCACCACCAGTCCACACAAACTCACCAGGTTCCAAATCACACTGCTGCGCAAACATGTGAACCATGAAAGCATAAGAGGCAATGTTAAAAGGCACCCCTAAAAAGTAATCCGCACTACGTTGGTATAACTGACAAGACAATTTACCATCGGCTACATAAAACTGGAACAATGCATGGCAAGGTGGTAAAGCCATTTTATCTACTTCTGAAGGGTTCCAGGCGGTAACAATATGCCTTCTGGAATTTGGATTGTTTTTAATCTGATTCAACACCTGGGTTATTTGATCAACAGTTCCTCCAGAAGGTGTAGGCCAGCTACGCCATTGGTGCCCATAAACAGGGCCTAATTCACCATTTTCATCAGCCCACTCATCCCAAATGGATACACCATTATCTTCTAGGTATTTAATATTTGTATCACCATTCAAAAACCACAATAACTCATAAACAATTGATCTGATGTGAAGCTTTTTGGTAGTAACCAATGGGAAACCCTTAGAAAGATCAAACCTAAGCTGCCTTCCAAAAACACTGATGGTACCTGTTCCTGTTCTGTCTCCTTTTTGAACTCCATTGTCCAAAATATCCTGCATCAAATCGAGATATTGCTTCATATGAGTAGTATTTGTAGTGGTTCTTCAAAAATATAAATTAATAAGCATCATTCACGGACAAAATTTTGAAATTTGTCGCAGCAGATAAAATACTTATCAAACACTTATTAAATCAATACTGTTAGCTGACTAGAAACTTTCATTCATGACCAAAAAACTTGCTGTCAGCACCATCCTGTTTATTCTTTTAATAACAGGACTATCTATAAGTCAATTACCAAGTCTCAAGTTCAATTATGTATTTGAAGATTTCTTTCCAGTTGATGATCCGGAACTTGAATTTTATAAAGAGTTCAGCAGCAAGTTTGAAAATGATAATGACTACTTACTTATAGGCATAAAAAATGAACAAGGTATTTTTAAATCGGAACTGCTCACAAAAATTAAAGAACTAACTGATAGCCTGGAGAAAGTACCACAAGTGGAATCTGTTATTTCCATCACCAATATAGAGCAGCCTATAATCTCTAAAGCCGGAATTTTCAATATCCCTTTGGTTCACCCTGAGTCTCCTGACAGGCTTAATGCCGATAGTGTAAGACTCTTTAAACAACCACAATACATAGGTTCCCTTATTTCTCAAAATGGAAAATCAACAGTCGTGGTCATTCGACATATAAACTTTAGAGATAAAGAAGCTACAGACCAGTTTTTAGGCATAATTCAGAGCCTATTAGGGCAATCAGAATTTGAACAATATCATATTGCTGGCAAAACCTATGCTCAGGGAATCTTTATAGGCAAAATACAGGAAGAGCTCATGACTTTCATCAGTGCCTCTGTTGTGTTAGTCATTCTATTCCTCGGTCTTGCTTACCGCAACTGGTGGGGCATTGTCATTCCTTTGCTGATTGTATCAGTCTCTACTATATGGATCTTGGGCTTCATGGCCGTCACCAACAAATCGTTGGATATACTCATGTGCCTTTTGCCTACCATCATGTTTGTGGTGGGGATGTCTGATGTTGTTCATTTGATGACTAAGTACATTGAGAACTTAAGAAATGGAGATAGTAAAATAGAGTCAATAAAAATTGCCGCCAAGGAAGTTGGTATGGCTACCTTTCTCACATCACTAACCACCGCTGTAGGTTTCTTAACTCTTTATACTGCGAGCATAAGACCCATTCAGGAATTTGGGCTATATACTGCCTTGGGCGTTGTCATAGCGTTTGTCGTAACCTTCACCCTACTGCCGGCCTGTATGTTGCTATTACCGGCACCCTCTATATCTATCAAGATGGCGCATAAAACATCATGGGTAAAATTACTGAGCAGATGCTTTTTGGGGGTAATGAAAAACAGAACTACTGTTTTAGTATCAAGTGCAGCATTGGTGCTAATTTCTGTTTATGGAATTAATCAGATAGTGGTCAATACCTACCTTATCGAGGATCTACCCAATGATGATCCCTTAAAAGTGAGCTTCAATTTCTTTGATCAGCAGCTGGGTGGTTCAAGGCCGTTTGAAGTTGCAGTCGAGGTTAAAGACTCTTCCAAAACAGTATTTAGTCCGGATATAGCACGGGAAATAGAAAGGGTCAGCGATTATCTTAAGTCAGAACATGATGTTGGTGGGCTCACCAGTTCAAATAGTGTACTTAAGGCGTTGAATCAAGCTGTAAGTGGTGGCTCTGCAAAAGAATACACTTTGCCTGATAATAAAGTTGAATGGCGTGCTATTGAACGCCCTCTGAAGCGCATGAAAATTAAAGGTGATTTAGATGGTAAACTGACGGCTGATAATGAAATGACCGGGCGTATGTCAGGCTGGATCGATGATATAGGTAGTGCGATTAGCTTGAAGAGAAATGAGGCGTTTAGAACATACATTGACGAAGAAGTAAACACTTCTGACGTTGACTTCATCCTGACAGGTACATCCAATTTAATTGACAAAAACAATGGCTATCTGGCCGAGAATATGATGAAAGGTTTGGCTATTGCCTTTGCGGTAGTGGCGCTTATTGCCGGATTACTTTTCAGGTCATTGCGTATGGTCCTCATTACGCTCATTCCTAATATTATTCCCCTGATGATGGTAGCGGGAATTATGGGTATTTTCGGAATTACACTTAAGCTATCTACCTCAATAGTTTTTACCATTGCCTTTGGTATTGCCGTGGATGACACCATCCATTTTACCAGCAAACTAAAGCTGGAGCTGGATAAAGGAAAGTCGTTATTATATGCGCTGAAAAGAACTTACTTGAGTACAGGTAAAGCCATAATAGTGACAAGTATTATACTTTCAGGAGGATTTCTGATCCTTATCCTCTCCTCTTTTGGAGGCACATTTTTCACGGGATTGCTCATCAGCCTTACACTTATTTTCGCATTGATCATTGATTTAACTTTATTGCCTACTTTTATAATATTGTTCTTTAAAAGGAACCACAAAAAGAATCAATGAAAAAAGTATTTCTCTCAATTATATTATTTGGAGTTCTGGTGATAGGTTTACTATCATTCAATAAAGAGCCTTTTGCTAAAACCAAAATCAATGGTGTCAGTTTTGTAGCCCCAAGAAATGAGATTTCATCAGACGAGCTAATGCCGCTAAGAGCTGTGAACACTGGATGGATTGCCGTTATACCTTATGCTTTTACCAGAGAGGAAGAAGGAGAAATATTCTTTCATCATACCCGGCAACATTGGGGTGAAAGCCTGTATGGCGTTGCAAAGACTATTGAAATGGCTCATAGTATGAACATGAGTGTAATGGTGAAACCACATGTATGGGTCAGGGGGCAGGGCTGGCCAGGTGATTTTCAGCCTGATAGTGAAGAAAAATGGAAATTATGGGAAACCAGTTACACCAAATATATTTTAGCATATGCTAAAATAGCCGATTCAGTAAATGCTGAGCTTTTTTGCATTGGCACCGAATTCAGAAAGGCAGTAGTGCAAAGACCCGAATATTGGAAAGGGTTAATCAGTGAGGTAAAAAAGGCATATAAGGGTAAAATTACATACGCTGCCAACTGGGACAATTTTGAGAATGTCACATTTTGGGATCAACTTGACTACATCGGCATAGATGCATACTTCCCTGTCAGTGAAGAAAAGACACCTTCGAAAGATCAGATAAAGGAGCAGTGGGCTGAAAGCAAAAGTCAATTGAAAAAGCTGTCAGATAAACACAACAAACCGATACTATTTACAGAGTTTGGCTTTCAAAGTGTAGATTTTACAGCGGACGGGCACTGGAAATATGATCAGGATACTTTAGCAGTCAACCATCAGGCCCAGGCCAATGCCTTTGATGCTACTTTCGATACTTTTTGGAAGGAAGATTGGTTTGCAGGTGGTTTTGTCTGGAAATGGCATACTAATCACGAAAATATAGGTGGTGTTGCGTGCAAAGAATTTACTCCTCAAAACAAACCAGCTGAAGGTGTAATTAAAGAGTGGTTTGGTAAATCACTCAACTGATTACATCGGAAAAGACAATTTTGGTTTGTCAACAGCCTGAGCCACTTTAACTTCTACTTTCGTAGGTTTTGACACCTCCTTAACTTTTGTTGGATCCCTGGGTTCGTTTTTGGACGAATCTGGAATATTGGCATATTGCTGAATGAACTTATGCAGTTCCTTTTGGCGAGCAGTTATTTCAGGAAGATTTAAGGAAAGATACTTATGGTAAATTCTATAAATCAAATCCCACTCACTCTTGTCCATGAAGCCATCTGCATTGGCTATTAAACACATCCATGCAAGGCAGTTGATTTGATCGTTTTTATCAAAAGTTTTTAACTCCTTGATACAGTCATCAAAAATCTTCTCCCGATCATGCCTGCTTAACTCATCAATCTCAGCATAGAACTTATCTTTGTTCATAGACATGTGCCACATCATCTTGTCGCCCATTTCCTCTTCCTTCTTGTGGACTTCACCATCTGCATGGGTTAGCAGATAGTATAGTTTTGTATTGACTGTTATGCGATTCATAGTTGGTGTTTCTAATGTAATATAATCTACCATAAATAAAAACTATGCCAATGAATATTTTTTGGTTAAACAGCTTAAAATCATCGTTTTAGGTAATATTCAAAATTTTTTAATTCCTGTTTTGGGAAATAATAACAGCTGTTTCCCATATTAAGATGTAAGAAATATGCTTAAACAAAAAGAAGCCATCCCGTTATGTTGAGATGGCTTCAAAAAAACTGCTGTCTTTATTTATTAACCCAGTGTCACATCTTCTTCAACTCCGTCCACAGTAATTGTAACTTCATTATCACATTCCCCATCCCCAAAGTCAAGCGTAATAACCTTGTTGCTGGTTGTTATTACGTTCACACCATCAACAGGCAGCCCAGCTCTCCTACTTCTTCTACAGTTTTTCACAAAAACCAGGTCCTCAGCAATAGCACTCGCATAAGTTACACCTCTTCTTGTAGTGCCTGATGCAGTTCCTGAAACAAGTATTCTATCGTTAATAGGGTTTAAAGCTCTCTCCCATACCCTAACATGATCAACTTCCCTTGTAGCGAAAGTACCATCTGGCCAAGTGACTTTACCTCCTTCCAGCATCACACTGAATGATAAGGTATCACGGTCATCTTCTGTGATATTAGTGACAGTACGTTTGCCTTCTACTTGAATATCATTGATTGAATAATCTTCAAAAGTCAATGTAGTTGTACTTCCTGGCAAAAAGAAACTTCCGACATGGGATATAAATATCTTTCCTTTTCTAACATTTCCATTAGCATCAATACAGCCATCACCAAAGTCAAGCGTGATGGTACCTTCTTCACGCGTTCCTTCATAAGAAAATACACCTTCACAAATCCTGTCATCTTCTATATCACCTTCTGCAATACGGTCTCCTGAGTTTGCATCAGCGGATTCCAAAGAAACTGAGGAAATGTCATCCACATCTTCAAAAACAGCATCCATTTCAGCTTCTGCAGATACAATCTCCGCAGCCTCAGACTGATTTTCGGTCATGTCTTCTTCACCACAAGCCACAAGCACAGCAGTCATTAATACTGCCAACACTAACTGATTAATTGTTCTCAATTTTAATTTCAAAGTCTCCATAGTAGTAATATTTAATTTCTTTTAAATTCTAAATTTTGGTTTCGGTATTTCACTTAAGTTGTTTACAATACCATAACCCACCAATCATATTTTACCCCTACTCTTGTTCAAATTATTTTTTATTTCTTTCCTTTGGTGCCGGGATATCAAACTGCAATTAATGAGTTCACTAGAGCAAGTTCTTCTTCAAAATAGGCATCAGTTCACTTCTGTTACACATTTCAATTTTGAGAAGGAGCCTTTTCATATTTTCGATTTCACCTCAAACAATTCTGCTCTTTTGAATATCGACCTTAACAATGAGCAGGCTTTTACTGATTATGTCTTTAACACTTTATATGATAACTCATGTAGTGTTGGGGTTGGAGGCTATGGTGAGGATAGGTTTATCTACTCCAGAAGCGAAGTCTTTGGTGGTGAGGAAAGCAGATCGATACATTTAGGTATAGATGTATGGGCCGCAGTGGGTACTGCGGTCTACACGCCACTAGATGGCACAGTCCATAGCTTTGCCAATAACAATCAGCATGGTGATTATGGCCCGACCATTATACTCGGGCACCAACTGGAAAATGTTAAGTTTTACACCCTTTATGGACATTTAAATACTGAATGTCTTAATGACCTGTTCGTAGGCAAGAAGTTGAAAAAGGGTGACCACATTGCCAATTTCGGAACTTATGAAGAGAATGTTCACTGGCCACCACATCTGCATTTCCAGATTATTCATGAAATTGGGGACTATTCAGGAGACTATCCGGGTGTTGCCAAACCTAGTGAAAAGGAAAAGTGGCTGAAGAATTCACCAGATGCAAACCTGATTTTAAATATAAAAGGCCTTTAAACAACCTTCTTCTCTATATAGTTTGAGTTAAGAATGCTCAGTGCGCCCATGTACCTAAGTTTAAAAGACACAAGATCCCCGACCTTGTAATTTCTTCTTGTCCTTCCTAAATCGATAATAAGCATATCACTGCTGGCTCCTGATATCTCAATTTTCTTATCGTCAGGTATCAGGAATTCCGGAGAAATGTCCAGAAGGCCAATATCTATGATAGCCCGGTAGCTGGTTTTCCCATAGTCAGATTCATTGATTTGTGTTACTTCTCCAGAAGGATTCTCAGCAAGCTCTCCAATTGGCACTTTTGGTTTTTCACTCAGCTCAATTATCTCAGCATGAAGTTTAAAAACATCATCCTTCATGCCTTTGACTGTTTTCATTGTGAATAAGTTTAACCCAAAATAGAGGATCTCACCTACCCTAAAATGATTGATCCCCATTGGGCGCATATTTTTAAGCAACAATGGAATAGTCACAGAAGTACCTCCTGATACCCAGGGAATCTTTCTGTCAAACTTCACTTCAATCAGCTGCTTATACAGGCTCAACTGAATCAGTTTGTCCTGCGATGGCATAACTCCATGAAGGCAATTTAAATTGGTACCAAGTCCAACAATTTTAATTCCGGGCAATTTAAAAACACTGCTATAAAACTCGATAACATTCTCGCCAACAACACCTTCCCGCAAATCACCCATTTCAATCATTATAATGATTTTATGAAGCTTCTTTTGCTTTACAGCCTCATCAGAAAGCATTTTTATAGTAGTATACTCACTATTAAAACTAACATCTGCGAACCTAACAATCTTAGGTATGCTTCGTTTGGCCGGAGGTTTAATGTAAACAGTCTGTATATCTGGGTTGATACTTTTAACAGTCTTCAAATTGCTAATCCTTGAATCATGGATCTCCGTAATGCCCAAGTTGAGTACTTCTTTAATATAGCTTTTATTGCCACAGAGTAGCTTTGTCACCACTCCCCATTCAATTCCCCGCTGATTAAAGAGCTTTTCTAAAAACTTATGATTGTGTTGAAGTCTTGATCTATATAATTCTAAAAACGCCATTTTACTTTGTTATAATTCTTGGAATCCGGTACGGTAATCGTGTCAATAATTCATAGTTTAGCTGATTACTCAGTTCACCAAAGGAAGCAACAGAGATCTCAATCCCATTGTCTCCACCGATAAGAATAACCTCATCTCCTTTTGAAACGTCAACTTCTGTAACATCGAGCATCATCATGTTCATGTTAACAAGGCCAATAACCCCTACCCGGGTATTATTTATCAACGCCCTGCCCTGATTACTTAACACGCGGCTATAACCATGGGAATAGCCCACTGGCACTGTAGCAACCCGCATATCCTGATGTGCTAAATAACTATTGCCATATCCTATGAATTCACCTCTTGAAATATTTTTAGTACTCATTACAGCACTCTTCCATTTAATAACCCTTTTCAAAGGGTCTTGTTTGTTTTCAGCATTCCGTTTGCCCAGAAAATGGATAAAAGTCTCGGGGCCTGGCCAAAATCCATATTGCAAGATACCTATTCTCACCATATCCATTCTTGTCTTAGGGTAAGTCATGGCTGCTGCAGAACATGCGGTATGCTTCCTTTTAGGGATAATTCCCTTTTTGTTAAGCCATTTTACTGTTTGATTAAAAATACTCAACTGCTTCTTTATCCGCACATGATTGGCTATACTCTCGGCACCGGCCAAATGAGTGCAAATACCTTCCAAAGACAGGTGCTCTACATTATTAATAATTACTTTAGCTAATTCGGGAAGACTGTCCTTGTCAAAGCCTGTTCTGTTAAGCCCTGTCTCTACTTCGATATGAACTTTAGCTTTAATACCCAATGACTTTGCAGCCTCAACTGCCTCAATCAGCCTGTCAAATTCAAAAACAAAAAACTCAATCCCATTTTCGATAGCCCAGGTAAGGTCTTCATTAGCAATATCACCCATTATCATGATATCACTTTTTTCTTGGCTCACCTCTTTCACCTGATGTGCCTCATCTGCACAAAAAACAGAAAAGTGACGAATACCACACTGCTCTGCCATCGGCACAAACTGCGCTATTCCATGACCATAAGCATTACCTTTGACCACTGACGAAAGCATAACCTCATCACCAAGTTGCTGCCTAATAAAGTCTAAATTATTGGCTAATGAAGATTGGCTGAGGTATATTTTTGAAGGACTACTAGTCAATTGTTTAGTATTTGATTAATAATAGAATAAAACATTTTAACACCTGTAGGTATTACCTCATCAGGAAAATCATAATCAGGATTGTGAAGGTCAGGCTGGTTTTCACCAATTCCTAAACCAAACATTGCCCCTTTATATTTTTGAGTAAACAACCCAAAATCTTCACTCCATCTAAAAGGGTCATCCATCATAACATATTCAAAATTATGATATTTGACGGCCTCTTTTATATATTCAACACAACTTGCCTCATTAATGGTTGCAGAAAAAACTTCAGTTTCTGAATGATTAATAACAAGCTTCAATTCTTCCGCTTCATTACTGGCAACATCCAAGGCCCGCTGCGTCATCAATTGCAAATCTTCATCATCGTAAGTCCTAAGTGTTGCCATAACATGAGCCTTACCGGGAGACACACCAAAAGCTCGCTCTCCTAGCTGAGCATGTACAACCGTTGTTATCCCAAAAGTTTTCAGTGGCAGATTATCATTATTGATACTACTCCATTGGTTGACTATTCCTGTAAGCGCTTTAGCTGGAGAAATACCATTTTGAGGTTCTGCAGCATGCGATGTCTTCCCTTCAAGGTTAACAATTAATCCTTTGGATGCAGCTGCAAAAACATCCTCTTTAATTAAAATTTGATTGGTCTTATAGCCTGGCAAGTTATGAAGGGCAAAAATATAGTCTGGTTGAAAGTCTTCGAATTTAGGGTCGTCTAATATGCGCTGAGCACCCTCACCTGTTTCTTCTGCTGGTTGAAACAGCAAAATGACTCTTCCTTTAGCAGGTTTGTTTTTATTAAGAAGATCAGCAAGACCTGCAACCATAGCCATATGACCATCGTGCCCGCACTTGTGACTTACACCATTAATTGATGATTTATAAGAAAGGTCATTGTTTATTTCCTGAATGGGTAAAGCATCCAGCTCACAACGAACCATAACTGTTGTGCCTGGCTGACTGCCATTATAAATAGCAAGCACACCATCACCTCCCAAACCGTCCACAATTTGGTCAGGATGATAAACCTTTAAAAAATTGATGATAGCAGCTGCAGTTTTTGTTTCCTGACCTGATAATTCAGGATGTTGATGCAGCTGATGCCTCAGTGCCACCAAAGGTTCGATATCTATTGTCTCCAATGTCTACTTTTTAAGACGCATTTCCAGGTACTTGTTAGTAAACCCGAGCTTTTCATAAAGCAACTTAGCAGGATTATTAGGCTCAACATGTAATGCAATGTCGCCATCCGCATGTTCAATAGCTTTAAGCATAAGTGATTTACCAATGCCCTGCCCTCTGTAACCGCTGTGCATGGCAATATATACAAGAATGTTTTCAGGGATAAAGCCTTTCATGCCTGTTCTGTTCACAATTACAGCACCAACGATTTTACCACTGTCTCTGGCTGTAACAATAAACCCACCTGGAGTAACACCTGAGTTCAATGCATAATCAATGCATTTAGCAATATCAGCTTTCTCATCACCATACTCATCTAAATGAACTTCAAGAAACGAGGCTATCTCATCTCTTTCTATCATCCCGACAGTTTGAGCAGGTTTAAGAATAGTATATTCGATTTTAGTTTTTATATCGTTCATAGTTTATTTATTAAAAGATACGAATCTATTTACAATTATGTAAGTGATAAGCGAACCAAGTATGCCGTAGATGTTGGCGTCTAGCCCAAATGGCAAGGTCGCTCCACTTAAAATTAAGATTAAAGTTGTGCTTCCGCCAACAAGCATGGAAGCAAAGGCAGCATTGCCATTTCTGCCATTCCAAAACAGAGCGGCAATTATGGGAATAAACAGGCCTGAAACCATAAAAGCATAGGAGTACAACATCAATTCAAGCACATCGGTCATGAATAACGCCAAGACCAATGCTAAAACTCCAATAATTAAAGTAAGCCACTGGCTAGACCGTAGCACTTTACTATCCGATTGATTGATATGCAGCCATTTGCCAAAAACATCTGTGAGCAGGTTACCAGAAGCCGCCATAAGGCAGCTATCTGCCGTAGACATTATTGCGGAAAAATAAGCAGACATCATCAAGCCCATTAATCCAACAGGCAATATTGATCTTAAGAGTAGTGGTAGGCCTAGTTCAGCATCTAAAGTTGAGACATCACCATAGCCAAGACTTGCAAACATACCTTGCTCTGCTGCTACACGGGAAAAAAGACCAAGCATCACTCCCATGAGCGCCATAATGGGCCACTCAAACAAGCCAGCTATAAACCAGGCTTTCTTTGCCTGTTTCTCATCCCTGCAAGAATAAATGCGCTGGTATAATGTCATACCAACAAACCAGATCGGGATAATGGTAATACCCCAATTGACAAATGTTTGCCAACCAATATTGTTAAAAGCCAAAAACTCACTTCCTAATGTCTCCCTGATGGCATCCAAGCCTCCAATGGCCATGTAACCCATAGGAATTCCTATAAAGATAAGCCCGCTCATAAGGATGATCCACTGAATAGTGTCAGTGTAGATGACTGCTTTCATACCTCCCATAACGGTATATACAATGGCTATTACGCCCATTATTATCAAAGCACTGTTGATGTCAAGGTTTACAAAGGAAGCAGAGGCTAACTTGGCACCAGCCAATATTTGAGAGCTTGTAAAACCTACATAGCCTATGGCTGATATAATACCAGCAAGTAGTGCCACTTTTTTATCATAAAAATGGCCAAACACCTGAGGAAACGTGAGCAGATTGATTTCCTTAGATAGCTTACTGATGGTTGGAATTAAAAATACCGCAGCTAACCAAGCACCTATCAAACCAGTAAAGAGCATCCATGATCCTGATATCCCCATCGTAAATCCTAAACCACCAAGACCGATGGAAAATCCACCACCTACATCAGTAGCCACAACGGAGAGCCCAACATGCCAGGAGCCCATGCTTCGACCTCCAACATAATAATCATCTGTACTTTTATTTTTTTTAAGAAAGTAGAACCCCACTCCCAACATCACCAGCATGTAAATGACAAAGATTGTCAAATCAATAATATGCATTCACTAATTAGTTTCTATAGAACATAATTTGGTGCAAAGGTAGCAACATGAGGTTAATTAATCCATTTATACTGGATCAATATGGAATAAACACAAATTAGTTTGTGTAGAAATTAAATATCAGAATTGATTTCTTCTACCGTGATCAATGGTGAGGCGTCAACATCTTTAATGCCCATAAATTCGATAAGTAATTCGAAGGCCGCTTCAAGTTCTTTGACTTTTTCAGGAGAGGTCTTTTCCAATTTTACAGTTAGCTGCTCATGCATTAACTGCGGAGTTTCACTTAATAGTTTTTGGCCAAAGGCAGTTAAAGTAATGTAGCTGATTCTACGATCCTGTGGATCTGGAATTCTAGCAATCCAGTTGTGTTTCTCCATTCTTGAGATAATACCACTAATTGTACTCGAGTTAAGATTTAAATAACTTGAAACCTGCTTATGAGTAGCTTTAAACTCGGGCTGGGTATTTAAATAACTCAATGTAAGCAACTGTGGAATGCTGATACCATATTCCTTTTGGATGCGTTTTGACTCTAAATTAACAGAGCGTAAAATCTTGCGTATGTTTATTAATATGCTTGTTGAATCCAAAAGATGAATGTTTAGTTCAAAATAAGAACATTCTTACCAGTAATTAAAGTAACAATTTGGTCAATTTATGTTTATTTGAAGTATGAGAAAGTCAATTTTCCTTTTGCTAATCATAATATCTGCCTCAGTACAAGGTCAGGTAAGGCTGAAATTGGCAAAGCTAAAATATGATGGTGGTGGCGATTGGTATGCAAATAAAACCGCTCTGCCCAACCTGGCAAAATTTTGCAATCAGCAGCTTAACACCAACTTTGATGAGGATGACGAAGAGGTTGATATAAGCAGTCCCGAGCTATTTCTTTATCCTTATATTTACATGACGGGTCATGGTAATGTGGTCTTCTCCCCTAGTCAGGCTGAGAATTTAAGAACCTATCTTGAAGCAGGAGGCTTTCTCCATATTGATGATAACTATGGACTAGATCAGTTTATAAGATTGGAAATGAAAAAAGTGTTCCCCGAATTAGAGTTTATAGAACTACCGTATGATCATCCCATATATCATCAAAAGTTTGATTTTGAAGGTGGGATGCCCAAGATTCACGAGCATGATGGAAAACCTGCGCAAGGCTTTGGAATTATCTATGAAGGCCGCTTGGTTTGCTTTTACAGCTACGAGAGCGATTTGGGTAATGGCTGGGAAGACCCTTCAATTCATAATGATCCAGAATCAAAACGCTTGGAAGCACTAAAAATGGGAGCTAATATTATTTCCTATGCCTTTACTCAGTATCAGTAAAGTCCCCTGAACAAACTCAAATTAAAAAAGCCCCCTCACAAAAATGCAAGAGGGCAGCTAACTTGAATTATAAAACTATTCACATTTTTAATTATCAAACATACGATTGGTATTGTTTCTTTCAGGGCGCCTGTTTTTTGCGCGTGCTCCCGTTAGCTTTCTTTTTGCTGAGAACTCAATTGGTGTTAAATCAACCTTAGATTCACAAGGCTTTTCATTCTTAGCTTCTGATCTTGTGGTTTGCTTGCGCTTCTCCACCATCATAGTTTTCCCATAGTTAGTACTCTCCCATGGTTTATAATTTTTAGCCTCAAGGCCTTGAAGCTGATTTTGCTGCACCATTATTTGTAGTGAAAACAATACTCCAAACGCTATTGATACATAAATACTCTTTTCCATAATACTTTGACTTACTACACTTTGTTTTAATTATGATACAAAGCTAGGTACTCCATCCCCTGAAGGGTTAGCACAAATCCGGTGAATACTTTAAGATTCCCGACATGGTTTTGAGAGAAAAACGACACAATGCAATAATTCCGACAAACTGCCCTCTGAGCAACCATTTGAAGTATAACAATTGATAAATATTAAACTTTAAATAAATAGTCATAAAAAAGCAGCACAGAAAAGATCTGTGCTGCTTCATCATTATTGCTATTTAGTCAGCTTAAAGCGCTGGTGAGATAACGTAAAAAGTCTCACTATGTCCTGTTACATTTCCTCTGATTTCCTCGTCCTGAACAAAGTAATATAACGGCTTGCCTCCATAAGTCATTTGAGAACCTAAATCATCTGTTCTGTCAATAGAACTAAAAGCAGTTTCGTTTAATACTGATGGAACAACCACATTGTCTTGTCCTGGAAATATTGGCCAGGCATTAGCACAACCACCAGAACAGTTGCTTACACCATCTTCGTCATTGGCAAAACCATATAATGTTAAACCACGGTCATCTACCAAATAGAACACAGCATCTTCACCTTCAGTTATAACTTGTTTAGCCAACATGACAGTATAATCAGTTTTGGCAACGAAAAATGAATTACCTAGTCCTTCTCCTGAAGTTGAACCCGCAGCCTCTAACTGACCGTCACCTTCTGGTGAAAAGTAATATAAAGGCCATCCTTTATAAGCAATTTGTTTCTGGCCATCAGCTCTGGTTATTGTAGTAAAACCAGCGGCATTTAAATCTGATGCGATTACAAGGTCTGCTGCATCACCTAACATTGGAGGCCACTTATCTGCACAACCTCCATTACAGTTACTTTCTCCATTAACATCACCACCAAAAAAGTATAATGTCTGGTTATTTTGATTTACAAGAATGCTTCCTAAATCACTAGTGCTTGCCAATTGAACACTTAATGTGTCATTGATACTAACATCATCATCGTCACTACAAGACGCAAATAAACCCATTGCAAAAATAGCGAGTGCTAATGTTCTTAAATGTTTAAAATGGTTGTTCATTACTTAAAATTTTGGTTTGTTTTTTTTGTTATTATTTTAATAATTAATTGATCCAAAGGTATGAGGCAAAAAAGCTTAGTTACTAACACAAATCCGGTGAATGCATTAACTTTTCCGACAGGGTTTTAATAGAAATCCGACATGCTAATACATTTCCGACATACCACATGTCATAAAAAAAGGTGGCCTAATGAGGCCACCCTTGTCCAGGCTTTAACATTATCAATGTGCTTTTAAAATCTTTTGGTGGGTGATTTTCTCTCCTGATTTTAACACGAGAAGATAAAACCCTGAAGGGATGTTACTGAGGTCAAATTCAAACTCAAGACCTTGTTTCACATTAAGCACCGTCTGCCCCTTGAGATCGGTCATATATGCGCTAACCTCTATTAATGACTGCACATGCAGCATATCTTGGACAGGATTAGGATAAATTCTCCAAGTGAATTCACCTTGTTCAACTCCTAGTACGGTCTCTGAGATACCTGTAATCGCCCAATCTTGAGTAGTAACACCATCACCAGCGGTTATGGTAACAACTGCTGAGTTGGTCAAATTAAAATTGGTACCACTTGCGGGATCACTACTAGCTCCTTCTGATAAAGTAAACTCCAAAGGCACAGAAGACAAATTGGTGTTAGGAGCAAATACAATATCTACTGTATGTGCTTCATTATCAATGACAATTTCATCTGTCGGCACATTAACAATCACAGATAGGATATCCGTGGCAGTGTTTGGTGCTATTCTTCCTGAAATAATCCACTCCTGAGATGTCACACCATCTTGAGCTGTAACGGTAATTACTAGCGGGTTTGTAAAATTGAAAGTGCGCGCTTCTCCAATAGTACTTGTAGCTCCTTCAGAGTAGGTGAACAGCACAGGTATAGCCGTAATATCTGTACCAAAACTAAATTGCATATTTACAGTATGTGCTTCAAAATCAATTATGACTTCTTCGGTGTCTACCTCTAGGGTTACAGTTTCAATATCTGTAGCAGTGTTAGGTGCTATTGTTCCGGAAACAGTCCACTCCTGAGATGTTGCACCATCCTGCGCTATAACGGTAATTACTAGCGGATTTGTAAAGTCGAAAGTGCCTGTTTCTCCAATAGTACTTGTTGCTCCTTCAGAGTAAGTGAATATCACAGGAATAGCTGTAATATCAGCTCCAAAGCTGAATCTTATATTCACTGTATGTGAGTCAGCATCAATTAAGATTTCTTCGGTGCCTATGGCTGTAGTTACAGTTACAGATTCAATGTCAGTAGCAATGTTGGGTGCCTCGGTCACTGATATCTCCCAATCTTGAATTGTCACATTGTCTTCGGCTGTTATAGTATAAATTACTGATGATGAAAAATCTATAATCGCTCCACTTTCTATGCTGGCAGCAGCACCAGCCGAGATAGTATAATTTGCAAGCAAAGCACTTAAGTCGGTTTCAAATGGCATGATTAAAGCCACTGTATGATTATCTGTATCAATGATAGCTTCACCAACCTGACCTTCAATAGAGAAAGCCAAGATGTCTGTTTCTGGCGAGCAAAAACTACCTGCATCATTAATCACCCAACTGTGATCATCAATTAATGATTGTCTTGCTTCTGATCCATTACAAAATGTGATGCCCTCTGCACCTAAAGTAACATTATCTTTTACTTCCTGTGCCGCCCAGCCAATTAAGGTCTTGTCATAATTTTGAGGTGACAGACCAGAGTTATTAAACATTTGAACCATGGTTGTTACACTAGTGATATTCCAGCCACCTAGATCTTGATTAAACAGTGTGGCCCCTCTAAACATTTCTCTCATATTAGTGACAAGGCCCACATTCCACACCTGTACTTCTCTATTAAATGAAGTAGCGTTCTGAAACATCCCGAACATATCCGTCACCTGATTTACTTCCCAGGAGCTAATGTCTTGATTAAAAGCATGTGCATCTCGGAATGTGTTTTGCATTTTAGTTACACTACTTACATCCCAGTCGCTTATATCACCATTAAATGTTTGAGCATTAAAGAACAACCCAGCCATGTTACTTACCTGACTCAGGTCCGGCACATCTGTTGCACTGAAGCGCTCACCAGTCCAATTTCTAAAGGAATTCCTCATCGATTTCCATTGAATATCACCCCATTGCAAGACATCCACTAGCTGGTCTCCCGGATACCCTGCAAAGTGTGGAAATTCACCCGTTATCTCAACACGATATTCCCCTGCTTCAAAAGGAAATTCTGCTTGAAACGTAGTGCCATTACCAGTGCTAATGACTGTATTATTAGCATCTACGATAATAAATTCAAAATCATAATCAAAACCTTCGTCACTTCCATCAATTACCAATCCTTCGTCACCTTCTACTACCCATGTGGTTATAAATCGAGGGCCGGTAAATTCAAAAGTCCAGTCTTGTGAAGTGACACCATCTTCAGCAGTAACTGTATACACCACATTATTGAGATCTACAGGTGTACCGCTCTCAGGTGAAATTGTGGCTCCTGGAGATAATTTGATGGTCGATGCTATTGCACTCACATTAGTACCCTCGGGAACGGCTAGGCTAATTATACCTTCTGAAGCTTTGATAATTCCTAAGCCATTTTCCAGATTAGAGTGAAAAAAGACAATGTTTGTTTCTGATGAACAAAAATTACCATCATCATTAAAAGTCCAGTTATGGTCATCAATTAAAGATTGTCTGGCTTCTGCCGCTTTACAAAAGGTTATGCCTTGTGCGCCTAATGTTACACCATCTTGAACCTCCTTTTCAGACCAGCCAATAAGAGTTTTATCATAGTTTTGAGGTGAAAGTCCAGATGCTTCGAACATAAATGCCATATTGACAACACCCGTAACATTCCAGTTACTCAGGTCTTGATCGAAACCCTTAGCATCAAAAAACATCCTTCCCATATTCTGAACGGTTTGAACATTCCATTGAGAGATGTTTTGGTTAAAGGCTTGAGTAAAAGCAAACATATCCCTCATTTCAACAACTTTTACTGGTTGCCAGTCACTAATATCCTGATTGAAGTTCTCAGCTCCTGAAAACATCAAAAACATAGTAGTAGCCTCATTTACTTCCCAGTTGGTAACGTTACCATTAAAAGCTGTAGCATCTCTAAAGACTCTTTCAAAATCAAATACTTTACTTACATCCCAGTTATCTAAGTCCTGATTAAAAGATGATGCTCCACTAAACAAATTTCGCATCATTGTAACATTGCTTACATCCCAATGATTTAGCGGTGAGTTGAAATTGGATGCGCCAAAAAACATGTTACGCATATTGGTAACACCACTTAGGTCAGGTGCATCAGTAGCACTAAATCCTTCTCCCAGCCAATCCTCAAAACTACTTTCCATATTCCCCCATACAATATCGCCCCATTGGTTTACATCCAGCAGTGACTCTTTAGTGTAATTAACAAAATGACCAAAGTGACCAAGTATCTCCAGCTGGTAGATACCAGCTTCTGGGAATGTAGTACTAAAATCTCCTGCACCACCCGTATGTAACCCTTCTTCAACGACTTTATCTTCCTCTATCCAGCGGTATTGAAAATCAAATGCAGTGCTTGGGGTAGGAATAGAGATAGTTTCATCATCACTGGTCACCTCCCATGTCGTAACAAAAGGTCTGTTCAGCACTTCAACAATCCATTCTTGTTCTGTGCCGTCAAACGCTGTAACCGTATAGGTTACTGGAGAACTCAAATCAACTGCTTCACCACTTTCTGGTGAAATGATAGCATTGGCTGAAACTTCAATTTGAGGAGTTATATTAGTAAAATCACCGCCAATAGGTAAATATATCTGCACAAGGTGCTTGCTTGGATCAATAGTAACGTCCCCTATGGTTAGAAAAGGGTTAGGAGAAAATGAGACAATGTCATTTGCCGAGCTGCACTGCTTTCCGGCATCATTAATTTGCCAGCCGAAATCATTAATTAAGGCATTTCTACCTTCCTCACCTAGACAAAACGCTATGGTATTAGCATCAAGTCTTACATTTGCAACTACACCAACATTACTGGCTAGTTCAGCCCAAGCATTCAGGAGTTTGTCATAGTTAGGCCCTGAAAAACTATTTGCACCTTGCAAGAATTTGCTAAAACTAGTAACAGATCTTATATCCCATTGGCTAATGTCACGATTATATGCTTTCGCATCCATAAACATTTCTACCATATTGGTAACACTGTCAACGTCCCATGAGCTCAGGTCTTGATTAAAGGTGTTTGTGGCTCTGAACATCGATATCATATTGGTAGCGCTGCTTACATCCCATGAGCTTATATCCTGATTAAAGTCATGCGCTTGAAAAAACAAAACACCAAAGTTTTTCACGTTGCTTACGTCCCATGAGCTTATGTCGGCATTGAATGCATTAGCTGCTTGGAACATTCTGTTCATGCTTGTTACATTACTGAGGTCAGGAGTATCGGTAGCGCTAAAGTTGGAACCTGGCCAATCTTTAAAACTTTGCTCCATGCTCAGCCAACTAATATCACCCCATTGGTTTACATCCAGCAAAAGCTCCTTGGTATAATTAGCAAAATGTGGAAACTGCCCGTAAATGTGTAATTCAACAGTAGTAGCATCAATACTCTCGAAAACAAATTCTCCATCGGCATTGGTATGTTGACCTGAAAATAAAGTATCAGTTTCTTCAATCACATGAAATTCGAAATCATAAGCTCTGTTAGTCGTGAGGGGTATTATAAATTCGTCCTCTGAAGGCACATTCCATGTTGTAATAAAAGGTCTAAAGCCCTCCTGGCTAAAGCTTGGCTGAAGTATACCTAAACTGAGTACCATCAGGATGAGTGATTTTTTCATAATGTTTTGTCTATCAAGTCTGATGGAGTCCATATTGTAGATTTATTGTATTAAGTCATGTCATAAACTGCAACTGGCGTGCAGGGCAGTTCTGATTTAGCTAATACAAAATTAAAAGGTTGGGGAGCCTTGTCGTTAGTACAAATCCGGTGAATCTGGCAACATTTCCGACATCAGGATGATAAAAAACCGACAGATGCGAATTTTTCCGACATGATAATATGCCATAAACGAAGGTGACCCATCGGATAGCGTATGCATATATTTTTTGAGCGAGTAATTAATTGCTTCTTACGCTACTCTTCTATCTTATATTTTCTCAAACTCAAATACCCAATCTCCTGAAACCGCACTGACTCTTCCATTAGATCCTATATTGTCATTATTAAAATTGAAAGTAACCTGAACATTAGTTTCTGTTATAAATAACAGCGAAAGCACAACGCCATCATTTCGTGTTATGAGAACATTGTCCGTACTGGTTATTTCATCAGGTAAGGTAAATGATCCTGATTCAGCCCAGGGATTGGGCTGTCTTTCTACGGTACTGCTGTTGGTACTAAATAGCAGATCAGAGTCTGTTGTTATTTGAAGTCCTGTAAATGCCTCAGTCAGTCCATTACCGTCTAATTCAGCGTAGGATACGGACCAAGTACCAGATATTTTTTCTATTACTATTTGTAGATTATCAGGAGCTTCTTCCTCATCCTTTTTGCAGCCTGTTAATACCGCAACAATTAGAACAAGTGTAAAAAATGAGCTTATATATTTCATGTCTATTCAGTTTAAAATTGTTTCACAAAAATAATGTTAGAGCGCTGTGACTGGTGTTAACATTTCCGACAAAAACTATTACATTCCAACATCTGGATTATAAAAAAGGGCGGTTCGTTGAACCGCCCTCACGCTTAGCACGGTTGACTAACTTAGTTGGCATAAGTTAGTTTTGTGGTAGCGTATTCCTTACTATTTCAGTTGAAATGTTCTTGATACATTGAATCCAAAATGGATTTCTCCTTCAAAAAAGTCGTTCGTTGTTTCTGACACAAAGCCTTTAGGAATCATGGAAGTAGCATTGGTAAACTGCAGTTGAAATACATGCCCACCAGTCTCAATGTCAACACCTATTGCGATGGCATCTGTTGTATTGTCATTCAGTTTTTGAAACTGATGATAATACTCCACACATAAAGCCAGGCGCTGCGAAAGTTTAATACGCCCTCCCACCCCTAATGCAAACACATCATTGTTCTCATCCTCTTCGCGGATCAGGTTCCTATGCACCAATGTTGGCATTAACTGTAAGGAAACTCCACTGCTCAGTTTACTGGCAATTAACAGCTGATGAGAATTGGCCACCTTATCAGAAAAGGACAAGTCGTTTTCAGGATCTTTCAATGTTTTGATCGCAATGGTACTCAACCAGGTTGCAGAAAAAAGCATACTACCAGCCCCTTTTGACTGACGAATCAGACGGTATTTGACAAAACCATCATAAGTTTTCTCAAATGAACTTCTTCCTACACCAAGGTAAAACCGATCTGAAAATGCATATTCCAAACCAATACGCATAGTAGCATTATCTAAGCCAAAAAGGTCATATGTACCACCGTCAATGGTGCCAAATCTGTGAGCAATGATAAAATCCATCACTCCTCTTTTTCTCGTTTCAATAGTATGGCCATTGATCAACCTGGTTCCTTTAAAAGTAGCCTCTACCATGGTCTTCTCATTACTCTGCTCAGCTTCCAAACTAGCCAGCAGGTCATCCTGCGCCCATACTGCTAATGAATAGCACAGTACAAGTGAAGTTATTATAAATCGTTTAGTCATGATGGTTATAATGAAAAGTTAAATGAGGCCTTTACTTCCACTACTTCTGCTATATTCTTGATTACCAGCCTCGGCACTTCTATATCAAACTCCGCTACTTTTATTTCAAAAGCCGTTGCCGCTGCTAGTTTTGAGCCTACAACATCAAACTTTACCATGGTTTTTAAAGGTTTCTTAACGCCATGAATTTCAATCTCTCCATCCGCTTCCGCTTCAAAGCTTCCGTTTTTAGAGAAATCCAATTCAGAAAAGTTGCTTATCACCCCTTTAAAAGTGGCCTTTGGGTATTTGTCTGACTCAAGGTAATTTTCGTTGAAATGCTCTTCCATCAAACTCCTTTCGAAGTGGAAGCCTTTGATCAACATTGAAACTGCCAAAATGCCTTTATCAAGGTCAATGGCACCGAGTACCTTCTCATTTAGGGCTTCAATATTTTCCATTGGTGCCTCAGAAAAAAAGGAGGCTTTTCCATTATGGTCAACGATTGGAGTTTGTGCCAACGCCTGGCCAACAGTGCCCAAAGCAATCAAAACCGTTATTATTCTAGTTTTCATAGTGTTCAAGTATTTAATCTTAATTTATGTGATTGATATTCTTAGTTTTCCAAGGCACCGTCATCTACCCAGCAGGCTATCATGTCAATCTGAGACTGAGATAGTGAAGAGCCTAATGGCATAGAGCCGTTTCCCGTTCTGGCTTTAATTCTGCTTGCATTGGATTGAATACTGGCGAAAGTGTTGAGGTTTGGCGACCTGCTTCCATTATGACAACCACTTACTGCACAGTTATTGGCGATAATACTCTTGATAGAACTTTCGAAGCTCACACCTGATAACACTTTGACACTTTGAGTAATCTCACAACCAGTTTGGTCTTTTACACTAACAGCGTAATCTCCAGGTGCCAGATCTGTAAAAACATTGCTCGACTGTGCAGTATTTCCATTAATACTAAATAAATAAGGTTCTTCACCTCCTGTTGCTGAAACATGAATAGCTCCATTTGAAGTGTCACAGCCGGAATGATTGACTACTACCTCTTCAAGGTTGACACCACTTTGATTTTGAATTGTTACAGCCAGTTCAACACTACAACCTTTAGCGTCCGTGGCTACAATAACATATGAACCTGCTTCAACATTTAAAAATACCCCGTCTGTACTTGTTCCTGCTTCTGAGCTAAACTCATAAGGTGCTTCTCCACCTGTGGCATTAACAGAAAAGCTTCCATTTGAAGCGCCACATTCGGCATTAGCGCTCTCAACAAGTTCTATTTGAACAGGATCAGTTGAACAATCTATTTTTGGAGCCATTTGCTCCCATGTACATGACACTGCACTCGTAAAGAGCAAAATGCTCACGATACTTAGCCCTCTTTTAATTTTCATAACTAAAATTTGTATCTCTTTTAACTTTCAGTAGCTCAGGTAATCTGACTTCTCCTATTGAATTTTCTTGGAGGGTATGGCAATCCCCCGCCTTACATAGGGGGACGCCAGTCTATCAATCAACCCAAACTATTATTAATTATGATACAAAGGTAGGTGGGCCTAAGGCCTTTGAGCTAGAACAAATCCGGTATATAGTTTAACATTTCCGACATGATTTTGGGAAAAATCCGACAGCATGCAACAAAACCGACATTTAGACTAATATCTATCCTGAAGTATGTCGGATGGGCTTTGGCCAAACTCTCTTTTGAAGCTTTTTGAGAAGTAAGATGGGTTAGAAAACCCAATTTGAAAGGCAATTTCGGCAATATTATGTTGATTGTCCAACAGCAGCTCCTTTGCCCTGTGAAGTCTTACTGAAGAGATCAGCTGATTAGGAGCTTTATTGGTTATAGCTTTTAGCTTGCGTTGAACCTGACGTTCACTCATACCAATTTCCCTGCAAAGCATATCCACACCAAACATCTCATCTCCTAAATGTTTATCTATAATCTGAAGCACGTTTTCTAAAAACGAGTCATTTTGAAACAGGGGCCTCCCTAAGAAATCAGCCGGTTTGTCGTTACTTTCCAGATGATCAGTAATCTGATAAAGGCTGAGTGTTTCCCCTGAAGTTGATTCCAAAATGGTTTTATACTGCGTAAAATTCAATCCTGCTCCAGACAACAAGAACTTGACAGCCTGGGTAATCAAAATTTGATTGGGTTGTGCAGGTGCCAGAATTGATGTTATTATGCTTTGGGTTTTATCACCAATAAAATGGGCTTGATCTACAGCTCCTTCTTTGATATGAATACCAATGGTCAGTTGAACATTTTTGCTTTTCAAAGCTCCTATCATATCTATACTACAGTGAGCAGCTTTACTTGGCCCTTCAAAAATCGCCACAAAACTATGCTGACCATACACTACAATCTTGCCACGGTATTGTATCACCAATTTACTAATGAGCTTCTCTATATTACTTGATCCCAATTCCGGAGGGTGAATGCGAGCAGCAAGAATCGTATAAAGTCTCTCTTCATACACCTTCACTGGATTTGTATTAAGGATAAAGGCTTTCATTTCTTCCAGAACTGCCCGGGTATCTCCTACCCAGAATAAGTGATCGCTGCCCTCAAGCTCTACAAACCTTGCTTCCTTAATCCTATCTGCAATAAACCTACCCTCTTCAACCTTCACATCAATATCATGCGTCCGCTGCATCAGCAAAGTGGGTACTTTGATGGAACCCAGAATGTTTATGATATCAACTTCAGTATTCATTTTGGTAAGCACCATGGCAGCACTTGGGCTTGCTCCAGATCGGAAATAATTAGCAAGCCAGTCCATAAATACTCTGTCATCAGCTTTAGAAGGTGCCAGAGACTCTAAATTCATATCCCCACTTCCCCAATTGTTTTCAATCATGTCATACACCACCTGGCGTTGCTCATCAGTTGGTGCCCATGGATATTCAGGGGCATATCTTCGCTTGGCAAATATTCCAAAAGCAATCAATGAAATGACACGGTTAGGATAAGTAGCCGCAAATAGAGCTGATACACATCCGCCCTCTGAATGACCAAATAGAATGGCCTTCTCAGAGCCAACGGCATCCATCACAGCCCTGATGTCATCCATTCTTTCCTCCAGTGTCGATAGCTCCACCACCCTATCAGAAAGCCCCGTACCCCTTTTATCAAACAGGATCACACGACAGATTTTGCCCAGCTCTTGTAAAAAGTCGACAAGTTCAGGACAAGCCCACATCCAGTCGATATTGGAAACCCAACCAGGAATATATACAAGGTCTATTGAACCGGATCCGAAAACCTGATAGGCGATATTAATACGTCCACTTTTAGTATACTGGGTAGCAGGCCTCATAAATATTTATAAAAAATATCAGGCTACTAAATTATTCTGAAATGATTAAATAAACTGGTTTTTTAGCATTTTTTATGCTGTTTATAGCCTTTTTTTTCATATTTCCAGATGCAGAAGTGTTTATAATATACTCACACAACAACTAAGGTTTTTGTTATTAAACTAATTTTATAGTTGTTAAACTAAAAAATTAGTCTTATACTTGTTTTGTGTACAATAAACAGTCAATAGATGAAAGAATTAACAAGAGCTGAAGAACAGGTAATGCAAATACTTTGGGTGCTTAAAAAAGCATTTGTAAAAGACATTATAGAAAAAATGCCTGAACCGAAACCTGCATATAATACCGTTTCTACCATTGTTAGAATACTGGAACAAAAAGGTTTTGTAAATCATAAGGCCTATGGTAAGACGCATGAGTACTTCCCTATTGTTGCCAAAGACAACTATAGCAAGTTCTATCTTAACAACTTTCTATCAGGATACTTTGGAGGTTCATTTCAAAACCTGGTGTCCTTTTTTGCCAAGCAAAATGACATGGATATTAAGGAGGTAGAAGAGCTTTTGAAGCATGTTAAAGGAGACATAAACACAGAAGACAATGAATAATTTTATAACCTACATACTCGAAGTAAATGTATGTATTCTGCTTTTTGGAGCATTGTACTACTTACTTCTTAGAAACGAGACCGACTTTAAGTTTAGAAGGTTTTACCTGATCTCAGCTGCAATAATTGCCTTGATGGCTCCAATATTTAAGCTTGGGGCAATGCTTATAGGCAATGTCCCTGTAAATGAACTGCCTATTACAATACTACCTGAGCTTGTTATTGGTGAACAAACAGTAAATGCGCTTGAAGTTGAAACCACTACAAATTATTTGCAGTACTCTTCTATTGTATACTGGATAATTGCCGGTCTTTTGCTTCAGTACTTCCTATTTCAATTGATGCAGGTGGTTTGGTTTACCTTCTCTAAAAAGACCTCAATTAAAAAGGAAAACGGTATTATCTGGATTGAGACTAATGGCACACTGCCTACTTTTTCGTTCTTCAACCTCCTGTTTTATGATAACTCTATTGCGCTAACAGCAACGGAGAAGGAAAGAATTGTAAATCACGAGTTAGCACATATCAAACAGAAACACTCATGGGATATTGTTCTCCTGGAAGCATCAAAAATACTATGTTGGATAAATCCATTAGCATGGTACATGCGCAGAGAGATACAGGATATCCATGAATACCTGGCTGATGAAAAAGTCGTAGCTGTAACTAACTCTGAAGAATACAGAAGTCTATTAGCTAAAATGGCCCTAAATCAGGCTCACCTTAGCATAGGCCATCATTTTAATAAATCTAAAACCCTCAAACGAATACAAATGATAACAACAATCAAAGAAAAAGTGAAAAGCTGGAAAATGGCTTTGACCCTTCCTGCCCTATTGTCAATGGCCATTATTGTAAGCTGTAATGATGAAGTAATGCAAGACATTGATACCGTGATGGAAACCGCCACTCAGATGGATGTACCTGCTAACTTGATGGATGAATACAAAGGATTAATTGCCAAGTTTCCCAAATCAGATTTCGTATATATGGAAGTTGATGCCAATTCAAAGGAAGAGTTGCAGAGCCTTCAGGGTATTGACCCAAAAAGCATAGCATCTATGCATGTTATGAAAGATGAGGGTAAAATAGGAATTTTTCTCGACCGCTCTGGAAACTTTCAACAAATGAAACAGGCTAATTCTGCAGATGGTGTTTTCACTATTGTTGATGAGCCTGCAGCACCAAAAGGTGGTTACGAGGCATTTTATAAATGGTTGGGTTCTGAATTAAAATACCCTCAACAAGCCAGAAAACTTGGCGTGCAGGGAAAAGTATATGTCCAGTTTATTGTTAACGAAATTGGAGAAATTACTGAGGTAACCGCAGTAAAAGGAATTGGAGCAGGTTGCGATCAGGCAGCTGTGGATGCTGTGAGTGCATCATTTAACTGGTCTGCACCAAAACAAAACGGCAAAGCAGTAAAGCAAAGAATTATATTGCCTATTACTTTCTCACTTGGTGATGAAGGCAGTAATACTGCCACTTTAAAAATTGGTCAAGAGGAAAATGAAATCCCAGAGACTATAGAAGTTGAAGATAACTCCGAGGCCTACAAACCTATGATGGTTGATGGCCTTGATTTTAGTAATGGAAAAGTTTCAGGTACTGTTACAAATCACCTTGCTAAGCCACTTCCTGGTGTTAATGTAGTTGTTCAAGGCACAACCACCGGAACAGTTTCAGACCTTAATGGAAATTTCAAAATAGAGGCACCAAAAGGAGCCAAACTGGTTTTCTCATTTGTAGGAATGGAGACCATGGTACTGACAATGAAGGAATAATTTTTGGTTAATTGCTAAATATAGTTGAAATGAAAAGAAGGTATTTCAAAAGTGTTTAAATATCGTCTTTGCGAGGAATCGAAGCAATCTTAAGCTTTCTTATGAGTCCTTATTAGAGATTACTTCACTGCGTTCGTAATGACGCTTAACTTTTGAGATACCTTTCTTTTTTATGATTAAATTTAGAATAGCCTTAAAACAAAAAAAGCCGGATTATATCCAGCCAGCTCGGGAGAGTTTCCCTGTTTTGCGATAGTCTACTTTATACTTGGTCACTAACGCTTAATTCTGCAATAGCATTGCTATTGTTTTGTACTTCAAAGGTAAAAAACATCTTTGGAACAACCAAATGAAGTTTTTGTTAAGGTATTGCAATGTAATTATTATCTCGACTGCTGGATAATGATTCTGCCAGAAGCCATTCCTTCAGGGGTTTCTATCTGATACAGGTACAAGCCATCTTCTATATTAGGTATAGCGACATCATTTATGTCAGAGTAAAGGCTTTCTTCTAAAATCAATTGCCCCGTTCTACTGATCAATCTGAATTTTAACGCTGCTCCTTCAAAGTCCTTGGTGTAAACCACCAAAAAATCATCGGCCTCTGCGGGGTTAGGAAAAACAAAAGCCAATGTAGTGCTGAAATAGTAAATTCTAATGACTTCTGATAGCAGGGTTTCACCATTATCAAACTTAATTATGGCCCTATATTCATTCCACCCTTCCTCAGGCTGTTCATCATAAACTACTATCTCCCTTAACGAGCCTACAGCAATATTTAGGTACCAAGGGTTAGTATCATTTAACCTGACAAACCCTATTTCCTTTACGCCATAGGTCAGCGCCAAATAAGCAGTAAGCTTAATTCTATCATCTTCTATTTCAGCTACAAACCCATTTGAATAGCAATTAGTACCCAGCTGGTCATAATCAAAGGTTTCACTACCAATTCCTAAAAATCCATTTTCATAGATCGGTTTAACACTGTATTTAGTAATGCCATTGGCCTTATGCACCACCAGTGATGTATCAGCAATAGTGGTAAAATATTCTAAATATGGACCTTCATCAAAAGATGATAGCTGGTATGACTGGGCCTTGGGGTCTTTACTCCATTGCAGCAAAACAGAATCACCGCAGTTAAAACCAATGCTTGATCTCAAAGTCTTTGAAAGGGAGAAGATTTCTGTTTCATAACTAGCACCATTAATAACCATTCGGACTTTGGCCGGACCGATTAAATCTTCTGTGTTCCAACGGTAGCGCTCGCGCTTAAGGTTAACATTGTCACCTATCAATGCCCAGGTATTGCCATTATCCATGCTGTATTCAAGCATGCCAGTACCTGCAAAGCTTGTCTCCCAGCGCAGATAGCCAGCTGTTTCACCATTATAAGGCATATTATCACCTGCTGAAGGTGAAGTCCAAACAAATTGATCTGATAGCTCATAGCTATAGGTAATGGCAAATGATTGCGGCCC
Source organism: Fulvivirga sp. (assembly GCF_040218215.1). Classification (NCBI taxonomy): domain Bacteria; kingdom Pseudomonadati; phylum Bacteroidota; class Cytophagia; order Cytophagales; family Fulvivirgaceae; genus Fulvivirga; species Fulvivirga sp. The sequence goes on from NZ_JAVJQL010000008.1 coordinate 160,858, forward strand.
CTGAGGTACATCAAAACCTTCAATGGTAATGCCATAGCTTCCCTCTGCAGGATTATCAACTACAACCTGCTCAATGTTATTGGTATGATCGGCACCTTTTTGTGCGGGTAACGCCAATGACTCTTTTGAAGCTGAAGCGTCTAAAACCCATGGTTGATAGGTTCCCTCATCAGATGTTACTGTTAAATCCAAGTCATTGACAAGGGCTTTGGAAGCATTAACTTCAGCGGCAGGATCATTCCAAACCAAAGTGATTTTAAGCTGACTAACATTAGCAGGAAGGTCGATATTAAAACCCTGACTTTCCCCCTGACTCACTGTACTTTCAAAATGCTGACCAGAGGCAATGGCCTCAATACTTTTTAGGCCATTAACATTGCCATAGCCAGTCTTAAAGTCAGGGCCTGCATTGCCTATATCATCAGCGGTATTGATTAAAACTGACTTCACCAGGGCTGAAGTAGGCAAAACTCCATTCATCTCAAGGTATTTTTCCTGCACAAGTGCTGTGAGTCCTGATACCAGCGCAGCACTATTGGAGGAGCCAACGGCACTATAAGCCACTACTTCTGGTTTAATACGACCATCATAGGCAGGGCCAACAGAAACAAAGAAGGGCACATTGTTCACCGTATCCACAGAGCCAACCACCAATACATTTTTTGCCATTTTAAAATTACCGGTAAGATTGGCATAACCCGCTATCCCACTATAATCTCCAGACTCGGAGGTTGCCTCTCCTTGATTTCCAGAAGAAAAAACATGGAGCAGTTGTTTGTTGTCATTAGCACTTTGGTCAAATCCCATGGCCTTTGTTCCATACAAATTCTCAATTTCTGTTCCATAGCTATGATTTTGAACAGATACATTAAGGTCTTTATAATCAGTATTTTCATCAGGAAATACATTTTCAAAATTGGAAGATGTAATCTTGGCCTGTTTGGCTACTCCTCTGCCAGTAACAAAGGAGTTTCCAGCCCCTGCAATTATAGTAGCCATTTCTGTGGCATGATTATCCAAATCAGGGGATTTTAAGTCTGAGTCAACAGTTCGGCCTACAAGGTCAATATCAGTATCATTAAATGCCTGCTCTTTTATGGACACCACAATTGACTGACCATCGAGTGTTGGATATTGGGCGTGAATAGCATTGATCCTGTTTGGGTTGAGGTTCATGTCCAGCACCCTAGTTTCAGTCTTAGCATTGTTAGATTCAATACCAACATAAAGGATGTTTGAATTACTAAGAAAGGCTGGCCTATCCTTAATGCTTTTAGCATTTACCGTATAGGTTTTTCCTCCAATCTGCTTCCAGCTATCAGGCACAAGGTTATTGTCAAGTACCTGAACAGTAAGCTCTTGTGGCCATTGACTTCCAAACAAAAGCTGGTCAGAAAGTTTCCATTGATCATTGACCGCCCAATGGTTTAAGAATAGAGCATTAGCAGATTCGAGCTTGGTGGCTTCAACAAGTAGAAGGTTATTGCTTACTCTTCTTTTAATATTAAAACCAGCCTCTCGCAGCGCATGCAACTTCGTTTGGTCGTTAATTTCAACAAGCCAAACACCTTTATTGAGTCTTGAATTTAGGCCACTTTTGCTGACAATCAGCTTGTTCAAATAATCCTCCTTTGTCTGTGAATAGGACAGACTGGCAAAGGCAATCGAGAAGACAAAAAGTGTAAATATCCTGTAGCTCCAACTTCGCATAAGTAGCAAATAAACTCAATTTTATGGATAGTGTTTATAACCCTAGGTGTCAAAGTAACTTTAATATTGTTTATTAGCTATCTACCACCCTTTCCGCACTTTTTTTAAGCTTATCTAAACCATGCTTTACTTAATTCTTGCATTGTTTTTAATAATGCAAAAAGGCCAGAATCTTCTGGCCCTTTGATTGAATGCAAAAAAGATTCACGGCATGTAACCTTTATTTGCTAAACGTAAACACATGCTCTCCACTTATTGAGTTTGTTCGACCGAGTCCAATGGTATTTTCACTCCAGGACAGGGATATCACTAACGCAAAGTCATTAAGTGTTATAATATTTATTACCGTATCATCATCTCTAACTATTGCCGTGGCTTCTTCATTGGCAAACTGCCACGTTCCAGATGCGGGCCAAACTTCACCTCCATTTTGGGAAGTAAAAGTGCCATCACCAAATGACAAGGAAAAACCTTCAAATAAATCGTTTTGATCTAATCTATCAACAGTAACGGTTTGAACATTCCAGGTAGATTCTGATAACTGAGCGGTTACTTCAGCTTTCAATTGTGCTGAATCAACAGGTGTCGCTTCATCGTCATCATTACAGCTAACTAAACCAGCTGCGATAATAATGAGCATAGATACTATAGTTTTCATATTTGATGTCTTTAAGTTTTTCATACTTCAAAAATTACCTTGTATTACTTATTCTTTAACTATTCTAAACTGCAATGATTGGTCATTAACGTTGACTTTCAGAAGATATATTCCATTGTTTAAATTCGATATATCCGCTCTGTAAACGCCCTCTCCTTCTACTAATTGAACAGGAACATTTCTACCTGATGCATCAAAGAATTGATAATTAATTATTTCACCTTTAATTCCTGTAAGTTGTAACACACCCTGAACAGGGTTAGGATAAATATTGATCCCAGAAGCTAATTGGTTAAAGCCTGTCACTACAAGGGATAACTCATCTGATAGCGGACTCACACAATCATCAACCCTTACTTTCACGGTATAATTACCAATCTCAGTAGTTTCAAATGTATTTGCAGTTGCTCCTGATATCAAAGTTCCATTAACATACCATTGGTTACCAAAACTACTGCTAGAGGTTAAAATAATGACTTCATCACTTTCCACATTAGCAGTAATCACTGGTTTCACTGGGTTTATACAGAAACTCTGTTCAACAGAAGGTGCAGCTTCAAAACTTGCATTTCCCGCTTGAAGAGCGACAATACTTACCCTACCAGGGCTTAGCAAAGTAGCGCTAGATTCAACTATCTCAATTTTATCAGATGACGAGCTAAAACTAACTGCTAAGCCTGAGCTGGCTTCTGCACTTAATTCTATGGATTCGGCTGCCAGTGAAATGTTTTCAATATCCTGAAATTCAATAAGCTGATCTTGTTTATCTGCAACGGTAAAGCTTATCGTATAAGTTTTAGTATCTAAAGCGTCTTCAGATGTTACCAGAATTGACGTAGTGCCCGGAAGAGCAGATGCAGCAGTTATTTCTGCAGTAGCAGCCGCATCAGAAGTTGTGAAACTTACTGTTGGCACTGTGGTCGTACCTGAAGGCAATTCAGCAGCATAGGTCAAGATGTCTGCACTAAAGCCCGAAACAGTAGTTCCATTTATTTTAAGGTCACTCAATGTAGCATCTGAACCCGCTACTTCTGTAAATTCAACATTATAAGTTTTAGAAACTGATGCATCTCCAGATGTTACCACTATTTCTGTTGTTCCAGGAATACTACCTGCTGGAGTTACCACTGCACTTGCTGAAGCATCATTTGTAATAACAGTCACCACAGGTACGGAAGTAGTTCCCTTAGGCACCTGAACACTATAATTTAAGGTGTTTGCATCAAATCCAGCTATTGTAGTGCCGTCAACTTGAAGATCACTTAACGTGGCATCAGTCCCAGTTGCTTCTATAAACTCGACAAAATATGTTTTAGTTGCTGACATATCTTCCGATGTAACCACAATTTCTGTAGTACCTGGTATACTACTGGCAGGCGTTACCACTGCACTTGCAGCGTTATTTGTTGTTGCTGCCGTTACTGTAGGTACCAACTCAGTACCAGCTGGTAATTCAACAGTATAATTGATAATGTATGAATCGAACCCATCAATTGTTTCTCCGTCTACCAATAGGTCACTTAAAGTAGCGTCAGCACCAGGATTTTGTTGATAAACCCTTACATAATCAATTACCATAGAACTTTCTGTAAATAAAGGATCTATTGTACCTGCTACGCCTCCCATTGCTACGTTCAACAATAAGTATTGAGGTGAATCAAAAGGCCAGGTATCTGCATTCTTAACCTCAGGATTGTAAGTGTGGAAAACTACATCATCAATCAAAAAGTCTATTTTCTCAGCATCCCAGATAATTGAATATACATGGTAAGCGGTGTTATAATCACTTACTGTTGTGCTTCCAGTATTTGAAGCACCACCAAAACCAGATGGTGTATGAGTTGATCCGAGAATAACGCCATCAGCCTGAAGCCCATGTTCCATGATATCAATTTCACCTGGAGCCGGCCAATTTAATTCACCAAATTCATCATGCCAATATCCTCCTGGCTCATTTATGTTTCTTCCTAATGTCCAAATTGCAGGCCACGTGCCATCTCCACTTGGCAGTATCGCCCTAACGTCAACTCTGCCATATGTGAAAGCATATTTGGAATTAAGCCTTGCCGAAGTGTATTCTTTGGTTTCGCCTTGATCTGTAAATGACTCTTTCTTAGCAACAATATTCAAATTGCCATCGGCAACAAACGAGTTGTCCAGACGATCTGTATAATGCTGAAGTTCGCCATTAAACCAACTTCCGCCTGCTGGCAGTTGAGTTTGGTGGAACCAGTTTTCTGAACAAACTGCACCTTCTGCATCAAACTCATCCGCCCAAACTAACACGTAATCCACACCTGGTGTATTTCCTGTTAGGCCAGATTCGCAATTTGGATCTGGGTCAACTCCACCTGCCACTTGAATATTATCAAAATAATAAATCTCTTCTGCAACCGGGTTGGTAGCAGGAGGTTCACTATTAGTTATCCTTGGTGTTACAACTACTAATGCAGCCGCACTTGGTACGCCATTAATGGCTCCTGTGCTGGTATCAAAGGTTAAAGTCTCCCAACCTGTACCTCCATGAGTTGTTGACATGATTGTTTCAACTCCTGGTGTCTGCTCTAACTTAAGTTCTACATAACCCAGGGCAATGCTTGAATAAACGTCCATAGTGAAAGCGCCTGTAGTCGCATCAATGGGAACTTCTAATGATATCGTACCACCACTCCACCAATTAGTGCCTGCAGGACGTGTCATCTTCAATACATTATTTCCTGCGTCTTCAGGATCTGTAGCTATCGCAAATACGGCACTACCAAATGTTGCAAAAGTGTAATCCTCTGACGGTAGTTCGAAGTCTATTGGCAACTCAACCGAACCTGGATCTACTCCGCCACCAACTAAAGAAACACTTACATTATCCACATACATTTCAATATTACAACCTGTTACTCCTCCGCAACCTGCTTCGAATTGTATTGAAAGTCCATTCGCAGAAACAAAGAGATTGTCTATAGTAATATCCTGTGTAACCGACTGCCATGCTCCTGTAGGTGTAAAACTTATATCATATCTGGTAGCGCCTGCGCCATTTGCACGATTAGATAATAATGCCGCCTTTACATCGGCTCCAGGTTGAGTTACTAACGCTTTTACATCAAAACTAACTCTCACAACATCTCCCGGCTTCACTTCATTTAGTGCAAATCCTTCCTGCTGTATAATTGGATTTGAAGCTGTGGTGCCAGGAACATCAGCCACTAATTTTGCAGAATATGTTCCACCATTTTTGTCAGTATCAATTATCTCTATGGTGCCATTGTTAGTAAGAAATTCCCAATCTGTTTGTGCAACGCCATCCTCAAAACCACCATTAGGTATTAAAGAAGGCCCTACATCTACACCGCCTCCACCTTCGCCAACATTTACAATTCTGGTCATTTCTATGGCCTTATTGCCTTCCGCATCGGATACATTATATCTAATTTCATAAGAACCTTCTACATTTTCATCCACTACATCACCACTCACAACCACACTAGCCGTAAGATTACCATCAACATTGTCTGAAGCAGTAAAACCTGGCTCGACAAATGGTGTTCCTGTTTCAAGTTCAAATGGATTATCTCCATTTAGTGTAATGACTGGTCTTCCTGTATCTATATCGCCCAGTACAAAAGCACTTACATTATCTATGTAAACTTCAGCGCTACAGTCAGGGTTTGCACCGCAATCTGCCTGAAATTGAATGCCAAGCCCATTGGCAGGATCTAGCGCTCCATTTGTCGTAATGTCTGCGGTAACTGTTTGCCATTCACCTGTAATAGCAGGAAAAGTAATATCATGTCTGAATGCTCCGGATCCTGTAAAATTTGAAAATAATGCCGCTTTGTATACAGGAGCTGCCGTACCAGATATGGCCTTGACGTTAAATGTCACCCTAATTTTATCGCCTGGAGCAACTTCGTTTTCACCAAAAACCAATTGATTTAGAACTGGAAAGGATGCCGCACCTCCATTACCGGCTACATCAGCTACAATTAATGCAGAATAAGTGCCATCGCGTTTATCAGTATCAGTAATACTTACTGAACCACCCTGATCCAGAAATTCCCATGCTGTTTGACCAGGCCCCTCTTCAAAACCACCATTAATAACTAACTCAGAACCATTTGGTGTGGTACCTCCACCACCTCCACCTGCTCCTACTTCAATGTTATCAATGTAATAAACTTCAGCAACAGTTGGATTAGCAGCAGGAGGTTCACTATTCGTTATCCTTGGGGTAAAAACCAATACAGTGGCAGCACTAGGTGTGCCTGCCATGGTTCCTGTACTTGTATCAAAGGTAAGCGTCTCCCAACCTGTACCACCATGGGTAGCAGACATACTAATATTGTCGGCTCCCTGTTCAAACTTCAGCTCTACATAACCAAGTTCAATTGTAGAATATAAGTCCATAGTGAAGGTTCCTGTGCTCGCATCAACTGGGGCATCTAAATCTATAACTCCTCCGCTCCACCAATTAGCACCTACTGGCCTATCAAACTGAAGCACCTTATTTCCTGCATCCTCCGGGTCTGCTGCCACTACAGCCGAGCCTCCACCGAATACTTCTCTTAGATAATCAACACCTACCAATTCAAAATCCAATGGTAACTCAATGGAGGGATCTCCTCCGCCTGCTCCTACTTCAATGTTATCAATGTAATAAACTTCAGCAACGGTTGGATTAGCAGCAGGAGGTTCACTATTCGTTATCCTTGGGGTAAAAACCAATACAGTGGCAGCACTAGGTGTGCCTGCCATGGTTCCTGTACTTGTATCAAAGGTAAGTGTCTCCCAACCTGTACCGCCATGGGTAGCAGACATACTAATATTGTCGGCTCCCTGTTCAAACTTCAGCTCTACGTAACCAAGTTCAATTGTAGAATACAAGTCCATGGTGAAGGTTCCTGTGCTCGCATCAACTGGGGCATCCAAATCTATAACTCCACCACTCCACCAGTTAGCACCTACTGGCCTGTCAAACTGAAGCACCTTATTTCCTGCATCCTCCGGGTCTGCTGCCACTACAGCTGAGCCTCCACCGAATACTTCCCTTAGATAATCAACACCTACTAACTCAAAATCCAATGGCAACTCAATGGAAGGGTCTCCTCCGCCTCCACCTGCTGACTGAATGTTATCAATGAAATAAACTTCAGCAACGGTTGGATTTGCAGCAGGAGGTTCACTATTCGTTATCCTTGGGGTAAAAACCAATACAGTGGCAGCACTAGGTGTACCTGCCATAGTACCTGTACTTGTATCAAAGGTAAGTGTCTCCCAGCCCGTACCACCATGGGTAGCAGACATACTAATATTGTCGGCTCCCTGTTCAAACTTAAGTTCTACATAATCAAGCACTATGGTCGAATATAAGTCCATAGTGAAGGTTCCTGTGCTCGCATCAACTGGGGCATCTAAATCTATAACTCCACCACTCCACCAGTTAGCACCTACTGGCCTGTCAAACTGAAGCACCTTATTTCCTGCATCCTCCGGGTCTGCCGCCACTACAGCTGAGCCTCCACCGAATACTTCTCTTAGATAATCAACACCTACCAATTCAAAATCCAATGGTAACTCAATGGAGGGATCTCCTCCACCTGCGCCTACTGCAATGTTATCAATGTAATAAACTTCAGCAACAGTTGGATTAGCAGCAGGAGGTTCACTATTCGTTATCCTTGGGGTAAAAACCAATACAGTGGCAGCACTAGGTGTGCCTGCCATGGTTCCTGTACTTGTATCAAAGATAAGTGTCTCCCAACCTGTACCACCATGGGTAGCAGACATACTAATATTGTCAGCTCCCTGTTCAAACTTCAGCTCTACGTAACCAAGTTCAATTGTAGAATATAAGTCCATAGTGAAGGTTCCTGTGCTCGCATCAACTGGGGCATCTAAATCTATAACTCCTCCGCTCCACCAATTGGCACCTACTGGCCTGTCAAACTGAAGCACCTTATTTCCTGCATCCTCCGGGTCTGCCGCCACTACAGCTGAGCCTCCACCGAATACTTCTCTCAGGTAGTCAACGCCTACTAACTCAAAATCCAATGGTAACTCAATGGAGGGATCTCCTCCACCTGCTGACTGAATGTTATCAAAGTAATAAATCTCTTCTGATACCGGATTGGTAGCAACACCTCCGTCATTAGTTATCCTTGGAGTTACTACTACTATTACAGCCGCACTTGGTGTTCCATTAATTGCTCCTGTGCTGGTATCAAAGGTCAGCGTTTCCCAGCCTGTGCCGCCATGAGTCGTTGACATGATTGTTTCAACTCCCGGGATCTGCTCTAACTTAAGTTCTACATAACCAAGGGCTCTGCTTGAATAAACGTCCATACTGAACGCTCCAGTAGTGGCATCGACAGGAACATCTAATGCAATAGTTCCTCCACTCCACCAGTTAGTACTAGCTGGTCTCGTCATCTTCAAGGCATTATTTCCTGCATCATCAGGGTCTGCTGCCACTACAAATACAGCATCACCAAATGTGGTAAATGTGTAGTCCTCTGATGGCAACTCAAAATCTAATGGAAGTCCTTGAGCATTCAAGTTTAATGAGGCAAACAAGACAACAATAAATAGTATAAAATTTTTCATAAGCATAGTTGAGTTAATAAGATGTGCATGAAAACGTTTGCACACTTCAACAATCTTACTCAACAAGGAAAGGAAAAGTACTAAATAGGACTACATCAATACTACACCACTATGCGCAAATCAATACGTCAATTCTTTATAATGCAGTATATTGACTGTGACTTCAAGGAATAATGAAATGGAAATATTATTTCAATACAGGCGCGGCAATCGATTGAAAATTAAATCTTAAGGATAAATCATCAGGATTGTATGACATTAAACTGCCAAAAGCTATACACCAAAGTTGTAATTCTTACTGCACAACCCGCTCCTGAACTACCTCTCAAACGTGTTTTTTTTAACAGTCTAAAATCATGAATCCATAAATGATGGAGCGGACATCTTTACACTACAAACCTTGGCTTTTATATAGCCATTTGTATTTATAAATTATAGGCCGATTTGATATCTTCTAAACCCTAACCTTACCTATACCAATTTGAAGCTTTTCCTGAAGGAAGTCTAGCTGCTTCATATCACCTTTGGTCAGGAACATCAATGAAAGTCCTTTATTACCAGCCCTACCCGTTCTTCCACTTCTGTGAATATAATATTCGATCTGATCAGGGAGTTCGTAATGAGCTACGAATGCCAAATCTTTAACATCAATTCCCCTGGCGGCTATATCAGTAGCTATCAAAAATTGCAAGCTCTCATTTTTGAAAGCACGCATGATTTTATCACGCTCTTTTTGAAGCAAATCACCATGTATGGCCTCTGCAGAAAGGTTTTTGGCTATTAACTGTTTCCCTAAAGTTTGAGCAGCAACTTTGGTTTTACAAAAAATCATACCTCTGTCTTCACCAGATTCCTTTAGAAATTTCACCAAAGTATCAAGCTTATCTTCCGCCATCGTGATGGTGTACTGATGAGCAATGTCTTTATTCAAACGATCACTACCAATAGTAACTCTATGCGCATCGGGGGCCATATAGTCTTTAATGATGGCCTTAATATCTGGTGGCATGGTTGCAGAAAATAACCACGTATTGGTCTTTCCAGTAGTATGCTTTAATATCCTCGTTAGCTCCTTTTTGAAGCCCATGCTCAACATTTCATCTGCCTCATCAAGCACCACTGTCTTTACATGAGAAAGGTCAATGGCATTTTTCTGAAGCAGGTCAACCAGACGACCGGGTGTGGCCACCACAATTTGTGTTGGTCTTTTTAGTGCTGAAATCTGAGCCTCTATTTTAGCGCCACCATAAACGGCTTCAGTGAAGATCTTTTCAGAGTATTTAGTGAACTTGAACAACTGCTTGGCCACCTGCTGTCCCAATTCCCTTGTTGGGGCTAATACCAGCCCTTGAATATGAGGTGATGCAGGGTTGATTCTTGCCAATAGTGGCAAACCATAGGCTGCGGTCTTTCCCGTTCCAGTAGGCGCCTGGGCAATAAAATCTGTTCCTTTGGTTAAAAGAAATGGGATGGATTGCTCCTGAACCGGAGATGGGGTTTTTATTTTTAGCTCATCCAGAGCTTTAATGAATGGTTGTGAAATTCCTAATGAGGAGAAAGACATATTTTTATATTTTGCGCAAAGATAGCGTTACGCAAGACTAACTTTCTATTTTTCTCAGTTTAATAGATAAATCCTTATAAACCATCATCATATGATTGGCAGGTATAGGTCTCCAGTCTTCAGCAAAATCCGTCAATTTTTCAGAGACAATCATAACCGAACGATCTTTACCTTCTGCTGATACCATGCGACAGGCACCATCTTCACATATATACCTGCTGCCTTCAGAATAATAAAGCGAGAGTGGCTGAGCTGTAGTATCTGACACATAACGCAGGCCCACCATTCGTTCTCCATCTATAAAAACCATATTCAGATAGGCCTCTTCTTCTATGCCATGCTCCTGCATCAGCTTGTTCATGGTATGGATCATTTCCTGAAAGCTATCAGCCACATCATCAGCAGTATAATCTACCCTTTTCTGTTTCAGATAATGAAGGAAAAGAGCAAAAAGGTGCTCTGAGTCTGTCTGCCCTTTCACCCATAAATACATATCATCAGAGAGCAGGGTTTTTATCGGTCTCTTTATTCTCTCAAAATTCTCTACCCCGCCATTATGCGCCATCAGATAGTTTTTATAATGAAACGGGTGGCAATTGGACTCTGAAACATCACCCACACTGGCCGCCCGCACATGAGCCACCAGGCAATTTGACCTGATCTTGGGTGCCAGATAGCGTAAATTCCTGTTGTTCCAGGCCGGATAAACAGACACAAAAACTGCAGGGTCTTTGTCAATTTCAGGCACGAACCACCCCAACCCGAAGCCATCACCATTCAGTGGCTCTTCAATTTCTTTAGCATTAAAACTCTGTTTGATCATAGAGTTTTCTGGTTCGTACAGGAACTTATCCATCAGGATAGGTTGACCTAAATAGGCTAATAATCGGCACATAATTAGAAGGAGATTTTAGAAAAGTTACGAGTAATTACGATATGAAAATCATTTTGATATTAAATAATTTTCAGGTTGATACATGGCCAATGGAGTCTTATTTCATCTTGTCATCTCGGAAATTTTATTCACATATTTCCGAAAGGAATAAAATTATCCGGAATCTCCCTTATTGTCTCATAGAGATACCGGATAAAATCAGCTTTTTATACGGTATCTCGTTCGTTATTGAGATTGCGGACATTTTTCTTCCTATTTAAAAAGTTTGGAAGAAAAATTCCGCAATGACGCTCAGAAACGAGGCATTTGTGTGCAACTCCGGTTATATTAGCAATCATGGCTAAAAATCAGACACTTAAGCAGCGGCTTTACATCATCATCTTCGAGGCTGATACTTTCTGGGGAAAGGCTTTTGATGTGGTGCTACTGGTTGCCATTTTATTGAGTGTTCTGGCGGTGATGCTGGAAAGTGTGGTGGACATTAAAGTGAATTATGGCGAGCTGCTTTACACCATAGAGTGGATTTTTACCCTCTTGTTTTCAATCGAGTATTTAGCCAGGATTTATGTTTCCGAGCGTCCTAAAAAGTACATCTTTAGCTTTTTCGGGATTATAGACCTGCTTTCCATACTGCCCACTTTCATTGGGCTGGTCGTATCAGGGGCGCATTCCCTACTTATTATCAGAAGCATCAGGCTCCTTAGGGTCTTTAGGGTGCTGAAAATGGTTCGCTTTCTTGGTGAGGCATCATCCCTTATGGGAGCTTTGCGCTCCAGCAGGGCCAAAATAATAGTGTTTATTGGTGGGGTGTTTTGCCTTACAGTAATATTAGGCACGATCATGTACCTGATTGAAGGCGGTGAAAACGGTTTTACCAGCATTCCCAGGAGCATCTATTGGGCAGTTGTTACCCTTACCACTGTTGGATATGGTGATATTGCCCCAGCCACCACTTTAGGACAAATTGTGGCCACCGCCATCATGATCCTCGGTTATGGAATAATAGCAGTACCAACGGGAATTGTTTCTGCCGAAATAACCTCTCACAGCAAAAGGATGAAGGAACAAGAAAAAGGCTGTGCACGTTGTGGTGCCATTGCCCATAATGATGAGGCCAGGTACTGCTACCAATGTGGCGAATCTATGTTAAATTCAAAAAAGTAAGTTATGACATTGACATTTAGCATTTTATATGGATCGGTAAGAGAAAAACGCCTTGGCATAAGAGCAGTGAAATTTATAAAATCACTGCTAGAATCCAGAGGGCACAAGGCCATAGTTTTAGATGCCAAGGAGCTGCCCCTGCCCTTTCTCGACAAGATGTACAAGGAGTTTGATGAAGCTGATGCTCCTGTAAACATGAAGACCATTGCAAATGCACTTAATGGATCAGATGCCTTTGTTGTAGTAACTGGTGAGTACAACCACAGCATTCCTCCGGCATTGAAAAACATGCTGGACCACTTTCAAAAGGAGTATTTCTTTAAGCCCAGCGGTATAGCGGCCTATTCGGCAGGACAGTTTGGAGGCATGCGTGCCGCAGTTCATGTTAGGGCCATATTGGCAGAACTTGGCACACCAAGTATCCCGGTGATTGCTTCGTACCCTAAAATTCAAAAAGTGCTGGATGCGGATGGAAGTGCCATTGAAGAATACTATATTAAGTCAACCAATAAGTTTTTAGATGAGCTGGAGTGGTATGCCAAGGCTTTGAAAAGGCAAAGGGAAAGTGGGACGCCTTATTGAGTTGTTTCGCCTTTAAAACCTAAACGTTATGTCTTTCCAGCCCTGAGCTTGCCTGCGGCAGGCAGGCCGGAATCTTTTTACATCTCAGGTTTAGTATTGCGGATTGGAAATCCTATATGGGCATTCTACATTTGTAATGTCGAATAACGGGACAATGACCAATAAATTTACATTTTGTCACGGACTTTCAAATCCCTCTCAAAATATTCTGACCAGAAAACCCATTGATTCATAGTCAATGTTGTGATGTAGTTATTATTTCTTCACAGTTCTTGACTTCAATTTTACCTCTTGTTGGTATCATATTCTGCCAGACCCAGTTATAGTGCTCAATAACTTGTTTAGCCGTTAAATTAGGTCGCTCGCCAGTCGTATGTGCATCGGCAACTACGGTGATACAGTAGTCTCTTGTTAGGGCAGCTTGTATTGTTGATTCTACACAGAAGTCAGTTGCGCACCCTGTTATAAATATTTGATCAACACCTAAATTTTGAAGCGTTGAATGCAACATAGATTTGTAGAAGGCATCATTTGCATATTTATCAATTACTTTGTCTGTAACATCAATTTGCAGTTCATCCAACAGTTCCCACTCCTCCGTATTCTTCAAGAATTCTCCATATTCGGTGCCGTCATGTTGAATATAGATGACAGCATCCTTTGATGCTCTAAAGGTGTTTGCAATCTTATTAATGCGTGCAACAACTCCGTCCGTATCAAATCGAGGAGTCTTTTTGGTGAATGAACCTTTTTGCATGTCAATTATTAAAAGTACCCTTCTTTTTATCATTGAAGTTTGAAGTTTGTAAGATGCATCACAACAATTGGATAGTGACACAAAAATTGTCACTATATCCTTTATAGTTATGTGTAATCTAACGGATTCCCAATTGTTTTAAAAGCACAAGTGGCCGTGCGTATAAATTCCCTCCCTTTTCTCCACGCCTTGTATGGTAACATTAATACCATGCTTTCCATCGAACAAAGCATAGTAAGAACAAGCTATTATGCTGCCTTCTTATTCAGTCGCAGCAGGAAAGGTCATCACTTTTTGCCTTTTCAAAACATTCTTTTCCTTCATTAAAGGCAAAATACGATAGTCCGAGGGTACCAATGCTGTCAATATAAGGAATACCGAAAAGTTCGTAAATGCCACTGCTTACCAGCAGGATTACAGACATATAAACGCAGACCAATGTACAGTTGGCATCTGCTAAAATTGGTGCTGAGTTCAAACGTGTTCCTACACTCCTTTTCCAAACCACAAGTACCCACATCACAACAATCGAAATAAAAGAGATGATTACTCCCCAGAAAGTTGTCTGAGGTTTGTGTCCAATGTATATGTTGTAAATGCTCGTTAAAACAAGTCCGACAACAAGAATGTAAAAGGCTGTTCCTGTTATTTTCAATGCGGTTCGTTCAAAATCGTCTCTTCTGCTATTTGGGTTGCGCTGAATTCTTAAAATCATGTGCCCAATACCTACCCCGGAGATCACTTCAATAAAACTATCAGAACCAAATCCGAATAAGGCCAGGCTTTCATCTTCAAATCCCAAATATGTAGAGATTACCCCTTCGACTATGTTGTACAATATGGTAAAAATTGCCAAGCCAAAAGCAGTCTTAAAAAATTTGGTCGCTTCAGTTGTTGTAATTGGTTTTCCCATAATTATTCCCTTCAGTGGGTTCAATATCAGGATAACAGAACCTTTGTTATTTCACCAGTATTATATTTAGCCTAACAGATTATAGACAGAGGTTTGCTTCTACAAAGGGTTCCTGATCAATTCAACCTAATCCACACCTCTATAATTCCTTAACTGGAATATTCTACCCGCATTGTCGCCATGCCTTGCATGGTGACATGTGCCTTTCCACCATGCAAAGCATCCAGAGAACGGAGGTATATGATAGTGGGATCTCACCATATTTTTTATTCTTTTATCATCATAACTTATTGCAAGGTAACATCAGTACAATTGAAAAACGTACAACTATTTGTTTTCTTCAAACCACTTTACAATAGATGGCATATTTCTCTCAAAGCCGCCAGGAATAAAAAAGTTTAGAATGCCTGATTTCCTATCTGTCCTGTTTGCAAAGTCATGAATGGTTTTTGCAGGAATTCTTAAAAAATCCCCTTTCCCAACATCAATCCAATTGTCGCCAACAAGTATTGAGGTAGTCCCTTCTATTCCGTAAAACACTTCGTCATTGTCCTCATATTGATGTGGGCCAGGTCCTCCTGAGTTTGGATCAAGCCACCACTCGGAAATGCTATATTTTTCTGCTGTTTCATTTTCGTCTGCTTTGAAAATGGCAGTCATGGTTCCGCAACTGTAAATTCTACCTTCTCCCGATTTAAGATGTAATTTGTCTGTTTCGTTGTGTTTATGTTTCATCATTATTACTTGTTTCTCAAACTTGGCCAGAGCTGTCACTTCATAAAATACAGTGCCGATTTTTAATGCATTGAATGAAGTCCAATTCTATTTCCTTCTGTGTCAAAAAATATAGCAAAGTATCCACTATCGTCTGCGTGAGGTGTTTTAGGGATAAGCGTTTTTCCACCATTTTTTTCCACCTTGTCAAGAATTACCTGGAGGTTGTCTCCGCCATTTAAATATATTGTTACGCCATCTCCTGAAGGGTTATATCCTTCAGCTTGGGTTATAACCGCTGTCACCACCTGGTCTTCATATGGCAATATCCCCATTTGCATTCCTGGCATTTCTATCTTCTCAATTTTTACGTCTAAAATTGCTTGATAAAAGTCAATTGCCCTGGAAATTTTCGTTGCTGGAATTTCGAAAATTGAAATATAACTTTTCATATTGGTTGGTTTTTAATTTGTTAATATGCGCAATTATAGTTCGTTGGTTTAGGTCAGAATTGTATAAATGCGACACTATCAATTTCCCTTGTAAAGAACAGATGAAAGAGTCATCTTTTCGTCTGTCAAAAACTCTTTAGGCGTAAGTCCGGTAAACTCTTTGAAGTCCTTAATAAAATGGGCTTGGTCATAATATTCACTTTCATAGGCTATATCCGTTAGTGTTCTTGTTGTATCGTTTAAAAGCATTTGTAATGTAGCCTGCAATCGAATTACTTTACTTAATTGCTTTGGGCTTAAGCCAATTTGTTTGTTGAAATTTCTTTCAAGCTGTCTGCGCTTTGATTTTTCGTCTTTCAGAATTACGTTCAACGGTTTGCTTCCCTTTGATAACAACATGGTGTCTATTGTTGATTTAACAATGTTGTCAATTGTAGTTTTGTCATTAAACATTTCAAACAGGAATTTTTCAATTATTTGAATTCTAGCTTCGGTGGAGTTAGCTTCAATTATTTTCTTACTTAAATGCTCTGCTTTTTCGTCTCCGAACAATATATTTAAAGGGGTTTCCTTATCGCAAAGTGCACTAAGAGGCAAGTCTATGAAGTTGGCGAAACCATAAGGATAAAACCGAACTGCAAAGCTGTTTACCACACCTGTTGGCTCAATGTAAAACTGCTCGGTTATTTGTCCAAGTAACATTTCCCTGGGCTGTATTACAAAATCAGTGTCAGAGGTGTACCTTTTTATGCCGTCTCCAAAATTAAAACACAAATCAACACAACCGTCTGGCAAAATAAGTTGTCGTTCGGTTTTCTGTTGTGCCGGAACTTCCAAAGTCCAATAGCATTTTACTATGGTCTCTAAGTCTTTATGTGGTTTAATTGTCTGATATTGCATTTATTTTGGTGTTCTTAGCATGTGGAGCCAGGTTTGGATGGTTACATTAACCGATACTCGACCACCATGCACAGCATGGCGGGAACGGAGTGCATGGTGACATGTGCCTTTCCACCATGCAAAGCATGGCGGGAACGGAGGTTAAACCTTATCCAGTTTTGTCCTTCTCATGTTCGATAGAAAATGGTGAGTTGAAAGGTTAATCAGGAAGTAAGCTGCAAATAATAGTGATCCTCTTAAGAATGTTTGAATAGTGTCTGATGTTCCCAGATACGGGCTCCTGAAAACTACGGTAAACCCGATCGAATAAATGAAGGTTGAGATTACCCAAATTGTAAAGGCGGTTCGAGTTGCTGTAAATCCTCTACGTTCAAATTGTTGTTGAAGAGTTAGGACGACAAACTGATATGGATATACTAGGAAAAAAAGTATAAGACCCAAATCTGAAATTGCAAATTCAGCTAGTTCGTTAATCATTTCCGCGTATTCAGGGTTATTCACTCGATGAATAAATGATTCCAATTCCATTATCCCACAAATCGCAGTCGTTCCGAGAATTGCCGAAATAGTTAATGTGATGAATTTGTTTTTCATGTGGAGATTATGGCCTACAACGACTGGCTATGATGAGTGGGGATTAGAAAGCACTAATCTCTCGTTTCGCACATAGCCACGCCTTATTTTAAATTTATTAATTGTGGCGGACTTTCCTATCCCCACCAAAACATCTTTACATATAAACCCCATTCATTCATAGGTCTTGTTATGCATTTTTTTTATCATTTTCAGTTCGAAATACCTGTTGGGAACAGTAGAATCATTTTTATAAATGGGAATTGAATGCTCAAGGCTTAAAACCTCATCTGTCAACTGGTTAATTAGGAAGTCATTACAATCACTTTGATACTCATCGCTCCAATTTGATTCTGTTGTTAGTTTTACAACGCGTCCATTTCTTTGAAGCTCCCACTTGCCTTGACAAACAATGGAGTTTACTTTTAAAAGTTGATAGCTACTGTCAGGGTAAAAGTTATAGGTAATTTTGCCTTCATTTAAATCAGATTCTTCAATTACGGTGTTCATATTTATTGTTCCCCAAATTGGAATATGACCCAAATAAATATATGTTGTATCATTTGGGTCAATCTCAGGCTCCTTCCGTTCACTCGCTGATTGAAGCGACCAAGTCCCTAAAAGGTTGGTGCGTTTTTTAAGAAGTTCAAGTGAGTCAATTAAGGTTTGTTTTTCAAATTTAATCTCGTACTTATTCCCATATTGCCATGTTGAAGTTTTTAATTCACCTTCTGTCGTCAACTCATTTATAAAGAAGACATTGGCATAAAAGTTATCCACAGGGTTTTCAATTATTAATATCAATTGCTTTTTATACGATTCAACTTTCCATAGTGGCATTTGTAATGTCCTATCAAGTTTATCACCATAATAAACCTGCATTTGTGAGTATCTAATTCCAGGGCTGAAGTTTATATTCAAAAAAGTAGCGTCAAACTTAATTCCTTCATATTGATATAGCCAGTTATGTGAAAGAAGAGTAGATTCAACTTGCTTAATTGATGTCTTGGTCTCTTTTGGAATGAAAGGTAAAAGTCTCAAGTCAATTGTGTCATACGCAGAACGAGCATAACGTAATTGCAGAGTGTCGTTTTTTAATCGATAATTTATTAAAGGAAGACTGTCCGATTTAATAGTTGAATCCGTTATAGCTTGAATCTTAGTTGAAATACGTTTTGCGCCAAAAAAATCAATAGATATTGAGTCAGTAGTAAATGAATAAATTGACCTGTAACTAACTTGTTCTGCATAACCTTCATCACTAATCACATACCAAGTCTTGTTCAACGGTTGTTTTGAACACGCAGTTAATATGCCTAAAAAAAGGACAGTCAGCAGTATTCTCAAATTCTGAAGTAATTATGCATAACAATTGGCTAAGGGACATAATGTCCCCTATTTCTTTTATAGTTTATGTGTAATCTAACGGATTCTTAATTGGTTTAAAAGGACCGGTGGCTACATCCATATAAATTTATTTAGTTTTATTTGAAATATGGCTTATTAATGCCTGAAAATAATGGCTATTCATTGACCACCAATAAAAAACCCCAAGGCACTGCCCTGGGGTTTTTTATCATTGTTTGTATTTTCTTTTACTCAAAAACAGAAGCAAACATCATTTTCATTTCATCCCATGAGGCTTTATCTGCTGCTTCATTGTATTTCAATGGCAACTCAAATTTAACACCCAAAGAGTCTGCACCTTTGCTTGTAAAAGCATGAACAGCACCTTGATAATCTACATATTTGTATTGAGCACCCGCTTCGTCCATAGCGGCTTTAAAAGCTGTTACACTTTCAGGAGACACAAAAGGGTCGTCAGCACCATTGCAAACCAACACTTTGGCAGTAAGCTTGCCTGCTTCAGGCATTACAGGAAGTTGAACGCCACTATGGAATGCTACAACAGCTTCTAAATCCATACCCATATTGGCCATGGTAAGCACCACGCTGCCACCAAAGCAATATCCGATAGCGGCTATCTGCTCAGCATCTACCATCGGGTTTGCTTTAAGCTTCTCTAGCGCTTTTGTGAATCGTGCCTGCGCTTCGTCAATGTTAGACATCACGCTAGAGCTAAATTTCATGGCGTCCTGTGGGTGAGCAGCTTCTTTGCCATCGCCATACATATCTACTGCAAGTGCTACATAGCCCAGCTCAGCAAGCATATCTGCCCGCTGTCTTGAATAGGCATTATGTCCCCACCACTCGTGCACTACCAATATACCAGGACGCTTTTCAGTACTTGCTTTGTCATAAGCAATGTAACCATTCATGGTCACTGAATCGGTAGAATAAGATACTTCTTCACCTACATATTCGGGAGCTACAGTCTCCACTGGCTCTTCCATAGTGTTTTCTGTTTCCTTTGATTGCTGCGAACAAGCAGCGAATGCCAGCGCACTTAGAAATAAGATAAATTTCTGTTTTGTAAGGTTGATCATAATTCTTTGTTTATTTTTCATGTGTACAAGGTTGCTAACCTAAATTTAATAATGTTTGTTCAAACAGTTTTGAGATACCCGAAATATAATACAATGTTAATTTTATGAAAGTTATCCAGAGACATTTAAAGACATCGGATGAAGCCTGACCTACTTTTTAACCGCCCCTCACTTTCTTATAAAGACAACCGTGTTTATAGGATTTTTAATATCATGTCCGTTCTGACAATCATTGTCCTTCTCATTATAACCGTGTTTTTACTAAGCATAGGAGCCATCACCCCCTTCTGGATTTGTATGGGCGAGCTTGTCATCTTCATTTCCCTGATGGTTGCGCATGTAAAAGGACATTTTATTATTTCAAGGTATATCTTTTTCAGTTTTGCCATTCTCATGCAGGTGGTGGGCAGCTTATACCATGGCGAGAATGGCGGCTATGATTTTCTGTTCTTGACCACCGCCTTCTGTCCGGTGTTGTTTTTTGAGAAACGGGTTCACTATCTGTCCCTGTTTATTTTAAGTATTTCAACTTTTATGGTCGTCAAGATATTATATGCTCATATTGAACCCCTTATACCTTTTGAAAAGGCACTCGTCCCCTACTATCTCAATATTGTACTCAGTACACTGCTGATCTACTTTTGCTTTGACCTGTTTAAATCTGAGCACCTGAAATATGAAAAGGTGCTGAATGAAAAAAATAAAAAAATCAAGCACCAGAAGGAAACGCTGGCAACCACCAAAACGCAACTGGAAGTGCTTCTGGAAGATAAATCTAAAAAGTTGGAAGTACAGAACCTGGGTATTAGCAAATATGCCTACCTTAACTCACATCGGGCACGAAGTCCATTAGCAAGGATTCTGGGACTGGTTAACCTTACCAAGTTTGAAGATCTGAATGATGAAGAAAAACGGAGCTATTACTTTACTGAAATAACTGACAATGCCAAAGAGTTGGACACCGTGCTAACAGAAATAAGTGAAATCTTAGATAAGGACTTAGAGGTGTGAGAAGCTACAGATTGAAAATAGTGCTGCATCTCATTTTTATAGTGCTGTTAAGCCTTACTACTTTCTATGTGCTCATGGAAACGGGCTTTTGGCTTTTGTGCATCTGGCTAATTCTTGGAGTTATACTTATTTCCGCAAGTTTAATTCGCCTGTTGGAAAGGCATCAAAAAGAGCTGAAAAATTTTCTTTTGGGTATTCAGCAAAATGACTTTACCAACTCCTACTCCAATACCAAAACAGGAGAAAAGAGCAACGAGCTCCACATGGCCTATAATGCCATAATTGGTAAATTCAGGCAGCTAAAGCATGAAAAGGAGTCGAATTATCATTTCCTGCAAACTATAGTGGAACACTCAATAGTACCAATGATCGGGTATTATGAAGATGATGAGCGCGTCACTTTGATTAACGATGCTGCCAAATCACTTTTCAATAAACCCTTCTTCAAAACCATAAGTGCTGTAAAATCAATTGATGCAGACCTGTATCATTTGATCCTTAAACTTAATAGTGGTGAAAAGGAATTGATAAAGGTGTTTATTGGCAATGAGTTGCTCAACCTGTCTGTGATGGTGAAGGAGATTAAAATGGAAGACCATTTGTACAAGCTGGTGTCATTTCAGAACATCAATCGTGAGTTGGAAGCCAATGAGTTGGAGTCCTGGCAAAAGCTGATCAGGGTGCTGACCCATGAAATAAAGAATTCGGCCATTCCTATTTCTACGCTCACAGAGGTTGTCAATTCCATGATTATAGATAACTCCGGCCAGCTTAAAGACCTTTCGTCACTAAAACAAGATGAGCTTGATGACCTGCACATAGGCTTAAAGACGGTAGAAAAAAGGAGCAAAGGCCTTGTGAACTTTGTTAACGCTTATGGGGAGTTATCCAAACTTCCTCAGCCTGATTTTAAGGAAACCGATATTAAAGAAGTAATTGATTCGGTAGTAAACCTGCTAATTACAGACCTTAAAAAAGCCAATATCGATCTGAAGGTCAATGTTAAAAAGCACAAACTCATCATAGATGCTGAGTTGATAGAGCAAGTACTGATTAACCTCATTAAAAACGCCAGGGAAGCTTTGGCCAATACACCTGAGGGCACCATCAAAATAGAGTCGATTAAACTCAATGACAGGTTTCAGGTAATTGTAGAAGACAATGGCAGTGGCATAGAAAAAGAGAAATTAGAGAATATTTTTATTCCTTTTTACACCACCAAAAAAGAAGGCTCAGGCATTGGCCTGAGCCTTTCTAAACAAATTATGCAGGCACACAAGGGTGCCATTCATGTGGCATCAGCCGAAGGACAAGGCACAAGATTCACACTGTCCTTCTAGCCTGAACCCGATAAATCATTCAAATAAGACTTCCCTTAAAACATCATCTCGTCCCGAAAATTATCGTAAAGTGATCCCTACCTAATAGTCAAGAGATACCTGCCTTTGCCGGCAGGCAGGCCGGATAAATAAAGGTTTTTTAAAATGTAAACCTTTATTTTCCGGTATGACGGTCGATTTTATTAATCGAACTCAAGGTTCTAGCCTTTTCATTCAGTTCGTAAATTATCGGCAGGGTTCTTTTTTGATACCCTGTAAATCTGGCCACCCACGGTTATTGCAAAAGCTATGACCATCAGCAATATGGCTATCACAATGGGGTAAGCCGTAACACCCGGTGCATCAGGGTAAATAGATTTAACCATGCTACCCATATTGATTACGCCTAGAGGGGCGCCTATGACAAAAGCTATCGTTAATATCCATACATAATCCCTATTGATGAGCCCCACAATGGCCGAGAGGTTGGCGCCCAGTACTTTGCGCACACTAAATTCCTTCATTCGCCTGTTGATGTTAAAGGTGACAAGGCCATAAAGTCCCAGGCAGGCGAGAAACAAAGTGATGCCTGCTATGCTGCTGATAAGAATAACATTTGATCGGTTTTCATCATAGAAATCGTCCATCACTTTGGTTTGATAAATACCTTCAAAAGGGTCATCAGGAGCAATTTCTTTCCAGGTTGCTTTAACATCTTCCATGGCTGCTGTCTTGTCGCCTTCTGTTGTTTTCATGGTCAGGTAATTAAACCCCGTCTCAAATTTGGGAATAAAAGCCACCGGAAATGCTTCGTGGTAATAATTGTCCGTTGCAAAATCTTCAACCACACCTATAACCTCATACCGCACACTATCATAATAAAAATGGCTTTTAAGCGGCTCAGTCCATTTCATTTTTCTGACAAGCCTTTGAGAAACCACAGCATTATTGACATCGCCCTTTGAGCTGAAATAACGCCCTTCCAGCAATTTCAAATCCAGTACATCCAAATAGTTTTCGTCAGTCATGTAGATATTCGACTGTAGTTCGGTTTCAGCATGTTTAACCACTGATATTCTATTATAAGGGCCAATGTGTCCAAAAGAACCACTAACAGCTTTAACCTTAGGGTTTTCTAAAAGCTTATCATGCAAGGCAGTATAGACCTGATTGTTATTGATTGGCACGGTTATCACATCCTCTGCTTCATAACCCCAATCGGCATTGACCAATTGCATGCTCACATCTGTAAAAACAAAGCTTGTGACAATGGTAAAAAAAGCAATGACAAATTGTAGTGTCAATAATATCCGGCTAAAAAGCGACTTCTGGCCAAACTTCTGATTGCCTCTAAAAATGGTGATGGCCTGGAATTTAGAGATATAAAAAGCCGGATATAGCCCTGAAGCCAAGCCCACAAAAACCAGCAATACGCCAAAAAAGAGACCCATGTTCAACACTGAAGAAAATGAGAACGGTATGACAATAGGAAGCAGGCTATTAAAACCGGGCAAGAAAAGGAAGTAACTAATCAGCACCCCTACTCCGATGGCTATCAAACAAATGATGACATTTTCAATTAAGAACTGTTTGATTACCATGTTTCTTGTTCCACCCAATACTTTTCGCATTGCAATCTCTTTAAGGCGTTTGGCAGATGAACTCACGGAGATATTAACGTAATTGGCACAAGCTAAAATCAGCAGTAAAACAGCTATGACGGACAATAATATACGGCCTGCAGGATGCCCGCCTCCTATTACACTGCCTATAATTTTGTGATTGTTCAAAGAAACATCATTCATGCTCATCAGCTCAAAAGACTTTGACTGCATTTCGGCCTTGGAGTCATTTTGAAGTTTTACCATTGGCGGAAATTGGGATTCAACATCAGTGATGTTAGCATTTGCAGCTAACGTTAAGAATAGCCCATCCGTTAGGTGAGACCAGTCATTTCTTATATCTGGATTCTGGTCAAAGTAACTTTCAATAGATATGAGCACCGGTGGCGCAAAACTGGCACCGTTAGGAAATTTCTCAAAGACCCCGCCAATAAAGTAGTTGTAAATGGTGCCATCATCATATTTAATGGAAACCTGTTTACCAATAGGGTCTTCATCCCCAAAATACTTGACTGCTACACGCTTACTAAGAAAAATTTGTGATTTATCATTTAACACCTCCCTGCTGCCAATTTCGATAGGAAAATCAAAAATTTTAAGGAATTCAGGATCTGAAAAATAGATGAACTCATTAAAGACCAGGTCATTAAATCTCATATTTCCTGATCCATACTCTATCCTTGTCAGTGCTTCCACCCCGGTTATGTCTTTCAACGATGCCTCCATGGTTATGGGCACATCGCTCCACTGCTGGTTTTGCCCCTGGGCATTTACAGTATTGATAACCTGATAAATACGGTCTCTTTTTGAATGGAAATTATCCATATCAAGAAAGAAATTGACAAAAATGTAAGATGTTATAGCGGTGCCTACGGCAAGGGCAAGGCCCAAAACGCTGATGGTTGAAGTAACCTTATCTTTGACAAGGTTGCGCATTCCGGTTTTAAAATAATTTCCAATCATAGCTGTGTTGTTAAGTGTTTTATTTTGAGTTGTTGTTCTTTTAATATTTGACCACCTGCAAAACCTGATGACATCCCAGATAAATTTTCTCCTTGCCACTGATATACCTTCTTTAGACACCCTACTGTCAAAAAGCTCATAGGCATCGCCTTGAATTTCTTCCAACAGGTCCGGGTTGCAATACCAGCTTAAAAATCGGTCCGCCCATTTAGGTGGCTGATGCATCTTAAGAAAAATTAAATGAGATTTGTGGTATCTGGTTGTAGAGCTGACTCCTTACTTGCATAGATTCATCCAATGCTTTCTTTCCCAGATTAGTAAGGTTGAAGATTCTTTTTCTTCGGCCTCCCCTTTCTTTGGTAGCCCCACCCATTTCAGATTTGACCAGGTTCTTGGCCTCCAGTCTTTTTAGTACAGAATGAATTGCACTTATATTAAGGTTTCTTCCTGTCTGCCGCTCTATTTCTTCCATAACTGCCACACCATATGCCTCCTGATATAAAGCCCCAACGGTTAATAAAACCAGCTCTTCCAATTCACCGATGTATTCGCCTTTCATAAAATTTTATTTGTTATACAAACGTGAATATAATGTATTAGTTTCACTTTTGTATAATTAACATTCTGGTTTGTTTGCGCAAAATTTGCACCTTTGCACATTGATCAATTTTTAAATTGATGTGCTTGGCCAATTTCACCTTTGTTTCAACCGATTATGGTGCTGTTGATTTGATAATCAACAGCAGCAGCAAGGCAGAATATATTCTGCTTTTGGCCCATGGTGCCGGTGCTGGTATGACCCATCCTTTTATGGAACAAGTGGCTGAAGCTTTTAGCGAATCCATTTTCACAGTAGTAAGGTTCAATTTCGCTTACATGCAAAATGGCAAGAAGCTCCCTGATTCTCCTACAAAAGCCCATCACGTAATTGAAAAGGTATACGAGTTTGCCCTAAAAAATTTACCTGATCTACCAATAATCCTCTCTGGCAAATCTTATGGCGGAAGAATGAGTTCACAGTTTACAGCCTTAAACAACACTGACATTTTTGGTTTGATCTTTTTTGGGTTTCCCTTGCATGCCATGGGCAAACCATCAATTGATCGGGCAGATCATCTCAAGGAAATTTCAAAGCCCATACTTTTTCTTCAGGGCAGCAGGGATAAGCTGGCTCAGCTAGATTTGATGAAAGATGTTGCCGCTAAATTGCCTCTGGCAAAACTGCATGTTATAGAAAATGCTGACCACTCATTTAATATTCCAAAAAAATCAATTATTAATAATCTATCTGTTTTTCAAGTGTTTGTAAACGAAGCCGTTACTTGGATTACACAAAATACCTCGTTAAATTATTCCGTTTAAAGCATATAGATGCTAAGATATTTACTCACCATAATCTCACTACTTGCAAGCCCACTATTGTTGGCTCAAAAAGCAGACAGTGTAACCGTCAGAAATTTTAGTACTGGTGACTATAAAGCGGCAGCTATTAACTATAGCGGGGTGATGGATTCTAATGGTGATTTATACTTTGCCAATGAAAACGGCATCTTAAAATACGATGGCAGCGAATGGGAAATTATTCCCATAGTCAACTTCTCAGCAACGTATTCCATACACATAGGCACGGATGGAAGATTTTATATTGGAGGGTATGATGAGTTTGGCTATTTGGAAAAGGATTCTTTAAACCACTATAAATACACTTCCTTAAGAGGTACGGTATCTGAGGAGACTGAATTTGGTACATTTTGGCAGGTAGAAACTATTGACAATAATGTGTTTTTCTCTTCATACCAAGGCCTGGTAAGGTATGACGGTGAGAGTGGAACCCATATTGATATTAAAAATGCAGGGATTCTTACAGTTGATGGTAATCTGCTTGCCAGCAAGTTTGATGGAGGTATTTATAGCATAGAAAGTGACACTGCTGTTCTTCTCAACGATCAGTACACCTGGAAAGAGGATAATGTCTATGTGGCACTTCCTAAAATTGACAACGACTCCACCTATTTAATGTTCACTTCTCAAAATGGCATTTATGAATATTTTCCTAAATCAAATACAATAATTCCATTTGCAGAATCAACACATAAAATATGGAAAAAAAGTGGCATATATGATGCGCAAATATTCAGAGACAGCCTTTATGCTATTTCAACATGGTACAGTGGGCTTAAATTGATGAATGCGGAAGGTGATGTAGTGAAGACCATTAATAAGTCCAAAGGGCTGCAAACCAATGAATTACGCGATTTTATCATCGACAAAAGAGGCAATGTATGGATTGGTAGTATTTTGGGTGTGAGCTACCTTCAATGGCCGAAAGCATACCCGGAAAAGGGCTACAAGCCTTCAACATCAATAACTGAGGTGACCTCAAAGTATGATATTGATAATACCTTAACATCTTTAGAATTTCACTTTGCCACTCCTGGCTACGACAAGTCTGACCTACAGTACGCCTACTATTTAAAAGGTTATGATCCTACCTTTAGTGAATGGAAAAGTGACATTAAGAAAGAATATACCAATCTTGATGGTGGTGAGTATAGCTTTGAAGTAAAAGCCTTACTACCTGATGGAACCGAAACGGCTGTGGCCAGCCATGCTTTTACTATTCCTACCCCATGGTATAAAAACAAGTACTACTATGCCATTGGTATTGTAATAATGGGCTTAACAATTGCTGGTTTCTACAGGTACAGAACAGGCAGGCTAAAGCGCTTGAACAGAAGGCTTGAGACCATTATTCATAACAGAACAAAAGAACTTATTCTTCAAAGGGAGCAGCTGAAAGAAGCCAATGAAGATCTGATAGTTGCCAATACAGAACTTGACAATTTCGTTTACAGGTCTTCTCACGATTTGGTAGCCCCATTAAAGTCCCTAAAAGGGCTGATAAACCTGGCGCAGTTGGAAAACCCTGGTGAAAACCAGAAGCAATACCTGAGCATGATGAATACCAGTGTTGCTAAACTTGAAGATTTTATAAAAAGCATTATGGAGTATTCTATCAACGCAAAAAGGGAAGTATCTTCCGAAGATGTTGCTTTTGATGCTGTCATTTCCAGTGTCTGCGATGATTTGAAATACTATGACAATGCCCACAGGGTTGAGCTTATTAAGAAATACCCTACAGATCTGGTGATTAAATCAGATGAAAAAAGATTGAAAATAGTACTAAGCAACCTTATCACAAATTGCATCAAATATCATAACTATGAGCAGTCAGAGCCTATTGTTAAAATATTGGTAAATCAGGATTTAGAAAAATGCACCACTTCTATAGAAGTAGCCGACAATGGTATGGGTATCGATCAACAGCATCTCGACAAAATATTTGATATGTTCTTTAGAGCTTCTAATGACAAGGCCGAAGGTTCCGGACTGGGCTTGTATATTGTAAAAGATACTGTAGGCAAGCTGGGTGGACATATTTCCGTTACCTCGCATTTAGGGGAAGGAACAACTTTTACCCTAACCTTGTATGATTCTATCAATACAATGACAATGGCTTAATCTTCACTGTCCTTATTGCGCTGATACTTACCTGAAGCAATATCATCAAGTACGCAGGCAATGTCATTGTAAAGCACCACTCCGCGATCATCAAGGGATGAATCCTCTGCCTTTTTCTTAAGGTAATTAAATGTCTTCTTAAGCACTTTTACCACCTCATCATCCTCTTCATTTTTAGTGCTTCTTATAGCCCTATTAAGCTCTTCTTTCAAGTCATTGAAGTGAGCTTTAAGCAGAAGGTCAGACATAGACTTCTTCATAGTTGAAAAAATTATGGTTTATAACTTATCAGGTGCTTTGGAATTCAAAAACCAGGATAAGTTGCCATCAACGGCTGACAATATAGTATTTAAATGAATAAATACATACTCAAAAGCCTATTTTCAAAGATTTTAGAACTGTGGTGTGGACTTTCTTCTTCTTTCAGTAAGTGCTTTTACTACCCTTTTAAGTGCATCAAAATACAAAGTTATAAAGAGGAATAAACACATGGCCCATATAATACTAATGTTAAAGTAAAGTGTGTCAAAATGCTGCCCCATAAAATGTTTTACAGGCACATAAAAGTTGGCCCTGAAGTCAAAGAAATTAGATGGCTTATGATCTGTAAAATAGATGGGATCAATTTTCCTAACCAACCTATTATCAATATTAATCACCCTAAATTCTGTGGTATTGTTTCTTAAGGCCGATATTATTGCCTCATTCTGATAAACCAATCTTGTAGAATCAAGTGCCTTCTTATCTTCTGGGGTGTTTGTCAGTTCATTAATTAATGCCTCCAATTCATGTTCGGCCTTCACAAACCTGTTAACATAAAATTGTTTCAAGGTACCTATAAAGCGGTCTGTTTCCTTAAAAGTGGCAGAATCAAACCTCTCAATAATAAGTCTGTCAAACCGATTAAACTTATCCTGACCTACAATCTCCAGTTCATTGGAAAGCTCATTTCTTAATAGAGATAACGAATTTCGCATTTCCTCTGCCATTTGCGGATTGAGTTTAAAACGAAGGTTGTTAAACACAAAAGAAAGCTCAGACTCCAGGCGTGGCAAATAATAGAGCTTCTTGTACTCAGCATCAGCCATTCTTTTATCCAAATCATAAAATTGTCTCTCATAAGGATTATCCTTATACTGAGTAACCAATGCAGCTTCAAATGCCCACCTTGAAGCCATAACCTCTCCTACCGCTGGCACACCATCCATAGTGGTCACCATTGGATTAAATTTATCAAAGTTGATAACTACACCACTCAACAAAAGTTGAGGGATCAGTAAAATAGGGATAAGAATATAGATAGTTACAGCAGAATTAAAAGTAGCCGAAATATTGAGCCCGAGCATGTTTGAGAAACAAGAACAGCTGAACAGAATTAACCAAAAGCTAATGCCCATATCATGCAGACCCAGCACCGTATTGCCTACCAATACGAATGAAGCCGTTTGAATGGCCGATATACCAAACAGAATTAAAATCTTTGACAGCAGATAGCTACCCTTGCTCAGGTTTAAGAAACTCTCTCTTTTCCGGATTTTCCTATCTCTAAATATTTCCTCCGCACTGACAGTCAGCCCCATAAACAGTGCAACAATAATACTCATGAAGAAATAGACTGGTATATTATCATTCTGAAAGAATGTATATACCGGGTTATCAACTTCAATAGTGGCATAATACCGCACCAAGAAGGTCATAAAAAGTGCTAGCAAGGGCGCTTGCAGCAGGTTGATAAACATATATTGCTTATCGGAAATTTTAGATAGCACATCCCTTTTTATAAAGACTTTGAGCTGCTTTAAGAAATTCGGTATTTTCTGCGTTACCCTTATGGTCTCCTTTGTATGATTGATCTTGAGACCTTTATTGTATTTTCTATAATACTGATACCACTGACTAGGTGAAACTTTTCTTGTTTTGGTCAGTCGCCCAAACTCGTTAACAATTTTGGTTTCTATAATGCTAAATATTTGCTCCGGATTAATGTTTCCACACTCAGGGCAAGAGCTTTGGTTTTTATTGGCAGCATCAACTATCTCTTTAAAGTAAGTGATGGCCTCAACTGGATTTCCATAATAGATTTGATATCCGCCAACATCCAAAATCAGCAAATCATCAAACATTTTGAATATGTCAGAAGAGGGTTGATGAATGACTACAAAAATCATCTTACCTCTCAAAGATAATTCTTTGAGTAAATCCATGATATTCTCTGAGTCTTGCGAAGACAACCCGGAAGTAGGCTCATCTACAAAGAGAATGCTGGGCTCCCTTAACAACTCAAGACCTATATTTACCCTTTTTCTCTGTCCACCACTTATGGTTTTATCCAATGGGCTTCCAACTTTCAAATTTTGAATTTCACTCAAACCAAGATTCAACAAGACCTTTTCAACCAAAGCCTCTGTCTCTTCCTTGGAATACTGACTGAAACATAAGCGCGCAGCATAATAGAGATTGTCAAAAACACTCAATTCTTCCATTAACAGGTCGTCCTGTGGAATATAGCCAATGACTCCTTCAACTAACTCAGGGTTCTCATGAATGTTGATACTGTTAACAATAACTCTACCCCCTGATGGTTTTTCAATACCATTAATTACACTCAGGAGTGTTGATTTTCCTGAACCACTGGCGCCCATTATACCAATAAGTTTACCTCCGTTAACTGAGAAGTCCACGTTCTGTATACCCGCCTTTCCAGACTTAAAATGATAAAAAAGGTGCTCGGCAGAAAAGGTGATGTTTGTCCGGCTTCGCGAAGTCAGGAACCTGGAAACTACATCACTATAATATACCGTCTCAATCTTGTCCCCTCTTATTGTACTGCCTGTTGGAAAAATATCGATCTTACGGCTTTTGAGTGCAATACCATTTACATACAATGTACTGATTCCCAAATACTTAATAAAGTAGGTTTCAATTTCTGCCAGTCTAAAAATAGCAATGAGACCCGTAAGGTTTTTGGCAATTATTCTGGGGCCTTTGGTCTTTATTTCTCCAGAACCCTCATCAACAATCAGAATATCCTTGGAAGACAGTTCATCAAGGTCTTCTCCCATTACAAAGGTTTTTAAAGACGAAATGTCCTTTCTAGAAATCTTAAGTGCTTCACCGATATAAAAAATCAGATTATCCTGACGCTCAGAGATCATATGATCGGCATATACCAATTCAATAATCTTTACGATCAGAACGATCTTTTGCTGAGCTGTAAGGGCAAGGTTTACCTTCTTTACAATGGCCATAATACGTGACCAGTCCTCTACGAACTGCAAAGTCTCGTCATCTACATCAAGCTCATCTTTCTTCTCTTCTACCTTATACTCTGTGCAATGATTATCAAACAGCTTGAGGTAATACCCTGAAGATTCCTGATTTAGATGAACGGCCAGAAACTCTTTTATATTGGCTCGTTCATCTTCGGTAACACGTTCTCTGGCTACAATAGCAAATAGCTGAATAATAGCTTTCAGTAACTCTTCACTCATCTCTTTTCAAACTGTTTTACAAAGACCACTTTAAATAATAAAAGGTTACTGACCCAAACAACGAATATCCGATAAAAATAGAAGTAAAATTAATTTATAACAACCTGCCCTTGAGACTCCTCCTGAATTTCAGCAATTCTCAGCAGTATATGAGTGGATTGCAATATCTTATTTTTCAGGTCATCAGGGTAGTCATGGTGCCTATATAAGAACTGCCTGACCATATCACTGGCATCTTCGCTCTGATGTCCCCAAAATGTAGCATCAAGCCATCTTTTAGGGAAAAATATGTCACCTGTAATCTTTATTTCTTCTAATAATTCAAGGCTTGGCTTAATATATTTAAGGGCTGATTTTTGCCTTAAAGGATGATGCAGATTATGAACAGCAGTTAAAACCCAATCTTCATTTTCCCTGTTCTTCGGTTCCTTCAACGATTCGAAAAAGGTATCCCTCTTTTTCTCATCATTACTTACCGATGGGGCCACGAACTTCAATTTATCTATTCTGTCTTTATTGCTCATTCTGGATAATTGATGATCTATAAAAGTCTGCGCGCTATCTGGTAGTCTAAGTGCCAACTCATAGGTGATATTGATAAAATCATCCTCTGATAAATCAATCTCATTTTCCGAGTTATCACCCCATAGATTGTAGAGCAGACCAGTACCCGCTTGGGTAGAGACAACAGCATAGTAAGTTTTAAAAAAACTGTTCTTAAGATTGTCATTTTTAGCATTCACGGTCATATTAAAGAGTACCCCTTCAATTTTCGCTGCATACGCAGCCCTTTGATCTTCGGTAAGCAGATTCCAGAAAATTTCCTTAAGCCTGCTATTCAGGTACTCAATAATTAATGGTTCCGTTTCTTTAGCAAGCGACTTTAATAGCGACTCCAGATATTTTGTTGGAGCAATGGCCGACCCAAGTACCAATTCATACATATTAATCCAAAGGGCACCTCTTAACACAGAAGATTCAATACCGTTGATATTACTTAGATAATAATCAATACTGGAAGGCCCCATTGAAAAATACCCATAACCCATTCCAGAATAATTTGTAAAGAGATAATCAGGGTCAATTAGTGAATCAATTTTTAACTCCACAAATGCGCTGGCGACCTGATAAGGCACCTGCAAAAGTGTATCTCCTTTTCCCAACCCCATCACTAATGATTGTGGGTAATATTTATTGTTATTGGTGTTATTGGTGAACAGTTTAACCCTTAACAGGTTCTTCTTTTCCACATCCATCCTGTACCTTATTTCAGGCATCCGAGCTGATTTAACCCACTTATCATTCCAATCTTTCAGGTTCTTATCTGTATTTTGCCCCATAATGGCAATCAAATCGTCCCAACTCGCATTATCAAATTGATACTTTGACAAGTACTCCCTAATACCTTTTTGAAAGGCTTCTTCACCAATATTTCGCTCAAGCATTTGCATTACAATTGGTGCTTTCTGATAAATAATGCTTCCATACAATGAGCCTGCATTTTTTAGGTTATCTAAATTCTGGGAAATTGGGTGGGTGCCATCGGTCCTGTCAACCTCATAGGCCGAGGGGTAATGAGCCATTAAAAATTGTAATTCATGATTAATCCCGTTGAATTTTGGCCTCACAATTTTAGCAGCCATAAAGTTGGCAAATACCTCTTTCAGCCATACATCATTAAACCAGGGCATCGTTACCAAATCACCAAACCACATGTGCGCTGTTTCATGGGCAATGAGCCTCCCCCTACCTATTTGCTGATTTATAGTGCTTGTTTTACCTAAAAGTAATGATGAGGCTTTATAAAATATAGAGCCGGGATGCTCCATACCGCCATACTGAAATGAAGGCAGTAACACAAAGTCGAATTTTTCGAAAGGATATTTAATTCCCGTATACTCCTCAAGCCAGTTTAATGACTCTGCATGCCATTGAAATATTGCTTCAATATTATTTGCCAGCTTTACTGAATCAGTTTCGCGATGAAACATAGTCATCATCCGTCCATCTACCTCCCGTTCAATTTTATCAAATCTGCCAGCGGCAAAAGCGAACAAATAACTGCTGATATTCTGTGATGCTTTGAATTTATAGTGTTTCCTATTTTGTTTTTCATCAACACTTTGCTGTGGGCCATTAGTTACAGCCTCCCAACCTTTAGGCACCACCAGGCTCAATTCATAAGTCGCCTTTATATCAGGCTGATCAAATAATGGAAAGCACGTAGAAGCCCGTTCTGGCACAAACAGTGTATAAAGATATTCTTCATGTCTGTTGAGCGACTGCTCTCCGGCCACAAAGTCAATATTGATGGTGTTTGATTTGTTAAGATCTTGGGCATTAATTACAATATGCTCCTTATCGATTTGTGCTTCTACTACTTTTCCGTTAGCACTAACCTTCTTTATTAGGTCAGAAGGTGCATTAAAATCAAGGATGAGGTCAACTACCTCTGCCTTATAGGCAAAATTAAGCTCAAGGCTGGCATTAATCTGCTGCTTGTCATCTTCAGGAATGTTAAACTCCAGTTTATAAACAACATTTTCAATGTTAGCTTTTCTGAACTCTGCCAGTTCTTTGGAAATACCCGGATCCAATAGATGATTTGGCTGTTCTTTACAGCTATATATCAAACCACTGATAAGCAGTAAAATATAAAACAGATATGATTTTCTGATCATACCCTAAACTTATAAAATCTAATTTAAAAACTTCTTACCGTTGACATACCTCCATCAACTCCAATAACCTGACCTGTGATCCATGAAGATTTATCAGAGATTAAAAACTCAACAATAGAAGCAATATCTTCTGGCTGGCCAACCCTTTTCATGGGGTGCCTTTCTCCGGATTTTTCAATCTTCTCGTCAGATGACAACAACTTAGAGGCCAAGGGTGTATTGGTGACTGAAGGAGCCACGGCATTTACTCGTACTGCTGGCGCTAACTCTGCAGCCAGTGACCTGACCAGGCCTTCTATAGCTCCCTTTGAAGCTGCTACTGAAGAATGAAAAGGCATACCCTGACCAACTGCTACAGTGCTGAAAAGAACAATGCTTCCATTTGAAGACTTTTTCAGCTTAGCCAGGTTGGCTTGAATTGATTTAACCGCTCC
This sequence comes from Fulvivirga sp., assembly GCF_040218215.1. Taxonomy (NCBI): domain Bacteria; kingdom Pseudomonadati; phylum Bacteroidota; class Cytophagia; order Cytophagales; family Fulvivirgaceae; genus Fulvivirga; species Fulvivirga sp. The sequence continues at coordinate 195,830 of NZ_JAVJQL010000008.1, forward strand.
AAGTACATTTAAATTAAAGTCATCAATAAAATCCTTTTCACTTAGCCTATTAAAAGGTCTTAAATTGATGCTCCCCGGGCAATAAACCAGACTATCCAACACCTCTCCCTCATATTCATAAGCATCAGATGTTACATCAGACTCAACCTGGTTTACGGATTGGTTCAAATCCCCGGATCGTGATCTAGAAACTGAAGTTATATTATTGCCGCTAAGGTTTTGGACTAGTTGAAATCCAATGCCTTTGCTTCCACCTACTATTAAAATATTCGCCATGTTTCAATAACCAATAAGCAACTCCTTTGTTATAATTTCTGGAAGCAAAATATACACATTGTCTGGAATATTAACCGTTCATTCCTTTGATAACACGTTTTTGACAAACATTTACTAATATTGAATATACAAAACCAAATAATATATAATGAGAAAAAAATCAACCCTACTTGCACTAGCTATTTTTGCGTTTGGCTTTGCTAGCGCTCAAAGTGCAGATGAAATAGTAACCAATTACTTTGAAAACACAGGCGGATATGACGCCTGGGGTAAGTTGGAAGGCCTCAAAATGACTGCTAAGGTAAATCAAGGTGGAATGGAAATACCTCTTGAAATTGTAGTATTGAAAGATGGTAAGCAATACACAAAAATTTCCCTTCAGGGCAATGAATATATGCAAGGTGTTTTTGATGGAGAAGTAGTTTGGAATACTAACTTTCAATCTTTATCAGCTGAAAAAGCTGATGCTGAAACAACTGCCAACCAAAAACTAGAAGCCAATGACTTCCCAAGTGACCTTTATGACTATAAGGATAAAGGCTACACTCTAGAGTTAATGGGTGAAGAGACTATAGAAGGCACAGAAACTTTCAAATTAAAGCTTACCAAAGAGCCTATTACTGTTGATGGAGCTGAGCAGGATAATGTTACTTTCTACTATTTTGACAAGGAAAACTTTGTTCTGTTAGCTGAAGAACAGGAAATACCTGCAGGTCCAGCCAAAGGAATGATGGGAATAGTAACTTTCAGTGATTATGATGAAGTAAGCGGTCTTTATTTCCCATTTTCTATGTCCCAGGGTATGAAAGGTGGACAAACTCAGCCTATCAAGTTTGAGACCATTGAAGCTAATCCAACAGTAGATGCTAAAGTGTTTGCATTTCCAGACGGAGAATAATTAAAACATTTAAACGAAGGTGTTTCAAAAGTTAAGCGTCATTGCGAACGCAGTGAAGCAATCTCTTCTAAGGACTTGCGAACAATCATGAGATTGCTTCGATTCCTCGCAAAGACGAGATTGTAATACTTTTGAATCACCTTCGTTTTTGTTTCCGATCAAATAAGTCAAAATCAACTAAAACAACATGAAAAAAATATTAATAGCTCTTTTTCTCGGAGCATCGTTATCTGCCTATGCCCAGGAGGAAATAGTCTTGAATGGTAAAGAACTCTTTGGGGATCTGAAAGCAAGACAAATAGGACCAGCATTGATGAGCGGTAGAATCACTGATCTTGAAGCCCACCCTACCAATAATAGAATAATTTATGCAGGTACTGCTGGTGGTGGTGTTTGGAAATCCAACGATGGTGGAGCTACTTTCAACCCTATTTTTGATGAACATGCCCAGTCCATTGGCGTTGTGGCTGTTGATCCTAATGATCCTGACAAGGTAATATGGGTGGGCACTGGTGAAACATGGACGCGTAACAGCACCTCTGTTGGTGACGGTCTTTATAAATCTATAGACGGTGGCACCAACTGGAAAAAAGTTGGCTTTGCCAACTCGGAAAGAATCAGCAGCATAGAAATTAACCCTAACAATTCCAACGAAATATATGTTGGGGTGCTTGGTGGGTTATATAAAGACAGCGAAGAACGTGGCGTATATAAAACCACAGATGGTGGCGCTACATGGAATAAAATCCTTTACTCTGATGGCAAAACAGGCTGCAGCGATCTTATAATGGATCCAAAAGATCCTAACATACTATATGCTGCCATGTGGGAGTTCAGAAGAACAGGATGGTCATTCAGTTCTGGTGGTGACAACAGTGCCTTATACAAATCAACAGATGCAGGTAAAACATGGAACAAGATTCACAATGGATTTCCTAAAGGCAAATTAGGCAGGTTTGCAATAGCAGTAGCCCCTTCAAACAGTAATATTCTTTACTCTGTAGTTGAGTCTGAGAAAAATGAAGATAAAGGCCTTTATAGATCGGATGATGCTGGTAAAAGCTGGACTCATCTTAACAGCGACTTTGGTCTTGTTGTAAGACCTTTCTACTTCTCAAGGATTGTGGTTGATCCAAGATATCCTGAAGTAGTTGTTAAAGCCGGTTTGTTTGGCTCCTTAAGCCGGGATGGCGGCAAAACCTTCAAAAGTCTTGGTCAAATGCATCCAGACATTCATGACATATTATTCGATATCAAAGATTCTGATAGAATCTATTCTGGAACAGATGGAGGTGTCTATCGTTCATGGAATGGCGGTACTACTTTCGAAATAGTATCTAATATCCCGGTTTCACAATTTTATCACATAAGTATTGATGATAAAGAGCCATATAACATCTATGGTGGTCTTCAGGATAATGGTTCATGGTATGGGCCATCAGCTTCTCCTGGAGGCATAGAGGCCAGGGATTGGAATGTACTCGGTTTTGGTGATGGTTTTAGGGTTTTGAAGCATCCAACAAAAGATTTTGTGTATTCTGAAATGCAGGGTGCAGAAAATGTATGGCGCTATGATATTATGAAGAAAAGAACAAAAACCGTTCAACCTTTACCTGTAAAGGGAGACCCTAAACTAAGGTTTAACTGGAACGCACCAATGGCCATTAGCAAGCACCAGCCTGACAGGTTTTATATGGGCAGCCAGTTTCTTCATAAGTCAGAAGATATGGGTGACACATGGGTTAAAATTTCCCCTGATCTAACCACCAATGATCCTAAAAAACAAGATCAGTCTAAATCTGGTGGTTTATCTGTTGACAACTCTGGTGCAGAAAACCATACAACAATTTTTACCATTGCAGAATCACCCTTAGATGAGAATGTGATTTGGGTAGGAACAGATGACGGAAACGTTCAAGTAACCAAAGATGGAGGAAAGAGCTGGACTAATACAGTTAAGAATATCCCAGGCCTACCTGCCAACACATGGTGTTATCATATTGAGGCCAGCGTCCATAACAAAGGAACGGCTTACGCTGTATTTGAAGGCCATACAACAGGCGATATGAAGACTTATGCCTACAAGACTACCGATTATGGGGCAACATGGAAATCGATAGTAACAGATGATATCTACGGTTTTGCCAGAAACATTCAGGAAGATTTTGTGCAGCCAGACTTGCTTTATTTAGGTACTGAATTTGGACTTTATATTACTATAGATGGAGGTAAGAATTGGAATAAGTTCACCAATAATATGCCAGCTGTGGCAGTTCATTATATTGAGTTAAGTGAAAAAACCAATGATCTAATACTGGGAACTCATGGCCGTGGTGTAATAATCATAGATGACATCAGTCCATTAAGACAAATCAGTCAGGACGTGTTACAACAAGACGTTCACTTTTTTGATAGTAAGCCAACGGTCATTAGTGAAGAGAGCAATTTCGGTGGTACCAGCACAGAACTGGAGTTTGTTGGACCTAATCCAAACAGGGATGCCAAGATCATCTACTACCTTAAAAAGCGTCATACATTTGGTAAAATGGCCATTGATATTTTAGATGAAAATGGCACCAAACTCATCGAGCTGACACCCGGTAAATCTAAAGGCATCAATGTAGTAACCTGGAACTACCTTATCAAACAACCAAAAATGGCAAAAGGAAAAACGTTAAGTTTTGGAGGTTTCACCTCACCAAGGGTGGCTGCTGGTAAATACAAAGTAGTAATGCGTAAGGGTAAAGACACATATGATACCGAACTGGAGCTAATTAATGACCCTAATTCGTTGCTTACAGATCAGGATAGGGTTGCACTTCATGAAACCACAATGAAGCTTTATAATATGTCAGAGCAACTGGCCTATCTGGTTTATAAAATAGATGAATCCATAGCCAAATCTGAGCAGGTCATGAGTGTAAATGCCAATGGCAAAAAAGTAGCAGAGCCAATTTCAAAAGAGCTAAATACATTAAAAGAGAAACTGGTAATTACTACTGGTGACAACTATGTTGGTTCCGCTGAACCTCAGCTTAGGGAAAAACTGTCAAATTTATACAGCAAGATAGCTTCAGGCTTTGAGCCTCCATCTTCTTCTGAAATTGAAAATATGACGCTATTGGAAGAACAGTTCAAAGACGCGCTTACCAATTTTGAAAAAGTACAAGGAAAGATGAACAAAATGAACAAGTTTATTGAAGAGGCCAAAATAGAACCAATCGTATTCAAGTCATACGAGGCATTTATTGAAGAATAAAAAATGATGAGTTCATATAAAAAGCGATGAGAGATCATCGCTTTTTTTGCTTTTGTCTACTCCGTGACAATAAGGTTTGGGATAAACAACATAGATTTGACCATGAAAAAAATCATCCTTATTCTATTAGTTTTGGTATTTATAGGTTGTCAACCAACTTCTAAAGAAGAAAATACCATAACGGGCGTTGACAAAGCGGAAACTTCGAAAATTGAATACCCGGAACTGCTCCAGAAAGCTTTAGATGCCCATGGCGGCTTAGACAAGTGGAACACGTATAATAGCTTGCAATACCAACTTGAAACCACTTTGGGAGAAAAGAAGGTAGAAACCCAACTGATTGATTTAAAATCCAGAAAAGTCCTGATTAAAGGCGATAGCTTTAAATTAGGCATGGATGGTGAGCAGGTATGGGTATCGCCAAATAAAGAAGCTTTCGGCACTATGCCCCCCAGGTTTTATCATAATTTGATATTTTATTTCTTCTCAATACCATATGTACTGGCAGACCCTGGAATACAATATGAAGATTTAGGAACCGTAACACTGGACAGCACTTCCTACAGAGCATTAAAAGTAAGCTATAACGAGGGTGTTGGTGATGCAGATGATGACTTCTACATTGCCCATTTTAATCCAGAGACCTATAAAATGGAATGGTTGCTTTATACAGTAACTTACTTCTCTGGAGAAAAGCACGAAAACTACAATGCACTAAAATATGACTGGCGAGAAGTCAATGGTCTTTGGGTTCCATCTGGCTTTACTGGCTACAAGTACACGGATGGAGTCATTGGCGATGTGCGCTACCAATCTGCCTTTACCAATGTAGTATTGTCAGAAGATAAGCCAGATCCATCGCTGTTTGAAATGCCGGCAGACGCTGAAATTGATTCCTTAAAGACTGAATAGCAGGTTTAAAGCTTACGTTTTAGTTCCATATCACTCAATTCAAGGTTCAATGCTTTAGTGCTAATTTGTAGTTCTCTTAGCGATATGGCCAAGGAGATGAGCAGGAACACCATGCTGGTGCCAAATATGTAATTACCGGCCTGTGTGGCATTCTGAAATAACATCAACATGCTAAGTACACAAAGAAAAAAGCTGAATACACCAAAAATCTGCATCAGCTTAATCAAAGACAAGCGTGCTTTAAGGTTTTCAATCTGTCCAATAATTGGCGTTGGGTGATCAGGACTATTCAAATGCTTCTGATGCAGGCTCCTGATTAACGTAGCTATGGCCAAAAAACGGTTGGTGTAAGCCAACAATAAAAGAGAAATAGCAGGAAAAAGTAAGGCTGGTGTTGTTAAATTTATGTCCATTGCAATTTTTATCTAAATTCGTGTTCTAAATTGACAAAGTTAAAAGTTATATCAACTATGAAAATCGCAAAAATATTAACCACGGCAGCACTTTTACTTTCAGCATTAACCATCAAAGCGCAGACAGATACCAATGCATTGCTTTGGGAAATATCAGGAAATGGGCTTGAAGAACCTTCTTACCTTTTTGGGATTCTAAAATTTATACCGGCTGATAAATACTACTTTCCAGAGAATGCAGAAGCTGCATTGAAAAAATGTAAAGTTGTAGCTACAGAAACAGGGCTAGACCATCATTCAAGGCACGAAATGAACAAAGCTGCGCATTTAGAGCATCATCAGTCTATAGATGAGTTTATTGGTGAAGACTACTACAAAAGTTTAAAATCCATATTTACCACTAAACTCAATGTATCAGATTTTAAATTTAATATGGTTTACAGCAAGTTTAAACCTGTTATGCTTTCAACAACAATGACAAGGTTGGCATTAGGTGAAAATATTAAATTTTATGAACTCGAGCTAACATCTAAAGCACATTCAATGGGGCTTGTGACTGTTTCTTTAGAGAGTATTGAAAAGGAAATAACCATGCTTGAAAAAATGACTTTGGAATCACAGACAAATGCATTGAAACATAGTATTGACAACTTTGATGAGCAGGTTGCCGACTATAAAAAACTGGTAGACTTTTATAAAGATGGAAATCTACATCAATCATTGGAATACACATTGCACCCAATTGAAAATGATGAAAAATTCGTTAAGCACTTCATTAATGAAAGAAATGCAGCATGGATTCCTAAAATTGAGAGTTATAGCAAACAAGCTCCAACATTTTATTTGCTGGGCGTTTCGCATTTAGCTGACGAACATGGTGTGATAGCCAAACTAAGAAACCAAGGCTATACAGTTAAAGCGGTTCAATAAGTTACTTCAAATCAAAAAGGTCTGATGCGCCAAGCATTTTGGTTTTAATCAGGCCTTCACCATATTCAGCACCAATAGCGTGGCCAAACTCTTTGCCTCTGGCCTCAATGAGCTTCATAAATTCCGGAGAAGAGATAAATGTTTCAGGCTCATTACTATTTGGATCATAAAATTGTGATGCAAAGCATCTGATAGCATCCATTTTCAACTCCCAGGAGTCACTCACATCAATAACAATATCAGGCATCAGTAAATTACTCTGAATGTAATGATAGGCGTATTTCGGCCTCCAAGGCTGTAAAAACTGTCCTTCATTATCAGACACTTCTACTTTAGTAAGCCCTGAAACAAAACATGCGTCCAGTTCGAGTTGTGCAGCCCTGCCATGGTCTGGATGACGATCTGTGGGGGCGTTTAACAAAACTATGTCAGGCTGATATTTGCGAATGGCCTGAACCAAAACAAGTTGGTTTTCTTTACTATTTCGAAAAAACCCATCTTCTAACCCAAGGTTTTCCCTTACAGTAAGCCCAAGTAATTCAGCTGACTTTCTGGCCTCCTTATCCCTAATTTCAGCTGTACCTCTGGTGCCTAGCTCTCCCCTTGTAAGGTCAACTACACCTACTTTATATCCTTTTTTAATATGTGTGGCCAGAATTCCTGCGCAGGCTAGTTCTGTATCATCAGGATGTGCCGCAAAAGCCAGTATATCTAATTTCATAATTGATTCTTTAATACAAACTACTTGGTGGTGAAGACTCCAAACTACTAAATACTTGAAAGACCGTCTGCCCGGCATTTCCATCTACTATAAAATCATATGTAGCATTGTCTTTTGAATGACTTTGAGTAACCAATTTAAATTTATTCGCTCCTTCGTCTAAAGGCACTCTGCCATACGATATATCGTGTGGCAGCGTCTGCCAGTTTCTGGTATCTGCTTTTTCAGTAAACGCATTCACAATAGAAAGTAACGCCCCCATGTTTTCATTTTCCTGCCTGGCGGCATATTCAGCTGCTTGTTTTACGGCCAACCTTATTAGGGAATTGGACAATTCCCTAACCATCCTATCCTCAAGTGTTACAAAAGCAATGGAAGAAATGTCCTGAACTTTTTCAAGATCATATTGATTGCCATCCAATTCAATTTTAGCAGAATGAAAGTAAGGCAATCGATCTGCATATTTAGGAAATGCTACCCTTACAATCTTCAAATCTCCCAACTGGCTCTTACCATCTGAATCTGTGGGTGCTGGAAATGGAAAGGTCATTCCATATTCCTTATTTTCAAAATTCACTATACCTCCCTGCCCTTTAACCACAAAAAAATTGATCGACCATTCGCTCTTTACAGGCCCTAAGCCATTGTGCCAAAAGAAAACCATTTCTCCTTTTTCAGAAGGTTTGTGCTCATATTTCATCGCAAACTCCTCTTCAAATTTGCTCAATTCAGAATTAAAGCCATTTAAATAAGCAGTCCTTAACAAATCCCTTTTCAACTGTTCAGGAGCAGAAACATTAAAAAAAGATGATGTCTTTTGATATGCTTCAAATGCATTTCTGTAGGCAATAAAAGCATCATTCACCTCTCCTGACGCTTCATATACAATACCCATTAAATTGTGGGCAAAAGGATCAATATCATATCGATTCTTTCGATTACCATACGTATCATTTAGCTCATTAAGTTTAATGTTAATTCTGCGGCATTCCACTAATGCCTCATCAAGTTGATTGAGCCTAAGATAATTAATGGCCTTAAAATAATGCATAAGCACCTTCTCATGATCTTCACCCACATAGGGCTTTACTGAGGAGTTGGTAAGGTAGCTGAGTGCCTCTAGTGAGTAGTTCTTTCGATAATCTTCAGTTAAATAGTAAGCCTGCTCGAAATAATCATTACTTTCTTGGTACTCACCCATCATTTGCAGCACAACTCCTTTTTGTAGGTTGTAGAGCAATTTATTATTGCCTTGGGAAAGTTTCTTATTTTTATCCAGGTAATTATTGGCCTCATCCATTTTACCTTGGGCAAAATAATCCTGGAATATGATATTCTTTTGATAAAAAGTAGCGCACCCCAACAAGAATATCAGGGGTAGAAAAAAGGAGTGCCGCAAAGCGGCACTTTTAATTTTAAACATCAACCAAAAGGTTTAATTGATGACTTTCTTAATTTTCTTACTTCCAATCCAAACCTTCTCATTTGTTTCCAGATGAGTAAGTTCCAGATCAGTTTGATAATAAACCAATTTTTCTTTGCTGTTAGAATCAGTTATTGAGTTAATGGTACCTTGAAGAATAAAATCAGCACCGCGCTCCATACCCCATTTTTTTGTGGTCTCAGCTGATGCAAATTCCTGCTGATCGGCCCTTTCCCTTCTAAGTTCTTCCCGCTCCTCACCACCTTGCACAACCCTTACTCGTCCAGCATTGATAAACTCCCGCTCTATATCAGTGGTAAAAGTCTCTGCGTTGATATGCTCACTGCTTTTATTTCTAATAATACCCACGATTATCGTTGGTTTCTTACCATTTTCATCCATAAAATCAGCCACCCACGGTCTGCTTAATCCATCTTTCACCATCTCTTCAGCTACTAGTCTGGAATCGGTGTCGTTCCATCTCCCACTCAAATCAATTTGGGAATCGGCATCAACTCTTGTAACAGTTTGTGAAGATGAACAAGCTAAAATCATTGCCATTGGCACTGCCATCATAATATTAAGGAAAGTCTTTTTCATGGTTTTATTTTTATACAGTTTCAAGCTCTCTTGATTGCAAAAACCGTTCCGTATCCAGTGCTCCCATACACCCTGTTCCTGCGGCTGTTACTGCCTGACGATATACCTTATCTGCCGCATCGCCTGTAACAAAAACGCCCTCTACGTTAGTCTTAGATGTGCCTGGAATAACCTTCAGATAACCAGTCTCATCCATATCCAAATAATCTTTAAAAATAGCTGTATTAGGAGAATGTCCGATAGCTACGAAGAAACCTGATACATCAATTTCCCTTTTCTCCCCTGTCTGGTTATTAACAACCCTGGCGCCAGTTACAGAATCTCCATCACCTAAAATTTCTTCTGTTTCCGTATTCCATAACACTTCAATGTTTGGAGTATTCAAAACCCGCTGTTGCATTATTTTGGATGCGCGTAATTCATCCCTTCTTACAATCATATAAACCTTTGGGCAAAGATTAGCCAGATAGGTAGCTTCTTCAGCTGCAGTGTCACCACCACCTACTAAAGCCACGTCTTTTCCTCTATAAAAGAAACCATCACAAACTGCACATGCAGAAACTCCTTTATTGTAATATTCCTTTTCTGAATCAAGTCCCAGATATTTAGCACTGGCTCCAGTAGAGATAATTACCGCCTCTGCAGTAATTTCATGTTTCTCGTCCACTATTGCTTTGTGAGGATATCCGGAAAAATCCACTGACGTTACCATTCCATATCTAACATCCGTCCCGAATCTTTCTGCTTGTTTTTGAAGATCCATCATCATTTGTGGGCCATTGATTCCATCTGGATAACCTGGAAAATTCTCAACATCATTAGTAGTGGTCAATTGCCCTCCGGGCTCACCTCCGGTTATTAGTACTGGATTCAATCCAGCCCTTGATGCATAAATTGCTGCAGTATATCCAGCAGGCCCAGAACCAATAATCAACACTTTTACTTTTTCTTCAGTCATTTTCAGTAAGTATAATTTAAATCAATTAACCCCAAACATTTCAAAATAGTTGTCCTCAGATACAATTATTCTTTCTTTTATTTGGTACGGCAAAATTAAAAAAATAAGGTCTCATTTTTCAATGAGACCTTATCATATTACTCTATCATTTAATAGCTATCCTAAATAAGGTTTTAAGGCTTTACTTCTTGATGTATGCCTTAGCCTTCTAATGGCCTTTTCTTTGATCTGGCGTACTCTTTCACGCGTTAAACTGAATTTCTCACCTATTTCTTCCAATGTCATGGAGTGCTCACCATTTAATCCGAAATACAAAGCAATTACATCTGACTCTCTCTGCGTTAAAGTCGATAAGGCTCTTTGCACCTCACGCCTCAATGAGTCATTCATTAACTCCGAATCGGGTTTTTCCTCTAAGTCATTTTCCAGAACGTCCAATAAGCTATTTTCTTCACCCTGAATAAAAGGGGCATCCATTGATACATGGCGACCCGATATCTTCATGGTATCTACAACCTCCGCTGTTGTAACTTCCAAAACTTCTGCTAACTCATCAGGTGATGGTTCCCGCTCAAACTTTTGTTCAAGTTCAGAAAAGGTCTTAGAAATTTTATTTAATGAACCTACACGGTTCAAAGGTAATCTCACTATTCTTGATTGCTCTGCCAAGGCTTGCAGGATTGACTGACGAATCCACCATACGGCATAAGAAATGAATTTGAAGCCCCTGGTCTCATCAAAACGCTGAGCGGCTTTTATTAAACCAAGGTTTCCCTCATTGATTAAATCTCCGAGTGACAAACCTTGGTTTTGATATTGCTTTGCAACTGAAACTACAAATCTAAGATTTGCTTTGGTCAGTTTTTCAAGTGCTAGCTGATCTCCTTCTCTAATTCGTTGTGCCAGTTCCACCTCTTCATCGGGTGTCAACAAATCCACCTTACCAATTTCCTGCAGATACTTATCGAGAGACTGGCTCTCCCTATTGGTAATCTGCTTACTGATCTTAAGCTGCCTCATTCAATGTTATTGTTAGTTCCTACTGACCAACAACGATTTTAAAGAATTAACAGCCAAATGGCAAGATTTGTAGAAAATTTAATTAGCGCCTTCTTCTTTTTTCTCAGGTTTAGGAAGAAGCACTTTTCTTGAAAGTCTGTATTTTCCAGTCTTCTTATCTACTTCAACAAGCTTAACCTTAACTTTCTCTCCTACTTCCATTACGCCATCCATCTTTTCTACTCTTTCCCACTTGATCTCTGAGATGTGTAGTAGACCATCTTTTCCTGGCATAAATTCAACAAAAGCACCAAATGGCATAATAGACTTAACCACTCCGTCATAAGTTTCTCCTACTTCTGGCATAGCCACAATAGCCCTAACCTTAGCAAGAGCACCATCCATAGCATCCTTGTTAACAGCGAAAATACTTACAACACCGTGGTTATCAACTTCTTCGATAACTACAGTAGCTCCAGTATCCTTCTGAATCTGCTGAATAACTTTACCACCGGGCCCTATTACTGCACCTATAAGCTCTTTATCAATTTTCAAGACTACAGATCTTGGTGCTGTTGGTTTAAGATCATCTTTAGGCTCAGCAAGTGTCTTCTTCATTTCATTCAAAATATGAAGTCTGCCTTCTCTTGCCTGATCCAATGCTTTCTTAAGCACATCATAAGATAAGCCGTCAACCTTAATATCCATTTGAGTAGCTGTAATACCGTCTTCTGTACCAGTTACTTTAAAGTCCATATCTCCAAGGTGATCTTCATCACCCAAAATATCGCTGAGAATAGCAAATTTTCCGGTTTTGCTATCAGAGATCATACCCATGGCTATACCAGAAACAGGCTTCTTAATTTGAATACCCGCATCCATTAAAGCTAAAGACCCTGCGCAAACGGTAGCCATTGAAGATGAACCGTTAGATTCCAGAATGTCAGAAACAACTCTTATTGTATATGGATTTTCCTCAGGAAGAACTACTTTAAGTGCTCTCCATGCCAAGTTTCCGTGTCCTACTTCCCTTCTACCTGGTCCTCTGTTTGGTCTAACTTCACCAGTAGAAAATCCAGGGAAATTATAATGAAGCATGAATTTGTTGAAACCAGAATACATGGCTCCGTCTATCATCTGTTCATCAAGCTTTGTACCTAACGTAACAGTGCTTAATGACTGAGTCTCCCCTCTGGTAAATACAGAGGAACCGTGTGCATTTGGCAAATAATCAACTTCTGACCAGATAGGTCTTATTTCATTTAATTTTCTACCATCAAGACGCTTATTTTCTTCTAAAACAAGGTTTCTGCAAGCTTCTTTCTGTATTGATTTATAGTAACGGCTAATTAAGGCAGCATCATGTTCGTGATCTTCAGGAAGGCTTTCTATATACTCATTTTTAAGTGCACTAAATGCTTCTGATCTTTCGTTTTTATCAGCAGACTGCTTTGCAGCAATAGCATAAGCCTTATCATAAAGCTTAGCTTTCATATCCGCCTTTAACTCTTCATCATTAATCTCATGAGAGTATTCTCTCTTTTCTGTCTTACCTGCTTCCTTCTCAAGTTCCATTTGAACTTTACACTGTTCTTTAATAGCCTCATGAGCAATTTTAATTGCTTCAAGCATATCTTCTTCAGAACATTCCTTCATCTCACCTTCTACCATTAAGATGTTATCATAACTGGCAGCAACTATAAGGTCTAGATCAGCTAGCTCTTTTTGAGACTTAGTAGGGTTAACTATCCAGGCACCTTCAACTCTTGATACTCTAGCTTCAGATATTGGTCCGTTAAATGGGATATCAGAAACCGCCAGTGCCGCTGAAGCTGACAAAGCAGCCAAAGCATCTGGTAATGACTCTTCGTCACCAGAAATTAAAGAAATAGCTACTTGAATATCAGCGTGATAATCGTCTGGGAACATCGGCCTGATAGCTCTGTCAACCAATCGACTGATCAATATTTCATAATCAGAAAGCCTGCTTTCCCTTTTAAGGAATCCACCAGGTATTTTACCAGTAGAAGCGAACTTCTCTTGATAATCAACTGATAATGGTAAAAAATCTACACCTTCTTTGGCCTCTTTGTTGGCCACCACTGTAGTGAGAAGCATGGTGTTACCCATTCTCACAACCACTGATCCATGAGCTTGTTTCGCTAACTTGCCAGTTTCAATGGTGATGGTTCTCCCATCAGGTAGGTTAATGGTTTTGTTAATAATTTGCATATATAATTTATTGTTGTAAAAATTTTCTGTTGGCTTGCCGAACTAAAATAGTAATAAACAGAAAAAAGGGAACCTTTGAGGTTCCCTTTTTAATTACTTTCTTAATTTCAATTCTGCAAGAATTGCACGATATCTCTCGATATCCGTCTTGTGAAGATAATTCAATAATTTTCTTCTCTTACCCACAAGTTTCAAAAGACCTTGTTGTGTTGAGTAGTCTTTTTTGTTTTTCTTCATGTGCTCTGTAAGGTGAAGAATACGGTGGGTAAAAAGTGCTATTTGAGATTCAGCAGATCCTGTATCTTTCTTAGACTTTAACCGACCATGATTCTCAAAAAGCTCTTCCTTTTTTTCTTTCTGTAAATACATGCTTAGCAAAAGTTATTTGTTCGTTAAAAATTAAGGTGCAAAAGTATCAATATGAATAACAATTAACAACACTTAATCAGAATTTTCTTCTAGGGATAGTTTACCCTTTTTACGCCACCTATTAAACTTCTCAATCATTACACTATAGAAATCGGCCTCAAACAATCTGGCATCATTCCTAGCTTGCCTCAAGAAAAACAGGCCTATTGGGAGGAGTAATATGTTTGCCGACCAAATGGCCCACATTGGATCAAGATAATCCTGTTTCGCCCATTTCTCGCCCGTCATGGTAAATACATAGTATATAATGAAGAATATAATGGACATGAGAACCGGCATACCTAACCCACCTCGCTTAATAATGGCTCCAAGGGGGGCACCTATTAAAAACATAACAATACAAGCAAATGAGTTGGCCAAAATCTTATGGTACTGAATGTCAAACACGTTCTTCTCGTATACATAGCGCTCCAAAGACTGGTTGTGCGATTGCACCTTACTTTTTGTTTGCCTAATATTATTTAAGGAGGTTTGAATAACACTCAATAGCTGACCTGAAGAATCGTTTTCCAGATATCTAACTATTTCCAAGTGTGAAAGGGTATCATATATATAAATTTTACTATTCGTTCTTCTTGCCACCACTTTAGGTTTTGTATCATCAAGCTTTGGAAGTTTAAGGTTTCTATTTTCCCTTTCTAAATTTCTTGCCGCCACTGACTTCTGCCGCCTTTTTAGAGCCTGATTGGGTTCCGCATCCTGCTTTTTCCTATTTTCCTTTACTGCGGATTTTTTAATTTTATTGACAGAAGTACTGACTTTTAATTGCTGAAGTGAGTCCTGTTTTTCAGCCTCTTGCTGTTCCTTTAACAATTCCCTGGCCGCATCAAGAGAGTCTCTTTCTTCTTTAAAACTCACCAAATCGGCAGGCATTTGAAGGCTGTCTTCCCTTAAGTGGTAATAAAAAGCATAATGTGAGTCGTTAAACACGTTAAGCTTAGTATCCATTATTCTTCGGTTTACAGAGTCAACATCATCATTTAGCTGATTAAGGTTTCGCATAATCCTGTTACCTTCAAATAGGCTTTGATTAGTGCGGTCCATACCAAATGATGAAAGGTCAAGTACATATTCACTCCTTGTAAAACTACTTCTAGACATTGTCTCCTCTGCCCTTGGCTTACCTCCTGCCTCACTGTAATCCTCAAAGTAGAAATTACCATTAAACAGTTCGAGTTTTAAATACCTCTCATTATTGATCATATACATTGCACCTGAGTCTGCAAGCGTAATTTTCTTGTTGCCAGTCTGTCCACGATGATCATAAATGATTATATCTTCGATAGTCTTTCCATCATCATGTTTTTTATCGACTTTAATGTTAAAGTCTGGAATACCATTATAAAAAGCACCTTGCTTTAAATCCAGAGCAGGCTTCTTTTGTTTAATGTCCCAAAGGAGGCTATAGGCCTCGAGAGCTGCTTTGGGCACAAAATAGTTATTAGAGTAAAATGCAAAAACGGTAAGAAGTAATACAAATCCAAAAATGGGTAAAAGTGCTCTTAAAAGTGATATTCCAGCACTTTTGATAGCTGTAAGCTCAAAGTGCTCACCCAGATTTCCGAATGTCATTAGAGAGGATAGCAATACAGCCAAAGGCAAAGCTATGGGTGTCATAAAGATGGCAAAATAAAAAAGTAGTTGCCCCAGGATATCCCAGCCCAAATCCTTACCCACTATGTCATCAAAATATTTGAGCATATGTTGGGTAAGCAATATGAATACCACCACTAAAAAGGTCAGAAAAAATGGCCCCAGAAATGAGGACAGTATTAACTTATCTAATTTCTTCATTCAACGGTCTTGTCAGCAAAAAGGAGACCAAAATTAAATAAAGAACAATAGAAAGCTCAACCCCCGACTGTTTCTTTTAAATTATCGATTAAACCTTGCCACAAATCGTATAATTCGTCCACATCTTCCATTTCTGAATAGTCTGTTATTTTAATAAACACAGACTGCGTAAGCTCATTAAGCTCAAGCCTAATTTCAAAGTATGCCGGGTCATCATCATGCTCACCATTCTCAGGTAAAAACTCAAATTTCACATAGTGATTTGTCCGATGAGAGACCATTTTAGCCTTATGGTCTTCTTCATCCCAGATAAAATTATAGACTTTATCTTCATCTATGGTCACATCATCAGCAAACCACTGAGACAAACCGCTAGCAGAATTTAAGTACTGATAGAGCATCTGTTTAGATGCATTAATCTCAAAATCTCCAGTAAATAGGAATTTACTCATATCACACTCTTTAGTTGATTTTAAGATATGTTAATTTTGTGAAAGTGGCAACATAAATAAAAATTAAAAAGCCTTTGGAATATAAATCTCAAACTTTGTAAGTTTGCGCTCCGTTTCAGACGGATAAAATGAATTGGCGAGGTAGCTCAGATGGTTAGAGCGCAGGATTCATAACCCTGAGGTCGGGGGTTCAATTCCCCCTCTCGCTACGAAATCAAGGCAGCCCTAAAGCTGCCTTTTTTTGTTATGATCTACACAGTATATGCCTTGTACAGCTCTAAGTTTAGCAAAATATATATCGGCTACACTTCTGACATAAAGAATAGACTTGATAGCCATAATATTTATTCGACTAAAGGGTATACTTCTAAATTTAGGCCTTGGATTTTGGTTTACACTGAAGAATATCCATCAAAAGCAATGGCCATTAAAAGAGAAAAACAACTTAAATCTGCAGCTGGAAGGAAATTTATTTGGGAGTTAATCAGTAAACTGAACTAGCCTGGCAGGATTCTTATCCGCCAGCTGGCGGACGGGGGTTCAATTCCCCCTCTCGCTACGAAATCAAGGCAGCCCTAAAGCTGCCTTTTTTTTTGTTTTGATACTCCAAAACGGGTCAGGTTCTTAAAACTGAACAGCCCTCTAGTTTAGCTTAATACAGGCTTTCTGTTACCCATATAAACCAATAACATTACCGAGGGAAACATGATAATGCTATAAATTGCTGATGGAATGGTCATTACTGAGTTTTGTAAAATACCCGCAGCAATGGCTATGCCCAACGTACCATTTACAATACCCACTTCAACTCCTAATGCCAATGCCTGTGCTTTGTTTTTAGTGATTGCCATAGTAATGTAATAGCTAAAAAGCATACCCGAAAGATTGAGGAATAAGGATAAAGGGCCGGCTTTTGCAAAAAATTCACCGAGATTAGCTCTTTCTTTAATCAGCACTGCTGCAATAATCAACACTAAAAAAACTGCTGAAAGTATCTTTACTGGTCGCTCCGCTTTTTGTGACAGTTTGGGATATTTACCATGAATGACCATCCCAACAAATACAGGCACAACGGTAATGGCCAATATCTGCCCAATAGTTTTTAGCAACGGAAGTTCGATCTTCTGACTTTCACCCATAAACTGCAGCATACCAAAATCAACCATCAATGGGATGGTAAACACGGTGATGATACTGGCTATTGCAGTTAGGGTTATGGAAAGTGCCACATCGCCTTTGGCCAGATGGGTAATTAAATTAGTGGTAGCACCTCCAGGACAGGCCGCTAGTAATACAAAACCTACAGCCAGCTCAGGATCCAAGGGGAAAATGTACAACATGCCGAAAGTAAGGACAGGGATAAAAAGGAGTTTTAGTGCAAGCCCTACCCCTACTGCTTTAGGAAACAAAATTACATTTCTAAAATCGTTAGGCTTTAAAGTTAGACCCATACCCAACATAATGATAAATAAAGCGAGAGGTAAAAAGAGCTGTGTCAGAAGATTTGTTTCCACTTATTGTAGCATTTAAGATTTTGAACTATAACGACCTAAACTATTTAAAAAATCAATAAACTCCTAGCCTCGGCACTTTGGGGCTTTCTTATTAAACACTGGGTAGCTGTGAAAAAATGAGTGTCTTGCCGATTCGCCAAGGCAGGTATCAGGTTATAGGTTACCAATCTTTTTTGTAGCATACCAAACACAAAAAATAGGAACCTTAATTATGCAAGAGATTATTCCCAATATATTTCACTATCAATGGCGCTTCGCCTTTTTATCAATAAATCCTCCCTCAAATAATTTCTTTGTCTAAATTTGAATTTCATTTTTTTCAAATAGACTATGTTTCCAAATATCGATCCCACTTCAACTCCTGCATGGAACAAGTTAGCCACGCATTACTACGATATGAGCAAAACTCATATGCGAGAGCTTTTCAAAACCGATGCAGACAGATATAATAAGTTTCATTTAAAGTTTAATGATATCGTTATTGATTATTCTAAAAATAGAATAAATGATGAGACTATAGGAACACTACTTGAGCTTTGCGAGCAAACAAATCTAAAAGCGGCTATTGATGCCATGTTTGGTGGTGAAGCGATCAATAGAACAGAAAACAGATCTGTATTGCACACTGCACTTCGCAATGCATCCAACACCCCTATTATAGTGGATGGTGAAGATGTGATGCCAGATGTGAATCGGGTTTTGGCTCAAATTGAAGGGTTTTCAAATCAGATTATATCTGGAGGCTGGAAAGGGTATTCAGGGAAAGCCATTACATCAATTGTAAATATTGGTATTGGCGGATCAGACTTGGGACCAGTTATGGTGACTGAAGCACTCAAACCTTACAAGGAGCAAAACATTGAGACCTATTTTGTATCTAATGTTGACGGGACACACATAGCAGAGACCTTAAAAAAAGTTGACCCTGAAACAACGCTATTTATGATAGCCTCTAAAACCTTTACCACTCAGGAGACCATGACCAACGCTCACTCTGCGCGTAGTTGGTTTCTTGAAAATGGTAGCAATGAAGAAGGTATCAAAAAACACTTTGTAGCCATTTCGACCAATGCCAGTGCTGTTGCTGAATTTGGTATTGATACTGCCAATATGTTTGAGTTTTGGGACTGGGTTGGTGGCCGCTATTCTTTATGGTCAGCCATTGGTTTGTCAATAGCCTGTACAATAGGCTTTAAAAACTTCAAAGAACTGCTTGAAGGTGCCCATGAGATGGACAATCATTTCGCCAATGAATCTTTTGATAAAAACGCCCCTGTAATACTTGCGCTGCTAGGCATTTGGTATAACAACTTCTTTAATGCCGAAGCACAAGCCCTATTACCATATGACCAATACATGCACCGTTTTGCCGCATATTTTCAGCAAGGCGATATGGAGAGTAATGGTAAGTCAGTAGATAGAAATGGAGACGAAGTCCATCATCAAACAGGGCCTATCATTTGGGGCGAACCTGGCACGAATGGTCAGCATGCGTTTTATCAATTGATACACCAAGGCACTAAACTTATTCCATGCGATTTTCTTGCCCCTGCCCTAAGCCACAATCCTATTGGGGATCATCATGACAAATTGATGGCCAATTTCTTTGCCCAAACAGAAGCCCTGATGAATGGAAAAACCGAAGGTGAAGTTGTAGCAGAATTGAAAGCCGATGGAATGTCTGATGTAGAAATTGAGGATTTGAAGGCTTTCAAAGTATTTGAAGGTAACAGGCCAACAAACTCTATATTGTTTAAAAAACTAACTCCAAGAACATTGGGCAGCCTTATAGCCATGTACGAGCACAAGATTTTTGTTCAAGGTGTGATTTGGAATATTTTTAGTTTTGACCAATGGGGAGTTGAATTGGGTAAACAATTGGCCAAAAAGATTCTTCCAGAGTTGAGCGGTGATAGTAAAGTAGAAAGCCATGACAGCTCTACAAATGGCCTAATCAATGAATACAAAGCTTATAAAAATAAATTTTAAGGTTTACGAAACTTTTATCGTAAAATAACGATTAAGGAGGCATGGGTTTATCAAAGACAGAAAAATTCACAGAAAAGCAGAACAGGATGGCCGTGCTGGCGAAGGCTTTAGGCCATCCTGCGCGCATTGCCATTATTGAGTATCTGACGAGAGCTCAGTCATGCGTATGTGGTGATATCGTTAACGAGCTGCCACTTTCCCAATCCACCGTTTCTCAGCATTTAAAAGAGCTAAAAGATGCAGGCCTGATTAAAGGTACCATTGATGGGCCAAGTGTTTGCTATTGCATTAATGCTGAAGTGTGGGGAGAAGCGAAAGGGCAATTAGGAGACTTGTTTGCTTCATACCCTGTGAATAACTGCTGTTAAAAAAATTTGCCCTTATCTATCGTATTATTACGATTTAAAATGTTAAACTTTATAAAATTATAACAATGGAAAATTTCACAACCAGAATGCACGTAAGCTACTCCGTAACTAACATAGAAAAGACAGTAGCCTTCTATAACAAGTTTTTTGAAACCCAGCCTGTTAAAACCAAACAGGGTTATGCAAAATATCTGCTCGATGAGCCTTCTTTGAACATTAGCTTTGTTCAAGGTGGGAAGGTAAACCCACAGCATGTTCACTTCGGCATTGAAGTCAACAATCCGGAATTATTAAAATCTAAACTTGGTAACGCATTAACTCAGAACCTTCCTGTTGATGAAGAAAAAGAGGTGAAGTGCTGCTATGCCAAGCAAGATAAGTTTTGGGTGACCGATCCTGATGGCTATAAATGGGAAGTTTTCAAGTTTCTTGAAGATGTGGAGCAGAATGATGAAAAATATTCAGAAGAAGCAGCCTGCTGCTCTTAAGGCTATGCAAAAACAACACACCGAGCTTTTGTAGCCAGGTTTGTTGAGACTTTTGCACTGGTGCTACCATGTACCAGTGCAATTGGTTTTTAAGTATTTTTACCAAATAACAACCTGAATTTTTATGATAAAACAATTAGACCTCAGCTACTTACCAGAAATACTTAAGCTCTTGGATGACCACGGCTTACCTGTAAAAGATATTGACTTAACCCATCAGAAGTTCTGGGGCCTGTTTCATGAAGGCCAAATGACTGGGATAGGTGCTTTGGAAATTAAAGGGGACTTTGCTCTATTGCGCTCTCTTGCCATCCAGCAGAAATACCAAAATAAGGGGTATGGCAATCAGGTATTGAACACGCTTCTTGCTGCATCCGGCAGAATGGGAATTAAGCAACTTTACTTGCTCACAGAAACTGCCTCGCCTTTCTTCCTAAGAAACAATTTTATAAAAATAGACCGGAATATGGTTCCTAAGGAAATTTTAGATACTGAAGAATTCAAGTCCATTTGTCCTTCTACAGCCATCTGTATGACTTATAATATTAAATCGTGATTTTCTCAATGCCTCCAGCATTAAAAATGGGAGACTTATGTATTTAAAAAATATTGCCTTATTATCTAACACAACTTACAGATCCATTTTATACTCTACCACCCTATAAGTTTCCTGAAAACCCAATGACTCATGAAAGCGTTGCGAGCCGATGTTGGTAAGTTCCACATCACTTGCCAGTTCAGTACACCCTTTGCTTCTTGCCCATTCCTTTATCCATTCAATAACACCTTTACCTAAACCCTTTCCACGTTGTCCTTCTATGATATAAATACCTTCAATATAGGCAACAGGGCTTGACAGGCATCCATCAACCATATTTCTTAAGCTTAACTCAACCAATCCTATAAATACACCATTATTAATTATCAAAAAGGACTCTTGCCAGTCACTCTTTTCAATTTGTAACATCTCCTCATGATCAAACTCTTCTGAAAGGTCATGATACAAAGCCCTTCTTAACTTAAACCATAGATCATAATTAGATTGAGCACCTACAAATTCCATTTTAATCTGTTATTAGACTCTTGAATTAGATTATTAAATATACGCCCCCTAAATAAATATATTGAAATAACCCTTTGTCAAACACACCCCTTTATTAATAACAATCCAGTTTAAAAAGGTCAGCAATCGGTTGCATAAATTACAGCAAGAATTTAATCTGGAATAAACTTTATTAAGATGAATTAATCTGCTTATTTCGTCCTCATAAGACCAGAAAAATGAGCAAAGGGAATAAGAAATACTTCATTATTGATTTTGACAGTACGTTTACGCAGGTTGAAGCACTGGACATTTTAGGTGAAATATCCTTAAAAGATTCACCGGAAAGAGCTAGCAGACTTCAGCAAATAAAAGACATTACAGATAAGGGAATGAATGGCTCATTTTCGTTTCGTGAGTCTCTGGAACAACGTATTAGCATTCTCAACGCCCATAAAAATCATCTCCCAAAGCTTGTAGAAGAATTGAAAAAAGTGGTATCGACATCTTTTAAAAGGAATGCCGATTTCTTCGAGAAATATGCTGATAGGATTTATATCATTTCCAATGGTTTTAAAGACTTCATCGTGCCTATTGTTGGCGACTACTATATTAAACCTGAAAATGTTTGTGCCAATGAATTCGAATTTGACACTGATGGTAATATTGTAGGGTTTGATAAAGAAAATGTGCTTTCATCTAACAATGGAAAAGTTGAGCAGTTAAAATCTTTAGAATTAAAAGGCGATATTTATGTGATTGGTGACGGGTACACCGACTATGAAATAAAAGCCGCTGGTCTTGCCAATAAGTTTTACGCTTTCACAGAAAATGTGGAAAGGGCCAACGTAACAGAAAATGCCGATCATATTACTCCTAGTTTTGATGAATTTTTATACCTGAATAAATTGAACACCGCAATATCATATCCTAAGAATAGAATTAATGTTCTTCTTTTAGAAAGTGTACATTCCAAGGCCATTGAGAATTTAAAAAAGGAAGGATACAATGTAGAGGTCTACCCTGCCGGACTGGATGAGGATGAGCTCGTAAAGAAAATCAAGAATGTCTCTATCCTTGGTATCCGATCAAAAACCCAGGTCACAAAAAGAGTATTAGACAATGCTAACCGGTTAATTTCAATAGGTGCTTTTTGTATTGGAACAAACCAAATTGATTTAGAAGCCTGTCTTGAGAAAGGTGTTGCCGTTTTCAATGCACCTTTTAGCAATACCCGATCAGTCGTAGAAATGGCCATTTCTGAGATTATATTGCTGCTTCGTCAGTTAAGTGACAGGTCAGCTAAAATGCATGAAGGGATTTGGGATAAGTCGGCCAAAGGAAGTTTTGAAATCAGGGGTAAAAAGTTAGGAATTATAGGCTATGGCAATATAGGAGCTCAGTTATCGGTGCTGGCCGAATCCATCGGCCTTCAGGTCTTATATTTTGATATAGAAGAAAAATTAGCATTAGGTAATGCCACTAAATGTGAAAGCCTTGAAGAACTGCTTGGCGAATCTGATATTATATCACTTCATGTTGATGGGCGAAAAGAAAATGCTAACATCATTGGTGAGAAAGAATTCAAACAAATGAAAGATGGAGTTATCTTTTTAAATTTAAGCCGAGGCCATGTAGTTGATATAGACGCCCTGAAAAACAACATATTAAACAGTAAAATTGCAGGGGCTGGCATTGACGTTTTCCCAGAAGAGCCGAAAAGTAATGATGATGAATTCGTTTCTCCTTTAAGAGGCCTGCCCAATGTACTCTTAACTCCGCATATTGGGGGAAGCACCTTGGAAGCACAGGAAAATATAGCCACTTTTGTCCCAAATAAGATTATGGAATATATAAACACTGGTAGCACCACCAATAGTGTCAATTTCCCTAACCTGCAGTTGCCAACGCTTCAGAATGCTCACCGTTTGATTCATATTCACTTAAACATGCCTGGCATTCTGGCTAAAATCAATCAGGTATTAGCAGATCATCAGATCAATATTGTAGGTCAATACTTGAAGACCAATGAAGTCATTGGGTATGTTATTACCGACATTGACAAAGAATACGACAAGGATGTGATAAAGGCACTAAGAAGTATAGAACATACCATTAAATTCAGGGTTTTGTATTAATTTAACCCTATGGATACTTTGTCAGATATTGCTGTTGCCGATAAATTTTATGAAAGTTTCGCTAGTCGAGACATAGATGGCATGCTCTCCTGTTACCATGACAATGTAACATTTGAAGACCCTGCATTTGGAAAATTAACAGGTTCTAAGGCTCATAATATGTGGCGCATGCTTCTTCAGCAAGGAGATGCAGGCTTAAAAATAACGCACACTACTCCTATTGTTAAAAATGATAAGGTTGTTACCAATTGGGAGGCACACTACAAATTTTCCAAAACTGGCCGACAAGTTCACAATATTATTACCGCCAATATGACCATTAAAGATGGGAAAATCATTGACCATAAAGATGCGTTTGACATTTGGCGATGGAGCCGTATGGCATTGGGCACAACTGGATTCTTGCTTGGCTTTACACCATTGGTGAAAAATAAAATTCGCTCACAAGCTCTAAAAGCCTTAAAGAAGTTTGAAAGCCAGCAATAGTTGGCCTTTCAACTTCAAATTATTTACTTGCATTTTAATTTTGGCATTAATTCTGTAGAATGCAGTTGAATTCAATCTATAAATCAATGAGACAATATATTTATGTTTTTGCACTAATCATTCCTATTGTTTTATCTAACTGCTCCAGCGGTAAAAAAGCATATGAAAAAGGGGATTATTACAGTGCAGTGCTAAAAGCAGTAAACCGGCTACGACAAAACCCATCTCATAAAAAGTCTAAGGAGGCTTTAAAAAGAAGTTATCCTTTAGCCCTCCAAACTGCTGAGCAAAATGCCAATACCGTATTATCGAGCAATGCTCAATTCAAATACAAAAACGCACTGGGGCATTATCAGCAAATAAATACTATGTATAATGAAATACGTGCCTCCCCCGGTGCCCTTAGCGTGATTAGTAATCCAAAAAATTATTTTGCACAAGTATCAACATTAAAGCAGCAGGCCGCTGAAGAAAGTTATGAAGAAGCGCTCATACTTTTGGCAAGGGACACACGTGAAGATGCAAAAGGTGCTTACCTATTATTCAGAGAGGCTAACTCATTTGTTCCCAACTATAAAGACGTTCGTGATAAGATGGATGAAGCCAAGTTTATGGCTACTTTAAAAGTGGTGGTTGAGCAAATACCTGTGCCCTCTAGATACAATTTAAGCGGTAACTTCTTTCAGGATAAAATTGAAGAATACCTTCATACCCAGTTTAGAAGTAATGAATTTGTCCAGTTTTATACCCCAAGAGAAGTGAAGGCCAACAACCTGCCTTTTGTTGATCAGTACCTGAGATTACAATTTGATGATTTTGTAGTTGGGGAAACCCACACTGAAAGAAGCACTGAAAAAGTAAGCAGGGACAGTGTTAAAACAGGTACGGTATCCACAAGGGCTGGGGAAAAAGATGTATACAGTACCGTATCGGCCACGTTGGTTATAAACCGAAAAGAAGTGCGTTCACGTGGTCTGTTAAGTATGCGTGTCACCGATGCAGATACAAAAGCAGTACTTACACACCGGAAATTCAATGGTGAATTTATATGGTTTTCACAATGGGGCAATTTCAATGGTGATGAAAGAGCGCTAACAGAGGATCAATTTAAGATATGCCAACAGCAAGAGATACTGCCCCCGGATCCTCAGACATTATTTATAGAATTCACCAGACCGATATATGATCAGCTAGTCCCAGCTGTAAATGATTTTTATAGGAGGTATTAATTTACCTCCTTTTCACAAACCTTTTCTTTCCCTTCGATTTTGGCCTTGATGGATTATATGAAGGAGCCTCGCCTAATGATTCAGGTACTTTTGCCTTAGGCACTGGCGCACCTAATAGCTCTTCTATCTGAAGAAAATCTCTTTGTTCTTTTTCATTAACAAATGTAAAAGCCGCGCCTTTGGATGCCGCTCTTGCTGTACGCCCTATTCTGTGGATATAATCCTCGCCATCATTAGGTACGTCATAATTGATAACAAGCTCGATATCTTCAATATCTATACCTCTGGATAGAATATCAGTGGCCACAAGAATGTTCAGTTTCTTATTCTTAAAAGCCTGTAAAACCTTCTCCCTTTCTTTCTGTTCCAAATCAGAATGTATTTCCTCTGAAAGGAAATTCATCTTTTTCAATTCCCTATTCAACTGCTTTGTTGCAGACTTTGTGCTACAAAACACTATCACACTTTGAAGTTTTTTAGCACTAAGAATGTATTTGGCCAGTTCAATTTTCTGACTGTCATAAACAATAAATGCAGCCTGAACTATTCTTTCTGCAGGCTTAGAAACGGCTATATTAATCTGTTCGGGATCTTTTAAAATAGTCTTTGCCAGTTCCCTGATTTTAGGAGGCATAGTTGCAGAAAACATCAAGTTCTGCCTCTCTTTGGGCAAATAAGAAACAATCTTCATCAAATCCTCATTAAAGCCCATGTCCAGCATCCTGTCAGCTTCATCCAGGACCAAATATTTAAGTTTATCCACCTTAACATACCCCATATTTAAATGGGCGATAAGCCTGCCCGGTGTACCAATAATCATATCTGCTCCTTCTGATAGTGCCACCTTTTCCCTTGCAAAGGATGACCCATCACCCCCTCCATACACTGCCAGTGAACTTACTGATGTAAAATAAGATAAGCCTTCCATCTGCTGGTCAATTTGAACAGCGAGCTCGCGCGTGGGCACTACCACTAATGCCTTTATACTGCCATCATGCGGATTATTCAATATATGATGG
The DNA here is from genome assembly GCF_040218215.1 of Fulvivirga sp. NCBI lineage: Bacteria > Pseudomonadati > Bacteroidota > Cytophagia > Cytophagales > Fulvivirgaceae > Fulvivirga > Fulvivirga sp. Next base: position 222,399 of record NZ_JAVJQL010000008.1, read on the forward strand.
ATTACTGGCAACAAAAAGGCTGCAGTTTTACCTGTCCCTGTTTGTGCAGAGGCTATAATGTCTTTTTTATCTAATATTACCGGGATGGCTTGCTCCTGAACGGGCGTTGCTTCCTCAAATCCTATCGCCTGTATACCTTCCAATAATTTGGAATCAAGGCCGAAATCTACAAACTTCACTTATTTACTTGCTCTTTTCTTTCTCTAAACATGCAATTTAGACAAAATATGCAGAATAGCAGCGTTGAAAACATTATCATTGTAAGAATCAATTTAGAACTATAAATGCGCATTGAACAAATAATATTCGACTGCGATGGTGTGCTCGTAGATACTGAAATTGTATCGGCAGAAGTGATGGTAGCACTTCTTAAGAGCCTGGGCCAAAAAATAGAAATCAAATATTTCCTTTCTGAATATACAGGCAAAACATTTAGGGCAATTTTCGAAGACATGACCATTGACCCTCGTGTTGATATTGATATGCTAATTAAGAATGTGGAAGAGCGTGTTTATCAGGATTTAAGAGCTATTGAAGGCATGGGTTATCTTGCCAGAAAAGTAGATTTACCTAAGGCCGTAGTTTCTAATAGCAACATATGGCAGATTGAAAAGGCCTTGACTGCAACGAAATTGCTAGATGTTTTTGAGCATAGGTTTAGTGCTTCAATGGTATCTAAACCAAAACCAAGTCCTGATATCTACCTTCATGCAGCTGAAACCCTTGGTAAATCACCTGCGAACTGTCTGGCCATTGAAGATAGCGTGAGTGGCTGTACTTCTGCTTTATCTGCAGGAATGAATGTTATAGGTTTTTGTGGAGGCCAGCATATAACTTCCAGTCATAGAAATGAACTTATTAAAATAGGGGTTCCATTTATTGCAAACTCGGCCATTGAACTGGAAGGCTTATTAGAAAAAGTAACAAAAAACGAGTTAGATTTCTCTAACTCGTAAGTATTTATTTAGGTTGATGTTTTCTAGCTGATCAGGCTTTGGTAGTGTATTTTGATACATCTACTGCCACCATCATAATTTTTCCTACAGACCCATCCCTGCTCTTTATTGGGGCATAACTCTCAACCATTTGGATGGTCTTACCTCCTTTTCCAACTCTTTCGAACTCACCATATTTTGCAATGCCTAACGCAAGATCTTTCCAAAACTGCTTATAGGTGTCGGATGTCTTATCATCCTTGCTTGCGAATAGCTTATGGCTTTCCCCTAGTACTTCATCTTTGTAATACCCAGTAATATCAAGGAAGTTTTGATTAGCATTGATCACATAACCATCGGCATCAAACTCAATCATAGCAACAGATGAATTGATAGCTTCCATTGTGCTCTCTGCTTCCGCCTGCCCTCTTTGCATCTCTTCCTGTGTGGCTTGCAGCTCTTCCATATTCTGGCGCATCTCCTCTTCCTGAGAGCGCATCTGCTCGGTCATTTCCTGAGACTCTTCCAACAATTTCTGGGTTTTAGCATTGATCTTAACAGAAGATACTGTTGAAGCAATACTCTCAGCAATTTTCTGAACAAACTCTACTTCGTAATCTTCGAACACTTTGAAGGAAGCAATTTCCACTACTCCATAAATCTCTTCGTTCACCTTTAGAGGCACAATTAACACACTTTTAGGATTTGCATCCCCAAGACCTGAAGTTATTCTAATGTAATTATCGGGAACTTCAGTGAGGTAAATGGTATCCATTTCTTGCCACACCTGACCAGCGAGACCCTCTCCTTTATGTATTTTCTGATTAATGTATTTCTTCTTGTCCCAGGCATAACAAGCCAACAAAGACATATAAGGCTCGCTTTCTTCGGTATCGTCAATAATATAAATACCACCCTGATTACAGCCCATATAAGTTACAAGGCTTCTTATTATATCATCAGATAATTTCTCAAGGTTATCATTATTTCTTCTTAAAATATCCCCAAACTTAGCCAAGCCTTCAGTTGACCAGTTTCTTTTCTGATCTTCTTCTGCAACCCTTGAAAGGTTGCTTCTCATTTCAAGAAGCGCATTACCCAAAACATCATGATCACTTAATGGCTTATACTCTGAATCGTACTTACCGTTACCAATATTTTCTGCAAAAATGGTGGTGGACCTTAACCCTTTAATCAGGTTGTCCATGGCATTGGCCATTTCTCCAATCTCATCATTGTTGAATTTCCTACTCTGATCATCAACCAGTTCCCCTTTACCAAGTTTAACTACAATATCCTTAATATAATTAATAGGAACAGTGATAGACTTGGCCATGAAATAAGCACTTAATAAGCCAATCAATATAATAATAGCACCGAGTATGAGCGTTATATTTATCAATTGGTTAGTTGCTGCAATCAGGTCATCATCAGACTCCTGTGTAGTTTCCTGTTGCATTCTGGCTACTTCATCTAATTTTCTAATGATAGAAGCAGTCATTGGAATAACCTGGCTTTCTATAGCATCTTCAGCTAAAAGTTTGGTTAAAGGATCTTCATAGTTTTCGAATGTTACTAACTGGCTCATTACCTCTTGCTCAACTACTAACAAAGCCTCAAACTCTGTTCTAACAGTATCCATTAAGAAACGCTGGCTGTCATTCTCCCAAGAACTTTCAAGGTCAAGAATTCTTTCTTTCAATGCTGGATAGTCCTGATCGTGCAATACCCTCAATGCATCTTTATCATCAACATTACTTTGAACATATACCCAGTTAATAATTAGCATTTTAGACTGCGTAACAAGCAATTTAAAATCACTGATAGCTTCTTTACTTGGCCTAATAATATCCGAAGACTTCTTTACTACTGTATCAATGCTATTGCTCGTGACAAATATTACAGCAGCATTGAAAACAAACAATACTATAAGGATTAGGAAACCTCCAAAGATTTTGTTTCCAATTTTCAATTTCATCTTTCGCATAAGTTGCTAATTAATAAGCGTTAAATAAAGATTTATATTATTATAGCTAATCTCGTTAATTCTGTAGACACTTTTAAACCAGCTTCTTCTACCGCATGTCTATTTAATTCAAAGGCCAATTTACTATTTCTTTCAACAAAGTTAATAGCACTGCCTTCCATACCTAGCCCCTCAGTCTCTGTAATTAATAAAGTATTGGTAGTATTAACCTTTGATTTTATATCTCCAAAACTGTCTGAAGCACCCTTAGAAACAAATAATATATCTGTGGGTGTTACATTGGCACTACTAGCAAACTCTTTAATAATTATATCCCTTGAACCTGCTTTTTTTGCTGAAGCCATTTTCTTTAAATGTTCAATTATTGGAGAATCTCCAACAACTCCTATTACAAAATCACCTTCTATCGTTGGCCACTGTACATATCTGATAAAACTATAGATATACACCGTATGCAGTTGGTAATTTTGTGCAAAAGCCACTGAGCTCGACAACAACATGATAAAAACTACTATCCCCTTTAAAAATCCAACTCTTTTCATACCAACAGTAAATTAACCTGCAATTAATTTAATTTCAAAAATTAAGTTCAAAATAACAATTTAAATACTAATAACCTTCAAGTAATGCATGTTTGATAATGTCCGTCCTTTGACAATACCTCTCAAACAATTAAATTATCTAAACTTTTTAAGATTTCTTAAGTTAAAGTACCCAAAGATAAAAATATGAATTATAAGAAAGTAGCGGGAGTATCTTTCGTCCTTTTATTGATGTTTTCTTCCTGTAGTAAAAGCCAGGAAACCCAGAAGACAATAGTAAAGAAAATGGAACCGAAGATCGAAAAGACAGATGAAGAGTGGAAAGCGCAGCTTACGCCAGAAGAATACCACGTGCTAAGAGAAAAAGGTACAGAAATGGCCTTTACTGGTGACTTATGGGACAATCACGAAAAGGGTACTTATACCTGTGCTGCCTGTGGGGAAAAGTTATTTAGTTCAAAAACAAAATTTGAGTCAGGAAGCGGATGGCCAAGTTTTTTTGAACCAATTAACCAGGAAAATGTTCTTATTGAAAGTGATACAACTTTCGGAATATTAAGACAAGAAGTTGTTTGCTCTAAATGTGGTGGCCATTTAGGACATGTGTTTGACGATGGCCCAGAACCTACAGGGTTAAGATATTGTATCAATTCCGTTTCAATGGATTTCGTAAAGGAAAAGTAATAGTTTGTTTGTTAAGTAAGAAAGCTGGCTTCTAAAGGGTCAGCTTTTTTTATGGAGGATATGCAAGTCTTCAAAGCCAACGTCTATTGAGTGATGAATAGGCATAATGTGACCTTTCTAACTATATTTGTCTGCTTTAAAAAGACTGGGATTTGAAATACGATATAATAATAATTGGAGCTGGTATTGTAGGACTTGCTACTGCTCTTAAAGTGTTAGAAAAACGACCTGATTTAAAAGTCTTAATACTTGATAAGGAAGATGATGTTGCCAAACACCAGACAGGGAACAACAGTGGTGTTATTCACTCTGGATTATATTACAAACCGGGCAGTTTAAAAGCCACCAACTGTATTAATGGCTATCATCAGATGATTGAATTCTGTACCAAGCAGGACATCCCATTTGAGCTGTGTGGCAAAATTGTAGTCGCTACTTCTAAGGAAGAAATCCCATTGCTGAATAACCTAACAGAACGAGGAAAACAAAATGGCCTTGACAACTTAAAACCATTGGAGGCTGAAGAGTTAAAAGAATATGAATCTCATGTAGCAGGTGTAAAAGGGCTCTTTGTACCTCAAACAGGAATTGTGGATTACACCTTAGTATCAAAAAAATATGCCGAATTGATAAAAGCTGGTGGTGGCACCCTTCAGCTAGGAGAAAAGGTTTTAGACATTAAAACAGGAAATGGCTCCTCCACCGTTGTCACAAACAAGTCAACTTATGACACCAAGCTCATTGTCAATTGTGCTGGACTATATTCTGATAAGGTTGCCAAATTCACCAACCAGAAACTTAACGTCAAAATAATTCCTTTTAGAGGTGAGTATTATAAGCTGACAAAAGAAAAAGAGAGTTTGGTAAAGAACCTGATATACCCTGTGCCCGATCCTAACTTCCCATTTTTAGGTGTTCATTTTACACGTATGGCCAAGGGTGGTGTGGAAGCAGGGCCTAATGCCGTATTGGCTTTTAAAAGAGAAGGCTATAAGAAATCAGATATTAACCTTTCCGAGTTATCAGAATCGCTTTTATGGCCAGGATTTCAAAAAGTAGCCATGAAATATTGGAAGACTGGTTTTGGCGAGATGTATCGCTCTTTTTCAAAGGCAGCATTTACCAAAGCATTACAAAAATTATTGCCTGAAGTAACAGAAAAAGACCTTGCACCTGGTGGTTCTGGTGTTCGTGCTCAGGCCTGCGACAGAAATGGAGGTTTGATAGATGACTTTTTAATTGTGGAAAATGAATTTGCCATTAATGTTTGTAACGCTCCTTCCCCGGCAGCTACTTCTTCCCTATCCATTGGTGATCATGTGTCGGATTTAATTATGAAACATTTCTAAATGTTATCACCTGATGAAATAAAGAGATATCAAAGGCATTTTGTGCTACCCAATTTTGGCCAGGAAGCACAGGAGAAATTAAAAAACTCAAGTGTGTTAATTGTTGGTCTCGGAGCCCTGGGCAGTCCGGTGAGCCTTTATTTAGCTGCAGCAGGTATTGGGAGGCTTGGTTTGGTAGATGCTGACAGTATAAATATCACCAACCTACAACGTCAAGTCCTTTATAGGGAACAGGATATCAATGCAAAGAAATTAGATAGAGCCGTTGACAATATTGCTCAGCTCAATCATAATGTAATTTTAGATGCGCACCCCTATTTTCTAAACAGTGACAATGCTCTTGAAATATTGGCTGATTATGATCTTGTTATAGATTGCACCGACAACTTCCCAACAAGATATCTGGTTAATGATGCCTGCATTCTTCTTAATAAGCCATATGTCTATGGCTCCATTCATCAATATGAAGGTCAGGTTTCCGTTTTTAATGCAAACAGTGACATTAACTATAGAGATCTTTTTCCGGAGCCCCCAAACCCTGAGTCCGTTCCTAATTGTGAAGAAGGTGGAGTACTTGGTTCGCTTGCAGGCATTATTGGCAGTATTCAGGCCAATGAAGCTATAAAATTATTAACCAATATTGGTGAGCCGTTAATTGAAAAGCTTTTTATATTTGATTCATTAACACTTGATACCAGAAAGATCAAGCTAAAATCAAAAAACACTAAAGCGTCCGTCAAATCATTAATTGATTATGACGAATTCTGTAAAATAAAAAACAAAATGATCAAAGAAGTAACTGTTAAGGAATTGCATCAAATGATGGAGAATAAGGAAGATTTTCAACTTATTGATGTTAGAGAACCCAATGAAGCTGAAATAAGTACACTTAATGGCGAGCTGATTCCTTTAGGACAAATACCTGAGAATGAAGATAAAATTGAAAAATCTAAGAAGGTGGTAATACATTGCAGAAGCGGTGCCAGAAGTGGCCAGGCTGTAAATTATCTGCAAGGTAAGTTGGGGCTTGATAATTTATATAATCTAAAAGGCGGCATTTTGGCCTGGGCCGATGAGATTGATCCAACAATGGAAAAGTATTAAATTATTAGAGATGACCATTTCAGAAAAGGCGAAATACCTTTTTCAAAAAGGTGAATTTATAGGTGACAGGCACTACCTGGGATGTAAAAAACTTCTTTATTCCCTAAATGGCAAGTTTTACGAAATATCATATTTAGCAAACGAGAATGTCATTGACTTTATAGAATCCCGATCTATCAACTTTGCAGTGAAGTATTATGCCGATGCCATTGACATCGGCAATGTTTAATCAACAGCAGCCAATACTGATTTTAAGAACTCATTAAAGTCAAAAGACCCACGAACTTTGGTCTGCCCCATTCGCACAATCACCATATCCTTTGAAGGTATTATAAACACGCGCTGTCCTTCAAAGCCATTGGCACTGTAAAGGTCAGCAGGAGCATCTGGATACAGACGATTCTCAGGGTTATCCTGTTGCCCGGCATTTAACCAAAAATGAGCCCCATACTCTCCTAATGGAGCCTTATCAGTTGGTGTGGAAATATAGCTAGCCCAGTTTTTAGGAAGCAACTGCTCGCCATTCCATGAACCTCCATTCAAATAAAACTGACCAAATTTAGCCCAATCTCTAGGAGAGGCATACATATATGATGAGCCAACATATGTACCTGATGCATCAGGTTCCAATACTGTAGTGGTCATGCCAAGCGGTGAGAACAAGCGATCTCGCAAATAATTATGATATTTCTCTCCTAGCCTTTCTCTGGCAATTCGAGATATAATGTTGGTGGTTCCGCTTGAATAGTACCAATAATCATCAGGCTGATGTTCTAATGGCTGATGAGCAGCAAAAGCACCCATATCAGCACTTTTAAAAAGCATATTGGTAGCTGAGCTGGGCCCAGCATAGTTTTCTTCCCATTCCAGTCCGCTCGACATTCTGAGTAATTGATCCAGCGTAATCTCACTACGTTGGTCATTCTTCCAATCTTCAATTAGATTGTTATCGCTTATTTTTATTAAACCGTCTTTGACCATCAGACCCATCATTGTTGATGTTATGCTTTTTGTCATTGACCACCCTATTTGAGCAGTATTTTGATCAAAACCTTCAGCGTACTTTTCTCCAATAAGATACCCTTTATATAATACCACTACCGCACGTGTATTGATTTTAACATCAGGCTTGTTTTCCGCAAAGGCATTGTCAATGGCTCTATTTAAAGCCTCATAGTCTACATTCTCAAAAATGGTATCTGATTCCGTTAAGCCATATGGCCATACAAGCGAGTCCGGAGCAGTTGCAATGGGTGCCAGATTGATTTCTTGCGATCTGATCTCCTCTTCAGGTATTTCAGAGATTAGCGTACAACCCAGCCCTTTTCTAAATATAGCTTTCTTACTTGCGGTTCCAAACACACTACCCGTAGCTGAACTATCGGCCATATTGACTTCGAAAGTACCAAGACTTAATGGCATACTGCCTAATTCATCTGCCAGCACAGATTCTTGAGTTCTACCTGCTACAAAAACACAGGTACATAAATTCTTGGCCCCATAGCCGCTGATGATAGGAAACGCCTGCCAAACGTAACTCAAGCCATAAACAAGACCTCCTGCCAGTATCAATAGAAAAAATAACTTCGCCTTTTTCATTTAGTGTTTAATTTGAGTTCCTGTATAAAGATCATCTGCTTCACCATCCTGATCCCAGTCTATATAACCAGAAAATGAAACCGTATCATTTTTTATTTGTGCAAAATAGGCATTATCAGTTCCATCCTGACTCATAATTAATGAGTCTCCCTTGACAAACCAAGTCCCAGTAGATGTCATTATTATTTCATCATCCAGACTTCTATATTCAGACACAAAAGTGCTGTCACCATTATATGTCGTAACAATTGGTTTGATCTGTAAAATTTCCTCCCACTTGTCCTGCGGTACATGAACAATAGAATCTCCACCATTAGTTTTGATGATGACTTTTATCTCAAGGTTATGCCATTTGCCAATTAAAAGCTCACTTATTGAAGGGGCTGATGTATCTTCTACTCTACTCTCATCACTTTTTTTGTTCTCGCAAGATATCAGTAAAGTAAAAAATAAAGCAATAGGTAATATTTTGTTCATCCGTATTTTAATTTAGCGCAAAATACTAATTATTGGAGATTGTGGACGGAACAATAAGAGAAAATATCAAACCTGGAAGTAAGGTCGCCATTGTACTAAAAAAGGATCAGCGATCGGGTATATTAACTGAAGGAGTAGTAAAAGATTTACTAACCAAATCTCCTAAACACCATAGAGGCATAAAAGTAAGACTGACCGATGGACAGATAGGCAGGGTTCAGGAGGTTTTTTGATTAGAGTAAAGTAGCACCCCTATGTTGTAAGGTATGCCAACACAACTTAGCTTGTAAGGAAAATAGATTATTCACAAATCAGTTTAAACTTTACTGCTACTTTTTCTGAATCAGAATCCATAGAGGAAATTTTCAAATCACCAGTAACAGTACCTCTATTTTCTACAACAGAATAGGCCACCGTGCCCTTTTCATCAATATTGAGGTATGAGGTACCAGCATTATTGAAGTTTATAGTGGCAAGATAGTCGTGGTCAAGTAGATGATATTCTCCCGGTTTAATTTCAAGGCCGTTAGTCAATAAGGTAACGGTAAATTGATAGTCAAGATCCTCATTGACAGAGGTGAAAACCAATAAATTTGATTCTTCACCTACACCCCCCAATTCAACACAGGATGTTTGTTTCAATAAATATTCCTGACCACTTACTATTAAATAACTGGCCTCTTGGGTTTCAAATATCTTATCCACTGATTGATTCTCACTTTTGTTGCTACAGCTAAAGCATAGAGAATACAAGAAAACCCCGAATGTAATTGAAACTATTTTCTTCATTTTTTCAGCAAATATATCTGTTGTTTTGAACTTTATTAACTCTTGATATAAAATTTTTACGTTTATATAATTGACTTATTTTGTCGACAATATTCTTCATTTAAGTTTAGCATACGGTTCAAAAACTTCTAAAGGCAGAACACAAGAAAAATCAAACAATATCATTACATATTTAGGGCATTAAAAAACTCCAGTGCCCTTACTTCCATATAATTGACTTCAGAATTGGGCAATGTAAAACCAACATGCCCACCATGTTCTGGAGTTTCTAAAAAAAGGAATTCACTTCTTTCACAAGCTTCAAAAGGATAGCAGGCTTCACCTAAAAAGGGATCATTCAAGGCATTGCAAATCAAAACTGGCCGCTGTGTTTGTTGCATATATTTGCCAGCACTGGCCTTTTCATAAAAGTCAAAAGCATCTTTAAAGCCATGGATTGGTGCGGTGTATTGATTATCAAAATCGATAAAGGATTTGATATTCTCAAAACCATTATACTCTACCAGTTCTGGGTATCGCTCGGCCTTGGCTTTAATCTTTACTTCCAATTTCCTCAAAAATCGCTTTTGATAGAACTTAACAGACGATGATGAAAGTGCATCTACACTAGATTTCAAACTGACGGGTATTGAAAAAGCCACACCTCCTATGATTTTATCTGATAGCTCTTCCGCCTGCTCTCCAATATACTTTGTCGTCAGGCTGCCTCCCATGCTAAAGCCAACAAGCGCCACCCCTTTATAATCCCTGGTTTTTAACGCATGACCAATTACAGTATCAAGATCGTCAGTAGCACCATGATGATAAAACCTTGGCGTTTTGTTGATTTCCCCACTACAACTCCTGCAATTCCAAGCCAGCACATCCCAACCATTTTGAAAAAAGTATTTTGCCATACCTTTAACATATGGCCGTTCGCTGCTACCTTCCAACCCATGGGAAATAACCACCAGTTTATCAGAATCATTCTTTAGCCAGTCAATGTCAAGAAAGTCATTATCCTCAGTAATTATCCTTTCCCTCTGGTATTCAACACCTTCAACTTTTCTGAATGTACTTGGAATAATAGTGGCCAAATGACCATTTCTAAGAAAAAATGGCGGCTTATACTTTGATTCTATCAATGGCATTTGGCAAATAAAAACCAGTTATCCCTAACAACATCGATTATTACCAAATAAATAATACAGATGGTCTGAATGCAAGATTTAGGTTAACTTCAAGAATCAGTTAAACTCATGAAGCGCTCAATAGGAATTATACTGGCCGTTTTACTTTGCCTGCCGTTGCTGGTACTGGAAAGCACCATTTCTATTGAAAAGTATTACTTAAGAAAGGAAGTCAAACATCGGATGATGGATGGTTTGAAAAATGATGAGCTGGTAAAAATATCACTCTCTAAAAATGACGCTGCCCGTCTTTTAAGATGGGAAAAACCTCATGAATTTGAATTTCAGGGAAGAATGTATGACATAGTCAGGAAGGCTGAAACTGAGGATAATGTCACTTATTGGTGCTGGCCAGACTCTGACGAATCATATCTAAATCAGTTATTAGGCTCCATCATCAACAAATCATCTGACAATAGGAAATCAGATAAAACTGATGCAGTGATCAGTTTTTTAAAGTCCATTTACTTTTCAAATAAGACGAGCCTGTCTGTCAGCACAGGTTACAGAATCCTATCTTATCACTATAAAATTTCAGGATATGTTAGCCGGAAATTTAAACCCTCTACCCCTCCACCTGACCATAAATATTTAACATGATTTAAATATTTATTAACCATTCCATGGCTTACAGAGTAGGCCATAGAACTAGACATTTTATTCATTAATGAAAAAATACTACTACTTAATGCTCGTCATTTTGATGAGCATGAGTGCGTATGGCCAGACTTTAACGGTTGTTGACAAAAAGTCAAGTGAACCCATAGAGCTTGCTACTGTAGCAAGCAAGTCGCCAAACGCATTTGTAACAACAGATGAAAACGGGCAAGCCGATATTAGTGAACTGCGGGGTTCCAATAAAATAGAAATCCGGATTATCGGATATACAACTTTCTACACCAGCTACGAGAAGTTGGAACTTATTGGTTTCAGGGTGCTGATGGAAAGGTCTACCTTATCTATGGATGAGATAGTGATATCGGCCACCAAATGGGAGCTTTCCAGCTCGGAAGTTCCTTCGAAGATTACAGCCATTAGCGCTGAAGAAGTGGCGTTGCAAAATCCGCAAACAGCTGCAGACCTGTTGAATGTTTCGGGGAAAGTTTACGTTCAGAAAAGCCAGCAAGGTGGCGGAAGCCCGATGATTAGAGGGTTTGCTACCAACAGGCTGCTTTACACCATCGATGGAGTAAGAATGAACACGGCCATATTTCGTGGTGGAAACCTTCAGAATGTGATCAGTCTTGATCCTTTTGCCATTGAAAGCACCGAAGTTTTCTTCGGGCCAGGCTCAGTTATTTATGGTAGCGATGCCATTGGCGGTGTCATGAGTTTTCAAACCCTAACACCAGGCCTTTCAACCGATGATGAATTGCTAATTAAAGGCAATGCCTTGGTAAGAACCTCTTCTGCCAACAATGAGAAGACCGGGCATTTTGATGTTAATATTGGTGGAAAAAAGTGGGCATTTGTATCAAGCTTTAGCTCTTGGGACTATGACCACCTTAGGCAGGGAAGCGATGGCCCTGAAGACTACCTGAAACCCTATTTTGTCCAGCGCCAAGATTCCACGGACATTGTGATAAGTCAGGATGACCCTTTGCTGCAGGTGCCAACAGCTTATTCTCAAATTAACACAATGCAGAAACTAAGGTTTAGCCCAAATGCTCAATGGGATGTTCAATATGGCTTTCACTTTTCAGAAACTTCATCCTATGGGAGGTACGACAGGCATAACCGGATGAGAAACGGTACGGCCAGGTATGCTGAATGGGACTATGGCCCTCAAAAATGGATGATGCATAATTTTGTGCTATCACATGAGGGTATAGGTACTATTTACGATCGCATGAACCTAAGAATGGCTTATCAAAAGTTTGAAGAAAGCCGGATAGACCGGTCATTAAATAGTGATACAAGAAATACCCAAACGGAAAAAGTGGATGCCTACTCTTTAAACCTGGACTTCCTGAAAGCTATTGGCTCTAAAAATATGATCAACTATGGGATTGAGTATGTGACCAATGAGGTAAATTCGACTGGTTTAGAAACGGACATATCAACAAACTCAAGTGTTGAGGGGCCATCCAGGTACCCGCAGGCTACCTGGAAATCGATGGCGCTTTATCTTAATAATCAGTATAAAGCCACTGAAGAGTTGTCAATACAGGCGGGTCTGCGGTATAATCAATTCATGATTGATGCTGAGTTTGATAACAGGTTTTACAACTTTCCTTTTGAAAATGCCGAATTGAACAATGGCTCATTGACTGGAAGTTTAGGGGCTGTTTACCGCCCAACAGAGAAACTGGTGCTCAATGCCAACTTTGGTACAGCCTTCCGATCACCAAATATTGATGATTTGGGCAAAGTGTTTGATTCAGAGCCCGGGGCAGTAACCGTTCCTAATCCAGATTTAGAAGCTGAATATGCTTATAATTTTGATCTAGGTATTGCTAAGGTGTTTGGGAGCAGCCTAAAGCTCGATGCAACAGCTTACTATACCATACTGAATAATGCCATGGTTAGAAGGAATTTCACGCTGAACGGCTCAGATATGATTGATTACCAGGGCGAGCTGAGTCAGGTGCAAGCCATTCAAAATGCTGCTACAGCTACAGTATATGGACTGCAAGCTGGTTTAGAGCTTACGTTGCCAGATGGATTTCAGTTGATCTCTGACCTTAACTATCAAAAAGGTGAGGAAGAGCTGGATGACGGCACAACAAGTAGCTCAAGGCATGCCGCACCCCTATTCGGTACGTCAAGATTGAAATTCAATCACGACAAAGTGGATTTGGAGTTTTATGTAAGCTATCAGGGCGAAGTGGCCTTTGAAGATCTGGCAGTAGACGAGCGTAGCAAAGATGAGATTTATGCTAAAGACTCCAATGGCAACAACTATGCACCGTCATGGTACACCTTGAATTTGAAGGCCATGTTTCCTGTGTCTGATAAGATATCAATATCCACAGGCCTGGAAAATATCAGCGATCAGCGATACAGGCCGTACAGCTCTGGAGTATCGGCCCCAGGCCGCAATTTTATCATAGCATTACGCGCGAAGTTGTAAAATTAATGAAGAGGTAATATGCTAAAGCCAATTGATAAAAGCCGTTGATATAGCTTTGCGGAGGTTAAAGTAAATACTTCTTCATAAAGTATGTTTTAAGGTTAAGAAAGGGTCAGGGGTGGCCCTTTTTTTTATCTTTATATTAGATAGGTTTCAATACCAGAGACTCATTAAATTTTCTGACAATCATATCCAGGTAGTACTTTATACGGGGATACTCATTTTTATTGTACACGGGTTTTTTGAATGTATAATTTGCGATAACCTCTACCATTTTATCCTTCTCAACATATTGGATATTTATGTTAGCCAGTTCATCATCAATCATATATGGGTCAGGTAAATTATCTACTACAAAACCCTCAGGTTTATCAATAACAATTTTAAACTCATCAGATTTTTTGTAGGTAAAATCTACCGGATACGATCTATTCTTTTGCGTCAATGAGTTCTTTTGTAATGCCAAGTTCAAAAATGGCTGAACTATAATATTGTCACCTATTTTCTCAATATCTTTTTCCCCACTAACAATTATTGAATATGGCCTGTTTGGCTGATCATAGTTAAATGACTTCAAGCTAGTAATTTCATCGAACTTTTCACTATAATATTTCAACATAGAAACAGAATCATCTTTAAATGCTTGCTTATAATTGTATGCATCATACTCTGTAGAATGAATAGACAAATTCACAGTAGACTTTAAATTCTCAACATCAGGCCTTATCGTAATATTTCTTACCTCTGCTGACATTTGAGAATTAGAAAGTTCAACCCAACTACCTGAAGCTCCATCAACAATAAGGCCTTTACCGTTGATACAATATGGGGGTATCATATTAAACGAAAGATATTTATTAGTCCCATCGGCTAAGAATGGGTGCTGTGTTCTTACTAAAACTAAAACGTAATTAAAGAAATGGCTGAATGGGTAATCTGAGGCAATTCTTCCATGATCTCTAGTGCTTATTACTACCGGATAGGCTGCTATTCCAGCCGCTTCGAGCAATTCAGTCAAAAACAAATTAATCTCCGCGGAATTTCCATTTTTCTGCTCAAAAAAATCTTTGGCTGTTTTGTTAGCATATTTACTATAATAACCATTCCACTTGAAATTTTGCTTTACATAGTTTACAATGGCCTTGGCTTTTTCCTTCTCACCCATTGAAGATATTGACAAATCATCTTGCAGAACTTTTTTAGCAAACCTTCCACAACTCTTTTGAAATTTCCCAAAGTAATCGTTTTTAACCAAGGACTTACTCAACTCAGGCCAGGTTGTGATAATAGATGTTTTGGCACCATTGGGACTATAGAACTTAGCCAGTTGGAAATCCATTTTCATGATGTAATCATTCTTTGTTGTAATATATGACTCATCCTTAAACGCGGGAACATCTGTTAAAACATAGGTATGAACATAGTCCTGAAATTCCACTCCATTACCCACATTTTGTCCATACATTTTAGCTACTGACCCCCATGTTCTATTTTCTTTAGAAATTTCTGAATTCTGATAATCGAACCTGGTTATGCCTTGCGCTATGAAGATGTATTCATAAAATGGAATCATCCTTGCAGTATATTTGCTGTATATCGTAGGAATAACATCTTGAAACTCCCAATCTGGCAGGTTAAAGTGAAATGGAGATTCTAAAACATATCTATATTCAATTATAGAACCATCCTGAATGTCTGGAAATACAAACTTCTTGATTCGCCACCTGTCATTAAACTGTTCTTCAAACATCGAAGAAGAATTAACTCTTTTACGCACAACACCTCCATCTTCAACATTGTAGGTATATGCTTCTATAGACTTAATATTTTCTGTTTTTCCGTAACCATCCACATAATAGGGTATAGAGACTTCTGCTACATCACTTGCTGATTTGTCAAAAATCTTAATGCGCTTGGTTCTTGTAAAACTGATGTCGTAGCCACCATTTGGGGTATCCACGAACTTTGTTTCTCCAATATCAAACAGGATTACAGCTTGGGCTTCTGGATCTTTATCGTATTCTGTCAAGGCTAATTCATCCCTATTAATTTTACCGAATTCCTGAGAAAAGTCCTGACCAAAAGAAGGACTGGATGCTATAGCTAGAATTACAAAAAAAAGTTTTTTCATAATTTATTGTCTAAGATGATAGATTCTTTTTGTGCTTTATTTACTGATTCGAAAAAATCATAAAACTCCTGATATTCTTTTAATGGACACTCTCCACTATATAATTGAAAATGCTTTGCAACAGTTATTTCTCCATTGCTATAAGAATTTCTTTGTTTATAGAAGCCAAATTTAGTTTCAATAAGTATATCCTGAGGTAATTCTACATTACCAGACTTTTCAGAGTTAACCTTATATTTAATTATATATTCTTTATTAAGAGGGTGCCTTACAAGTAATGGATTCTTTCTAAACATAGGTTTTTCCAGTTCTGGTAGCTCTAGTTTATAAGGGGTGATAACTCTTATTGAACCCAATAAACGGATTTGATTTTCGACTTTAAGACTAACCTTTAAATTCAAATCAAAAGCATCCCTATCAAAGTTAACGACATTGTAGTTGAGCAATTCTGAGTCTTTAACCCTAAAGTCCTTTGCAACCTGAGAATTGAATGTCTTGGTGGTAGCTTGTTGCTTTAGATACCTATAATTCTCAAAAGCATCACCTCTGAGTATGGCATCGATTTGAAGTATCCCATTGCCTAAGTCATCAATATCAAACAATACCTTTCTAATATTGTGCACTTCCTTTAAACTTAATGCTGGTGAATTGACCAACTTACTTTCTTTCAAACCAACGGTTAAGGCCTTCCTATTTTGAGTAAATGTTCCGTTGTAAGCAAAAGGTAAATAGTCTGAAGTATTTTCTAACCAAAGTGTATCACCCTTAAATGGAACTGTTAATACAACATGATTAAACTGCTGAAATGGGAACTCTTCAATAATTCGCTCAGCATGGTCACCAGCATTGATTACTGTATAGTAGGAATTAATGCCAGCATACTTTAGCAGGGCTTTCATGTATATAGTAAGCGCCTTACAATCACCATATTTATTGGTACAGACATAGGCCGCTGAATAAGGTTTTAACCCCCCAATATCAATGGCTACATTAATGTACCTGGTATGGTCCTGTAGATGATAGTAAAGATTCCTAACCATTTCTAGAGTATCAGAAGATTGTTCTATTATTTTGTCAATCTTCGTTTTTTCTGAGGATGTCAAGTAGTCTAAACCTTCATTCAGTTTAACATGCCAGTCTCCATATGATTTCCATGAACTACTATTTCCCTCTACTCCATAATAAAACGTCTCTGGAATAGTGAGTACATGAGGATAATGTTCCTGTAATGGCGCAGAATAAGACTCTTCTCCTATTCTGATTAAATAACTAGATTTAAAAGTCAAAATCCTACGCTCGTTAGTAAGTTCTTCCTTTTTTTCTGAAACATCCCTAATATGAATATTGTACTTATAAGATTCTGGTAGGTCAATTGTTAAATTGGCATTAATTGTTTTCACCGTAGTTCTATAGATCGGTGTCCAACCAGAGAGATAATTGAAGTTATCATTAACTGTTTCATATGAGTATCTAAACGTATATGGAAACACATTATAGGTAAGATCAAACTCCTTATATAAATCATCTTCAAAGAAGGTACCATCTGAAATATAAGCCTTGGTCTCAATCTCCTTGTTTTTGAGCTTTCTAACAACGTTTCCTTTATTGTCAAATATTTCTGCCTTTAAAGATTTCACTTCGTCAGAAGCATTGTAGCGAATGTAAATTTTTGAAATCCACAATTCCTCTGGGCTATTAACTTGTACCAAAACAGATTTTGAGGTGGTCTTTTTGCCATCATTTACTAAGATATAAGTATCATATTCCAACACTTGAGAATATGACATGAACGAGCAAAAAATTAAAGCAAGAAGAAATAGAAGAGGCTTGTTCACGAACTATGTAAAAAATATTATCCCATTTTAAACTACGAAAATATCAATTTGAATAATACATATCTAAATTATTATAATTTTAATTTATAGCAATCCCAAACATCGGGTGCAACTCCCTTTCTTTCAATAAACTAGCTAACAAAAAAGTTAGAGTCTCCTCTGGCATTTAGCGATAGTTTAGGTTTGTAGTTACAATATATTAGCTCTTTCCACTCCTGACACCAACATTAGATCCGCATTCAAAGGTTCTTTTCAACTGTAATATTTTAGATTTGCAACCATGAAAGAAAGCATGCACATAGCCATCTGTGGTAATATAGGTTCTGGTAAAACAACATTGGCATCTATGCTGGCCAAGCAGTTTGGATGGAAAGCCGAAATGGAGTCTGTGGAAGACAACCCCTATCTGGAAGACTTCTATGAAGATATGAAACGCTGGTCTTTCCACTTGCAGATTTACTTCCTAAACAGCCGCTTTAATCAGATTAAGCGGATCAGGGAAAGCAAAACCTCAACCATACAGGACAGGACCATCTATGAAGACGCCTATATCTTCGCAGCCAATCTATACAAATCAAAATACCTGAACGAACGTGATTACGGCAGTTATTTGACCTTGTTTGAATCAATGATCCAGCATGTGCAGGCACCAGATTTACTGATTTATCTTAAGGCAGACATCCCAAAGTTGGTATCGCAAATAGAAAAGAGAGGCCGCAGCTATGAAAACGCCATCAGACTGGACTACCTAAAAAACCTCAACCAACACTACAACGAGTGGATAAGCTCATATAAAGAAAGCAAGCTGCTCACTATCGAGATGAATGATCTGGATTTTGTTAACAAACCCGAAGATTTTTCCTCCATTGTAAACAAAATTGATGTTGAAATCAATGGCCTTTTCAGCTGATTTCAGTTCAACCGCACTTTTAAACTTTTCTAAAGTTTGGAACTTTAGAAAAGTTAATATCTAATAATCCGCTAATTTTCTAACGCACCGTCATCTACCCAACAAGCAATTAAATCTTTCTCTTCCTGGGTTAAAGACCCATTCTGTGGCATATTGCCACTTTGAGTCCGTGCCTTAATATCTGCAGCGTGGTTTTTGATCTCATCAAAGTCATTATAATCAGGTAAGGCAGCATTACTACCATTATGGCAATTACTTAAAATACAATTTGCCACAAAAATACTCTTCACCTGACTTTCAAAGGAAACCCCCGTTAGCACCTTAGCCGATTGGCTGGTTGAACAGCCATTGCCATCAGCTACGCTTACCTGATAATTGCCTGCTGCAAGACCGGTAAATGTGTTGCCTGACTGTGCACTACCGCCATTGATGGAAAATGTTAAATCCCCCTGTCCAGTTGCAGTTATGGTGAGACTGGCATTGGATTGCTCACAACCAGAGTTAGTTGCCGAAATATCGCTAATAGCCACTGTACTGGCAGGTGCACTTATTGTGACGGTAGAAGTTGCTGTACAGCCAAGGTTATCGCGTACAGTTATCTGATACTCTCCTGAACCTAAGCCAGTAAAAGTCTCTGAATCCTGAAAATCAGTGCCATTAATACTATACTCTAAAGCCGATGAACCTGTAGCTGCAATGGTTAGCTGTCCGTCATTGGACTGGCAATCTGATACATCCTGACTATCAACCGTACTTATAACAGGGCCATTGTCACAACTTGGAGTTGACGGCCCGGGATCAGAGTCACTACCACATCCAAAAAATGTCAATAGCAACAATAACATGGCAACATTAGCAATGAGTATTCGCTTCATTATTTATTATTTAAGTTTATATCTAAGATTTAAGAATGCCCCTGAACTGACTAAGTCAACCTTGCCTTCGCCAATGTCCTTAACAGGCATTTTTATGAAGGGTTCAAATTGAAAGGAGAGGTTTTTACTAATGGCACGCTCATAGCCAAAAGAAAGGTTGAAAATAGAGGCAATATGATTGTTCTCATTTGAGTAGCTCCTGTCCCACTCGACCAAATCATTCTTCTTTAGCTGATACCGCTCAGAAAGCATGAAATAAGATGACAGCCCACCAGAAACAAATACTGAAGAGTTGCTTCTTGTTAAAATCAGATAGCTCAGTGAGATGGGCACATCAAGTATTTTGCAGTCACCGTCCAGACGCTCAGTATCTGTTGAAACAGCGCCATAATAACCGTAAGAAGACACCTGATCTGTGGTAGAGTAATATTTTCTACTATGAATTGCCCCTGCTGACAACCTTAATTTTTTACTAAGCTGATAGTCAATGCTTATACCGAAATTGTTACCAACCTTACCTCCTTTAAAATAGCCGACCGAACTTACGTCTGGTGCAAACTGAAGCTTAATGGCAAATTTTGCAGTAGCTGGCTTAGGTTTTTCATCCTTATCCTCTGCAATGTGAGCAATGGGGATTTCAACTTCTGGAAATGGGAAAATCCATTCATCGGTTCCCTTATTTCTAAGGTAGTCAGGCCAATATTCAATTAAAGCAACATCCTTTTTTTCTATATGCTCATTAGCTTTGCTGCTACTACCTAAAGGTTTTGTGCCCGAATCAAAGCCATCAAAGCTTTCAGTACTGTTATTGGATATTAAATTGTTATGCTGAATATTATCTGTTTTAGTTTCGTCAACTTTCTTAATGGTTCTGCTACTTTCATTTGTACTAGTTAAACCTGTCGTCTGAACACCAGCTTCTTTGGTTTTTTCAATGTTCGCATCTTCTGACAGCTTAGCAGCAACCAAAACGCTGGAAGTTAATGATGGTTCAACACCCGTAACTGTGGCATTCTCATTAGCAGGATTAGAAGCCAAATTAGTTTGTTTTACTCCCCAATAAAGCGAACCAATCAGCGCAAGTATTACCAGTGATGTTCCTAAAACCCTTCCGGCAGGAAATCCAGGCTTGTTTTCCAGACGCTGGGTCATATCAGCCCATCCAGCATCATCAAAAGGGAAGTTCGCCCCTTCAGCAGCCTCCCTAAAGCGCCTGTCGATATCCTTATCTGATATATTGCTCATATACCTCCCTATTAGTCACTTTCAACATTTTCTTCAAATTCGCCCGTGCTTTCATCAAATTGGACTTAGACGTACTTACAGTTATACCGAGCTTCTTTGCTATTTTCGGATGAGTATAATTATCTATCACATACAAACTGAAGACAGTCCTGTATGCAGGGCTCAATTTCTGAATGAGCAGCAAGAGCTCCTCATAAGACATATCATCCATAACATTTTCACCAACCGCCTTATCATGTTCAATAATATCATCATGATTGTAATGCTTTTTATTGGCCCTGTAATGGTCTATGGCGGTATTGATCATTATGCGCTTGACCCAGCCTTCAAATGATCTGTCTATATCGTATAATTCAATTTTACTAAACACCTTGTAAAACCCATCATTTAATATTTCCTTGGCCTCTTCCATACTTTGGCTGTATCTTATGCATATGGCCAAAGCAAAGCTGTAGTAGTGCTTATACAATAAGCGCTGGCTTTCACGATCTCCATTTTTACAACCTTCTATTAAGACCATCATATACTAGTAATACCAAAAGCACGGCAATAATAAACAAAGGGTTGCCTGCCTGGATTTAATTTACCTAAAAGATCAGATTAATTAATGTTTAAACGTCATTTTAATGATCATAATCAAATTATGACATGATCAGCATCAAAGGCCTGCTCATAGGTGATCAATACCTTTACCATAGTAAAACTAGAAATCATGAAGGCTAAAAAACTCTTATGCGCTGTGGATAAATCCGTATCTGCTTTAAATGCGATTTGGTTTGCAAAAGCATGGGCAGAGCGCCACCAGATGACAGTAAATATTATCCATTCTGTAGGCAATGAAAAACTGAAGCCCGAAATCATTAATACTGCCAAAAGGGAAATGGTGGAATTTATGGCACAGAACAATATTACCGACCCTGTTGAATTTGTGAGTGGCGAGGTTTGCGATGTGGTTAATGAACTCAAGTATGATTACAACTTAATAGTAATGGGTAAAAAGGGTGCTAACCATACCAATAAATATTATGGTAGTAACGCAGCCCAGGTAATACAAACCATTGACCTGCCTGTATTTCTGATATGTGAAACCCCCTCTGACATCGCATTCAAGAAAATACTTTTTATCACCGATTTTAAAGACATAGAAAAGGAAGAAAATCTTGATACGATCAGGGATTTGGCCATGGAAAATGATTCAGAACTACACTTATTGCATATTTCTGGTGATGGAAGAACACTCAGCAAGCAAGAAATTACTGAAGTGAGAGAGCTACATGACATATTTGAGGATGTAAATCATGCCTATTTTGCCCTTGAAAGTGACGATATCATAAAAGGGATTAAGGAGCATATAAAAATTCACAACCCTTCCCTTCTTGTACTTATCCCCAGAAGAACCACAAGATTATCCAGCACATTGAGTCAGGCTATTGTAGATACTGACATCAATTTGCCAATATTTTCAATACATGCTTAACTTAAGCTAATGAACGTTAGAATAAAATTTCTTGGAGCAGCCCAATCAGTAACGGGCTCAAAATACCTGCTGGAGATTGGTGACTACAAGCTCATGGTAGATTGCGGCATGTTTCAGGGGCCAAAGGAACTTAGGCTCAGAAACTGGAGCAAGCTACCAGTGGAAGAAGAAACAATAGACGCTGTTATATTGACCCATGCCCATATTGACCATTCGGGCTATTTGCCAAAGCTGGTAAAAAATGGCTTTAAAGGCCCTATTTACTGTACGGAGGCCACGGAGGGCTTATTGAAAATAATGCTGCTTGACGCTGCCAAACTACAGGAAGAAGAAGCTGAATTTGCAAAAAAGAAGGGCTATTCCAAACACAGTACACCCGAGCCGCTTTTTAATACTGAAGATGCTGAGATGGTGCTACAACTACTGAAAACATCACCTTATGATTTTACCAATCAGGTGAACGGGTTTATAAATTTCAGTTTCAGCAATGCCGGCCATATATTAGGGTCCTCTATTGTTGAGCTATATATTAAAGGTGAGCTGTTGCAGAAGAAGATGGTTTTCTCTGGTGATTTGGGTGGCTATAATCAGCCATTGTTGGAAAGTCCGGCCGCAATTAAAGACACAGACATATTGCTGGTTGAATCCACTTATGGTGGCAAGGCAATAGACCATTCTAACTTTGAAGAGAATTTTGTCAACAAAATTAACAATGCACTAGACCGGGGAGGTTGTTTATTGATACCTTCTTTTGCGGTTGGTCGAACGCAACTTCTCCTCTACTATTTTCAAAAGTTTCAGTCTGAAGGACTGATACCTAAATGCCCCATTTATGTGGATAGTCCCATGGCCATTAGCACCACAAACTTATATCAGCAATACCCCGACTATCACACCTTATCACCCGATGATTTTAAAGGTGATGGACTTTTTGACTACCCTACCATTCATTATTACAAATCGCAGGAATCTTCAGTTACCATTAATGACCTGAGAACCAATGCCATAATTATCTCGGCCAGTGGCATGTGTACAGGCGGCAGGATATTGCATCACCTATATCACCGATTGCAGCGAAGAAATGATACGGTCTTGTTTGTAGGTTATCAGGCCTATGGCACAAGAGGCAGGCGTCTGGTTGATGGCGAAACTTCCGTGAGGATATTTGGTATTGATGTGCCTGTAGAGTGCCATATAGATAATTTGGTGGGACTCTCCGCCCATGCCGATATGAACGATCTGCACCAATGGCTATCAAACTTTAACGAGGCTCCTAAAATGACCTTTATAGTACATGGTGAGGTAGAAAACTCCATTGCTTTGGCCAACTATCTTAGAATAGACCAAGGTTGGGACAATGTTTATATTCCCAACTACCTCGAATCTTTCGAATTGTTTAGGGGGATTTGACCTAAAACAAAACACCCCTCGGGAACCTGGTCTCGAGGGGTGAATCGTTGTCTATAGTTGGCTTTATGTTTCAAGTATACGCACACGCTGGAGATTTGTATACTGTTTCTGGACAAAGGCCATTATTTGGCGGTGAGGTGCGTTTGAGGTCTGCTAGTTGTGTTAAAAAAACAGTAAGTGGAGAGTAGTAACGTCCCGGCTAAGAAACGTAGGGGCGTTTGAAGCACGAAACTTTCGATTAAGCACAAACTTTGATACGAGCCAAAAGCCTTGAATTTATTACTGTTTCGCCTATTTTTTATATACATTGTTAGCGTGTCGTATTTTCTAATCGACTCATAAGTCTTTGACAATAATTGTTCTCTGGATCAATAACCAATCCTTTTTTTACAACTTTTTCTGCCTCCTCGGGGTTGTTTTCATTTAATAGTAACCAACCTAATCTTGATAGGTCTGTAGCGTCACATTCATTCATTTTAGATTTAAATTTTTTGATAATTATTGAAAGCATTTCTCCCTTATAGTCATCAACCCTTGCATCATAATCATTATAAATATGGTTGTTTATCCTATTTGCAGCATCACTAATAGTTCTCAATTCAATATTGGGTAATTGTATTAACTCAATTAGAGAATGACTTTCTCCCTCCCAATCCTGCGTATGTTTACAGACATCAGCTAATTTAATCCAAAGAGCTTCTTTTTCAGAATGTGCAATATTATTCTTTAAGTATTCACGCAGATAGTATTTAATTTTATTATAGTCTCTGTATTCCTCAAAAATTTGTATTATATATTCGTAAGTTTTTGGATATTTGGAAGCTATATATTCTAATATTGGCAATTCTGTTTCGAATTCTGAAATAGAGCTAATTCTGTTTGAAATGGCTCTAAACTTACGCTCTATATTCTGAACTAATCCACTGCTTAAATTACTGTATGTTGTTGTTCCAAATTCCATTAGTAGTTTCCTGTCCGCAAGAACTTTTATTTTTTCAGGATAAACCTCCAATTCAGATTTACCAAATAGAGTCGCTGCTAATGGTACATTTATTATATCATTACCATTTTCATTAATTATATCAATAAAAGAACTTTGTCTAAGTTCTTCAATTGCAGCTTGAATATCCATTTTGTCATTTTCTGGTCTCCACATTACTGCTTCTACTGCAATCATTGGTATCATTGAATTCCAACTGCATAGTGTCATAAAAACTCTTTTAGCGGCTGGAGATAAAGTGTTAAATGTTCGCTTAAAAAGAGCTGAGAGTATTTTTTCTTGGTCAGCAACTATACGTTGTATTTTGGTAGCTTTTCCTCTTTTTGCAACTTCTCCTAGTAATATTTTTATTATATATGGATGTCCATCAGATTCTATTATTAAATTTTCAATATATTCCTTTGATAATAAATGATCAATTTTAAGTGAAGTAGCGGTGCTATTAATTAATTCTTTGCATTCATCTTCTGTCATACCTAAGATTTCAATCGGATAATCTGCCTTGAAATTTCTACTTATTCTTGAGGTAATTAATACTTTATTTGGGTTTCGTATGTATGTATTTATCCATTCAAATACTTCAATGGGATTTGTAACTGTTTCAAAATTATCAAATATATATAATGCCGTGCCAAAAGAATTTTTCGTTAGCTCGTTTGAAAAATATTGTATCGCATCTGCAGATTTTAATTTTGAGTCTAAAAGCGTACAATACTCTTTTGCTATGTCTTCAATATTTAAGATTTTTGTTTGGACTTGTTTAGGTCCATCTATTAAAAGATCTATGTCTCTAGCACTAAACCAAATAATTAATTCAAAACGATTAGTAGTTGTCAACTTTGAAACTATATCTAAAGCTAGAGAAGTTTTACCAACACCACCTTTCCCTAATAAAGTAACTATTGGGTATCTATCTTCTTGTAACAAAACATTTTTTAATTCCTTCTCTAGTTCACGCCTCGTAACATAGAAATCAGGTGACTTTGGTAAATTTGTATAACTATTTCCTATTAGTTCTAATTGCGAGTGTCCTTCAGTGTGGCTTCCTGGTAATTTGGTAATTGGTTGAAGAAAATCCTTTGCACTTTGAATCATTCTCTCATCACTTAAATAAGATATTGTTTCAAAATAGTCTTTCTTTAAATTACCGTTGGATATCCAAAAGTCAGTTAATTCAGCATTAGTAAAGAATAATTTAATTTCTCGTGGATAATCTAAAAAAACATAAATTCCATTAGTGAAATTGTGGGTAGCTTCTCTTTTTAAATAATCAAATTCCGAAACGTCATTTGTTAATTTTGATACACGGTATTTTCCGTTCAAATTTCTGTGCAGATGGACCCAAGAACGCTTAAAAGCACTAAAATTATTTACTATAAGCTTAATAGATTTTTCTAACTTAGGACATGCTTGAGAACAACAATTAACTTTTGGTGCTCCATGTCCCTTGGTTTTATTTCTTAAAAAAGTGAATAAATGAAACCAATTTCTTAATGGACTTTTTGTGGGAAGTTTGTCATGCTCAATTCCGAATATTGTTAAGCATTCAATAATAAGTTCTTGAGCTTCATATTGCCAATCAGTTTTGGTGGCTCTTTGAGTTAATTCCTTTAGCTCATACTCTCTAATAGCAGACGAAAGTTGTTGTGCCGCTGGGCCAATAACAATATCTTCGATTGCTTTTGAGAAATCACCAATAGCATTTGCTCTAACAAGATTATGATGAAGTCTATACTGTGTCCTATCAGTATCCTCATTTATTGTCGAAACTAAATATAGTGCGATTGTTTTAGTCAAAAATTCACCATAAAGAAGTAAATCGTAGAAATAGCCCAAATCGGAATCATCCTTTGATGCTTCTATCCTTGACTGCATTCTTTCAAAAGGAAAGTAATTCATATTCATTTTATTTTATGCACGCTAACAACCGAATATCAACAATTGCTGAAATCCACCTTATATCTAATGGCACATATCCGCAATATTTGTTGGGTATAGTGCACTTATCTTTCTAAAAGTAAGAATAATAAAGAATTTATTATATACTGAGGCATTAAATGATTACCTGTTGAAGGTAGTCAGCCCAACCAGGAAA
>NZ_JAVJQL010000009.1:0-7552 GCF_040218215.1 Fulvivirga sp.
TTATATCTAATGGCACATATCCGCAATATTTGTTGGGTATAGTGCACTTATCTTTCTAAAAGTAAGAATAATAAAGAATTTATTATATACTGAGGCATTAAATGATTACCTGTTGAAGGTAGTCAGCCCAACCAGGAAAGGCTATAAAACAAAACACCCCTCGGGAACCTGGTCTCAAGGGGTGTTTCGTTGTCTATAGTTGGCTTTATGTTTCAAGTATACGCACATGCTGGAGATTTGTATACTGTTTCTGGACAAAGGCCATTATTTGACGGTGAGGTGCGTTTAAGGCCTGCTAGTTGTGTTACCTTAGTGAGGTATGTAGCGGTCAAGTATAAGCGTAATGAAGGATTTCGGAACGATACAGTGTCCGCCTACCGCAAAGTTTTTTAGGAGCAAAAACGCTCAATTTTACTGTTTAACCTGCATTACGCTTATACAATGTTGTGGGTAGTATATCGTTCGGGTCTACTTCAGTAATTTTCCCTTCTCTCAATACAATCATCGGACTATTCTTTTCCTTTTTGAACAGAACTAGCTTTCTGTAAGTCTCTTCAAGTCCTTTTACAATTTTATCGCGTTCCTCTTTTAATTGCTCTTTAGTTCCCATAATATTTTTCTTTTAACTCCTTCCATTGCAAAACATTGTTGACGGTAATTTCATTCAATGAACCTTCTGCAATAATTTCATAGCTATCTCCAGAATTATTTACAAATAACCAGTTATCCACTCTGTGGAGAAACAGATTAAAAAAGTTCTTCAATCCACTTTTATATCTTCTTCTAATTACATCCTCGGGAATATGATGCCCTCCTTCTTTTACTCTGGTGGCTACTCTAGAAATAGCTAATTCTTCCGAGTCCAGCAGAAAGAACAAACAGGTTACTTGATAACCTAGTTGCTTGGCTTTCTCAATAAATGTCACATAGCTTCTTGTCGAAAGCGTAGTTTCAAATGCGAAACTTTCACCTGCTTGCAATAGGTTTTTAATCCTTTTCAACATCATTCTACCTGCTTCTATACCCACTTTTTCAGGCTGAAAAGGTGAAATACCTTTAGCAATTTCGTCCGCATTAACAAACTCCTTGCAATCAAGTATTTCTGGCAGAATTGTATAGGAAGCAGTGGTTTTACCAGCTCCATTGCATCCAGCTATGACGTATAGTTTTTTCATCTGAAACAAATATACAAATTATGGCAATCAGGAAGCTCTCAGATATTTCTTAAATCCAAGCGTTAAAAGGTATATATTTCAACCCATTTGTATCTTTTTCAAAGAATGTAGGCTTATCGACCCTTTAGTTTAGCTTACCATTAAGTATATGATTCCAGAAATAACTATTAAGATGACCCAAGCCAATAATTCACCTTTAAGTAAAGATTTGAAACCGTTGAATATTTTTTTCATAAAAATCAAATTTGGTGGATTTTCAGACTGATTCGCTTTTTTTCTTAGATAACATGCTGATTTTATTTAAAAAATTTCAGCATGCTTAAAAAATATTCCATTGTCTCGCTGCTATTACCCACAACATCCGAATATCAACAATTGCAAATATCCACACTATATCTAATGGCACATATCCGCAAAATTTGTTGGGTATAGTGCACTTATCTTTCTAAAAGTAAGAATAATAAAGAATTTATTATATACTGAGGCATTAAATGATTGCCTGTTGAAGGTAGTCAGCCCAACCAAGAAAGGTCATAAAACAAAACACCCCTCGGGAACCTGGTCTCGAGGGGTGTTTCGTTGTCTATAGTTGGCTTTATGATTCAAGTATACGCAGATGCTTTAAACCTGCATACTGGTTTTGGTCAAAGTGATTTATTTGGCGGTGAGTTACGTTTAAGACCTGTTAGCTGTGTTAAAAAATTGAGTGGGGTGTATGTAACGCCACGCTATCAGGCGTGGGGATTTTTATGTACTTAAATTAAACATTGCTTAGAACTTTCCAACAGCTACCACATTTCTGAACCCACCAAAACCCCATGACTTGATAGCAAATATATGCGCCTTGAATGGTGAATATAGCTCATGAAGTTGAGCGTTCCAAAGGGTGACCTGCCCGAATGAATTCGTTCAGGCGGGAAGTCCCGTATGCGGGGGAGTTCCCCTATCAAGTATGGGACAGGCTGTGTCCCTAAGCGAAGTAAGTGGCATGCGTATCGCTGAAGCTTTAGCATAAGCACAAGGTTGTTAACTATGAAGTTAGAACTGAAGTAAGCCAAACTACGGTATCTGTATTGACGAACAGAAACTAGATACTGAGGGGATGAGGTAGCACATCATGCCGAAGTCCAACCCTCCTGAAAGGGAGGAATTTCCGAAATAGTAGATATGGCAGCGTTAGGTACAAGGATATTCACCTTACCGAGGGAGGTCTCTGTGCTACGGGATAGCATAACAGAAGTCAGCAGACCGCGTGTCGCCCTAGCTTTAGCGGTGGCGCAGGCCATAGTAGTTACTGGCAACAAGCCCTGAAAGACAGGGAAGTCTTACAAGGTAGCGAAGGGCTGAACCCCGTATCAAGTACGGGGCAGGCTGTATTGTGAAGCGAAAATTCGTATAGGAATCCGCCATCTAGCGGATAGCCTATACTTAAAAGTAGTGGGAAGAGATAACTGGTGTAAAGAGCGGTTATCTTATGCTTTACGAACCGCTGTATACGAGAACCGTACGCTGGGTGGTGGCGCCTACGCTGAAGCTTTAGCGCAAGCATGAGAGAGGCGCACCGTGGGCTTATGGCTCATGGCCGTCTACTCGATTAGCTGTTGCCTTTTATTTATTCTTCCTTGTCATATCAGTAACTACTTCTCCGTCATATTTCCAAAATCCGTTTGTTCCACCAAACCAAATGTTGTCTTCTTTATCTCCGACTATAAAGATTATCCGTTCGTAAGTAACATTTTTATTATCAACAAATCGAGTAAATTCTTTTCCGTTATAGACACAAAATCCTTGCATTCCACCAACCCATAAATTACCCTGTGTGTCTTCATAAATTGCTCTGACATTTTTGGTGCAAAGTCCGTCTTTCTCTGTAAAGGTTTGAAATGAATTTCCGTTAAAGGAAGTCAAGCCACTTTCTCTATTACCATTGAAACCGAACCAAATAATTCCCTTACTGTCAACAATAATTATCCTTATTTGGTCGTCACTTATTCCATCTTTCGGCATATATTGAGTGAAAGTTTTCCCGTCAAATTTGTTAGCCCCACCGTGAGACATTGAGGCGAACCATAAGTTTCCGTAATTATCTTCTGTAATTTTTTGAATAACGTTGTGATAAAGTCCATCAGGCATAGTATCGCCAATTTCTGATAAGAGGTTCGTGAATGATTTGCCATCGTAACGATATGCTCCAGCTCCATTTGTTCCTATCCAAAACATTCCATTTTTATCCTGAACAATAGACTGTACTTCATTTGGATTGACCATCGGATATGATTTTTTAAGCCAATCGGTTGAGATTTTATATTCTGGAATTTTTAAATGCGTAAACTTTGTTCCATTAAAAATGGAAATTCCGTTTGCTGTTCCAAACCATAAATCGCCATTATCAACTTGATAAATACAAGATATTTTATTGTTAGAAAGCCCGTCTTTTTCTGTAAAATGAACAAAATTTGAACCGTCAAATTTATAAACACCATCGTTGGTAGTTCCAAACCAAAGATTGTCGTCTTTATCTAAAAAACCGCAATAAACATTTCCATTTGGGTTTTCTATTTTTCCTGTCGTTATATTATCTTCAATTTTCTTTTGCTTGACCTGTCCATTACAAGAAGATAAAATAAATATCAAGCCTACAATTGTAAAATATTTTGGTAAGATTAATTTCATATATTTTACTATTGGTTCTTGGTTTGTTTAGGTTACAGCCAACGTCCAACTATCATCCGTAAGCTGGATTTTCATTTATCCATAAAAGTATCTAGTTTCATCAGCCTTTGCAAATAGCTCAGCTAGCTTATGGATGATAGTGTCTGTTAGCGGCTGGATTTTTTTGATACACTCTAAGGATTTTCCGATCTTGACGACTAATGCAAGTGAAAGAGAAATTAAAATAAGTTGATTTGGAAAAGGAGTTCGTAAGCTTAATCAAGAAAAACGAGAGCATCATACTCAAGATCTGCAATATCTATTGCAAGGAAATAGAAGATCGTCAAGATCTACATCAAGATATTCTCGTCCAATTATGGAAGTCATTTCCAAATTTTGATAAGAGGTCAAAAATAACCACCTGGATGTATCGGATTGCTTTGAATACTGCTGTTTCCAGATATAGAAAGGAAAAGAAGGTACCAATAAAAGAAGCAATATCCGAACGGCTGGTCTCTGATTCCTCAAATGATGACGAAAATGTTCGGTTACTGTATTTAGCAATAGAAGGATTGAATAAAATAGAAAAAGCCATCACCATGCTCTATTTGGATGGGATCAAGTACAAAGAGATTGGTGAAATAATGGGTCTTAGTGAATCCAATGTTGGATTCAAGATCAATCAGATAAAAAGCAAATTACGTGAAAAACTAAAAATCGATATGTTATGAATATTAATGAACTGAAAAAAACTTGGGATAATTTGCACCAGAAAGGTTTGGAAAGTCAAACCGAAAGTGAAATTCAAAAAATCATAGTATTTGGGACTTCTGAGGTAGTATCTACCATCAACAAAAAGCTATTTAGAGATATGGCAATTACTGCTTTTGCGTCAGTGGTTAGTGCTTTTGGAGTCATATTTTTCTACTTAGCATTTGATCCAGTAAAACACCCTTGGATCGATCTTTCGAAACTCGTTCCAATTCAAGTGTTAGCATTTGTTCTGTTTTTTGTGTTGTTCTTATTCGGTTGGCTTGAGTATAAGCTTGTCAACCGAAAATTCACTTCTGAATCTGTCAAGGCATACATATCAACTTCGCTTGTCAACCTTAAGAAGTACAGCAGGCTTTTCATGACAGTGATTCTACTTTTACTTCTAGGTACATTTTTTCTCGAACTTAATTATTTCTTCGTTGGGGAAGGATTCGCAAACATGCTCTTTAAGACTGGAGGTTCAATTTTGCTTACTGCTATTAGTTATGCGATTATTAGACGATACTACAAAAAGGGTTTTGGATCATATTTGGCAGATTTGTCAAGTTATCAAAAAGAGTTGGAGTCGTGATGGCCCCCTTGCCGCTAACGCCCCTGTAAGGCGCGTTTGTTTACTTTGTTCAAGGCATAAAACTAGCACGAATTGGGTTTAGAACCTAGTCGAGATACAAGCAGCTTAAGACACTGCGTTCCTGTTGGTCGTCCACAAGTTAAGAGATGAAAGTGGATGTGAAATGCTTACCCAAAACGTGCGGTGGAGCCGCACCAAAGCATTTTAGGACTTCGCACGGTGAAGTCCAAATGCGCTCTTACGCCATGTTAGCATCATATTTAGTCTATTAAGTCAATAATACCTCTGTAAGTGAAGGTTGAATCTGAATCTCTAAACTTTAAATTCATGTTTACTTCATACTCTAATCTAGATAAAGCCATAGAGTCAAGATTTAGCAACAGTAAGCCGATTGAGTCCTTAATAGTAGGATTATATATTATCAACTCACCATCGTTAGATTTGTATTTAAAATCTATATAGTTGATTGATTGCAAATGATTTTCAAGAAATTCAGGATTGGTGTATTTTGAATAGTTTGATAGCTCAAATTTAAATGTTTGTACACCACTTTTTAAAGTTGCTTCACTCTTGCCGTTATAAAAGTTCCAAATCTCCTTTTCACTTGTAGACAGTTTTGGCATTAATATTCCTTCATATTCAGATACATCAAAATCTTGTTTGTCCTCAATGTTTTTAACGCTTGAATTGCAACCGATGAATAAAAAAGTAAATATAAATATGGTCAAATAAGTCCTCATAAAATTGATGCTAACGCCTGTGTAGAAAACGTATGCTACACGAGGCTATAAAAAACTAAACGTAGCATTTTCTGCTAACTTTCTCAACGCACACAAGTCAAAATCTGCTCAACACTTTCAAGTTCCTACTACTGCGTTCTGGTCAGTCGTCTGCTATGGAATGCAAGCAGAAATGCGGTGCAAGTTGCACTGCCTTAAGCTACAAGGTGCTATAGCATATGTTTTTCTACACCATGTTAGCTGCTTTTGGCTTTATAATATAAATATCCTCCCATGGTTACAAGCACCAAGATTGTCAGTCCACCATATATATACTTTAAATCACTTTGTTGCTTTCTTTTTTGAAGAGTTTGAATGACTGATTCAGGTAAAATCTTGTTGATGATTGCTTTTTGAACATATATACTATCAATGTTATAATCTAAAACAATTTCTTTTAAAGAGTCAAGATGAGAGAGGTTGTTTGATGTATAGTGCAATTCGTAAATTGACTGTATTGTCCGACTTATTTCGGAGTATACCTCATTTAAAGATTTTGGATCATTGGTATGGTAAAAGCGTCCGCCAGTTAAGTTTGCTAACATACTTAATGTATCAATATTTACGGAGCCTAGACCAATGACATAAATCGGAATCTCTTTTCTGACAGCAGAATCTAAAACATCCTCAAATGTTGAATTAGAATGATTATTTAAGCCATCAGTCAATGCAACAATTGATTTAAGTCCGTCTGTGTTGTCTAAATTTTTAATTCCCCTTAGTAGAGCATCATAAAAAGCAGTCATGCTATCCGCTTTTACCGTTGATAAAACGGAATCTATTTTGCTGAAGTCATTTGTAAACGGAAAATCAACATCAACTCTGGAGCTAAAACCAATCAGATTTATTAAATCTTTGTTCGATTCAAATGATTTGTTAAAAGAACTTATTGCAGATTTTGCATGGTCGATCGGGGCTACATATCCTTCTGGATATTTAAATCCTTCCATAGTATAAATGAACCCATCGTAAATATATCGGGCCATTTCTGGGTATTTAATAGTATCTAAAAGTTCATCACTTTGTTGCATTGATCCAGAGTGATCTAAAATTAAACTAATGTTTATTGCATTATTTTTTGATTGTAAAAAAAGAGTATCTATTAACTGAGATTCTTTATTCTCTTTAACTATCAAGTCAGATTTTGATAGATTCCAGATTGGTGACTTTTCAGTGCTTTCAGCATGAAACAACAGCGATACTTTAGGGAAAGATTCTGGATACGCATTGAGAATTTCTAAATTCATCGTATCACCTGAGGTCAATTGCCCTTTGAAACTTGTTTGACAAAATGAAGGGAATTGAATAGATAAAAGTATTACAATTAGAATTATTCGCATGTCTTGTTATTATACTTGAACTGAACCTATAAGTCTATAATAAGAGGATATTAAGAAAGTCACTTGATTTACCACCAATATTGCAGCTAACATCCGAATATCAACAATTGCTGATATTCGCCTTATATCTAATGGCACATATCCGCAATATTTGTTGGGTATAGTGCACTTATCTTTCTAAAAGTAAGAATAATAAAGAATTTATTATATACTGAGGCATTAAATGATTACCTGTTGAAGGTAGTCAGCCCAACCAGGAAA